>NZ_JAAQWK010000007.1:0-337738 GCF_012985445.1 Pseudomonas sp. WS 5532
CAACCACTCAGGTCGGCTTTCAGGCCGCCGTGCTCTGCTTTTGATCTTGCTTTTGATCTGAGGCGCCCCGTTAACCACGATGGCCGAACGCAGGCTTGAATCCGTGGGTAACCCGGCAGGACGCCGGGTTAGCCGCGCTGGGCCAAGGATGGCCCATCGCGGCGGCCCACGGATTCAAGCCGGAGTGAGGGCACACCGAGCATTAGCGAGGTGCCGAGTGGTGGGGCGAAGACCTTTTGGTTACTTTTGGGGCGTTTGCCAAAAGTGACCCGCTGTAAGAGCGGAACCATAGGCCGCCGTGACCGCAGCAACGGATATGTACTCAATCAACCCACTCACTCACCAGCCATCTTTAAGCATCCGCAATTCCAGATGCTGCAACAGCATAATGGTCTTGCCATCGACAATCTCCCCACTCTGCACCATCGCCAGCGCCTGCTCAAACCCCAACTCCAGCACTTCGATATCCTCACCCTCCTCCTCCAGCCCGCCCCCCGTACCAATCTGATCCGCCTGCGTATACTCACCGATAAAAAAGTGAATCCGCTCAGTCACCGAACCTGGACTCATAAACGCCGCATAGATTTTTTCCACATGACCGACGCGATACCCGGTCTCTTCCTCAGCCTCCAGGCGAATACGTTCTTCAGGACTGGCATTGTCCAGCAACCCGGCAGCCGTTTCGATCAAGTAGCCGGGGTAATCGTTGACAAACGTAGGCATGCGAAACTGCCGGATCAACAGCACCGTGCGCTGACCACGGTTGTACAACAGGATGGTCGCGCCATTGCCCCGGTCATACACCTCACGAGTCTGGGCCTGCCAGCTGCCATCCTGGCGACGCAGGTCGAAGCTGTACTTTTTCAAGTTGTACCAGCTGTCTGAAAGGGTTTCTTCAGCGGTGATGCGAATAGGGCTGTTGTCCATGGTCGGGCCTTTGCTCATAGAAGCCGGGAGCATGTCGCGCCAGCAATACCAGCGTCAAGCGGCCTGCTTACGGATACAATCGCCACCCAAGAAGGATCGCCAGGTTCACGCCAATGATGCTGCACATCCCGACGCTATTGATGGTAGCCATGTTCGTGTTCGGCCTCATGGGCCTGCTCACGGTACATGCCTGGAGTCGTGGCCGCGAACCGACCCTGGGCTATCTGGGCAGCATGCTGCTGCTCGCCGCCCTGGGCACCGGGCTGATTGTGGTGCGCGGCGTGGGCATGGACTTTGTCGCGCTGGTCATCGGCAACGTGGTGCTGCTGCTCAGCGCCGCCATGAACTGGACCGCCATGCGCACCTTCGTGCAACAAAAACCCAATGTACCGGGCATCCTCGCCGGCGCCGTCCTGTGGTTGGTGATGTGTTTGGTGCCGCCGTTCTATGGCTCGCTGTCGGCGCGCGTCACCCTGTATTCACTATTGGCTGCCGGCTACGGAGTGCTGTCGGCGCTGGAGCTGTGGCGCAAGCGCAAAAGCCTGGAAGTGGCCTACGTGCCGGCCCTGGTGCTGACGTTGTGGCACACCGGTTTTTATGGCGTGCGCGCTTTTACCGACCCTGGCCTGCCGATCAACAGCGAACGGGCCTCGGAGAGTGAAAGCACGCCGTTTTTTGCATTCATGCTGTTTGAGTCGATGCTGTACGCCATCGGTATCGCCTACGTCACCTTGGCGATGGTCAAGGAGCGCGCCGAGTTGCGCTTCAAGGCCGCCGCCTTCAGTGACGCGCTGACCGGCATCGGCAACCGCCGCGCCTTTATGCTCAAGGGTGAACACCTGCTGCACCGCCATCAATGCGCGGCCCTGTTGCTTTGCGACCTGGACCACTTCAAACGCCTGAACGACAGCTTCGGCCATCCCATGGGCGACCAGGCGTTGATTGCCTTCAGCCAGGTGCTGCAGGACGCGTTACGCAACGAGGATGTGTTCGCACGCATTGGCGGCGAAGAGTTCGCCTGCCTGTTGGCAGGCAGCGATGAAACCGATGCGTTGGCAGTGGCCGAGCGAATCCGCCTGGCATTTGCGCGGTTGGAATTGCTGGCGCCGGGCTTTCTGAGCGTGAGTATCGGCATCGTCACCACCCAGGCAGCGGGCAGTGACTTATCGCATTTATTGTCCCAGGCCGACCAGGCGCTGTACCTGGCCAAGGCGCAGGGGCGTAATCGGGTTCAACTGGTCACGCCGGCCTGAGCCAGCGGCTGCTTGATGCGCGACCACGCGGCGGCGACTTCTTGCGCATTGGCCGCCTTGATGCGTGCGAGATTGCGCGGGTACTCCACGCCTGGGTTTTCGGTGAAGCGCGCGGCGGTGAATTGACCATTGCTGGCGCGCAGGATGTAGCCCGTGTCCTGACACTGCCCAGAGGCCAGGAACACTACGCCCGGCGTCACCCACTCTGGCTTGAGTTCATCCGGTTCGTCGGTCACGCCCCACATGCGCGTCTTGGCCACCGGCGAGATCGCGTTGACGTTGATGCCGGCCTCGGCGCCTTCATGGCTCAGTGCATTCATGATGCCCAATTGCGCCATCTTGCCGGCGCTGTAAGCCACCAGCCCGGTTTGCTCGTACTCCACGTACATGGCGCGGTCGGAGGTGGTCAGGATAATGCGCGGCGCCGCTGAGCGCAGCAGGTGCGGCCAGGCGTGCTTGCACAGCCAGAGCGGCGCGTAAAGGTTGATGTCCATGGTGCGCTGGAGGAACGCGGCGTCGAGGTCGGCGATGTTCTGGTAACCGACCCAACCGGCGTTATGGATCAGGATATCGAGCTGGCCGTAAGCCTCGATGGTGAAGCTGATCAGTTGTCGGCAACCCTCGTCCGTAGACAGGTCGCCGCCATGCCCGAGCACCGCCAGCCCTTCGGCCTGCAAGGCTGCGGCCGCCGCGTGCACCACCGATGCATCAGTGCCGACGCCTACCTTGTTGGCGCCGATATCGCTGATCACCACCCGCGCGCCACCTTGGGCCAGCGCCCGTGCATAACTGAGGCCCAGCCCGCGCGCGCCGCCGGTGATGATTGCCGTTTTGCCGGTGAAATCCATGTCTGTGCTCTCCTGTTCGGCCGCCCACCCTAACAACCCGAGCAGAGGTTGTTCAAGGCAGCAACACTTTGCAAGCAATCCCCCTCTACGGCCGTCGAATTAATGCCTGCCGGCCCACGCCATCTGGTAAAACGCCTGCTTCGCCTTTGTCCTGGAACCTTCATGTCCTCTCGTTTTCTGTCCCGCCTGGGCCTGCGCTGGGTTCCCCTGCTGTGCATGGCCATCCTGATTGTCGGCCTGCCGGTGGGCTGCGCCGTGCTGCAACACAAGGAGCGTGAGCTGGTGTTTCGCATCGAGCCGGGCACCGCCGGCTGGTACACCGGCCTGCCCAAGGCGGTGCAGGAATTCGATATCAAGCCGGCCAGTTTCAAATCGGGGCAGAATCTGCACGGCTGGTGGTACCCGGCCGGCCACAAGGATGCGCCGGCGATCCTCTACCTGCACGGCGTGCGCTGGAACCTTACCGGGCAGTTGTTTCGCATTGAACAGCTGCACGCGCTGGGCTTCTCGGTGCTGGCCATCGACTATCGCGGGTTTGGCCAGAGCCACGGTGATTTGCCGTCGGAAACCAGTGTGTATGAGGACGCGCGCATTGCCTGGGAACGTTTCCAGATATTGCAGCCCGACCCCGGCAAACGCCTGATCTACGGGCATTCGCTGGGCGGCGCCGTGGCTATCGATCTCGCCGCTGAGCTGAGCAAACAAACGCCTGTGCCGGTGCGCGGGCTGGTGATCGAGTCCACCTTTACTTCCCTGGGGGATGCGGCCACCGCCGTGGCCAATACCTCATTGCCGGTGCGTTGGCTGCTGTCGCAGAAATTCGATTCCATCGACAAGATTGCCGACGTGCACATGCCGCTGCTGGTGGTGCACGGCCTGGCCGACCAGTACGTGCCACCGCGTTTCAGCCAGCAGTTGTTTGAAGCCGCCCAGGAGCCCAAGCGGTTGCTGCTCGTACCCGGCGCCACCCACAACAACAGCATGAGCCTGGCGGGTCGCAGTTATGGCCAGGCCCTGGAAAAACTCATGCAGGCGAAGATGCCAGCAACGACGCCAGCAACCATCGCCACGCACTCCACAGGTCGCGACGGCGAGTCGTAATAGCAGTTTTCGGCACTGGGTTCGCGCTTGGCTGTCAAGCGCCAACCCTGCCCATACTGGTCCAAAATAGAATCTGATCAAATATTAACCGAAGGTTAAATCGCCAACCCTGCCGGGCCTTCGCAAAGTTATCCACAGAGATACCCACGGTTTTCGTGGACAACTCTTTTTACTTTTTTACGATTTTTTTGCTCAGCAAACCCCTGTGGGAAAGCTACCCGGCAGCAAAATCTCGCGATTCACATCGCGTATATCGTTATAGCCACACAGTGCCATCGACACATCCAGCTCGCGGGCGATGATGTCAAGCGCCTTGGTCACACCGACTTCACCCAACGCGCCCAAACCATACAAATGCGCCCGGCCGATCATGGTGCCTTTGGCCCCCAATGCGATGGCCTTGAGCACGTCCTGGCCGGAGCGAATGCCGCCATCGAGCCACACTTCAATCTGCTCGCCCACAGCCTCTGCAATCGCCGCCAATTGGCTGATGCTCGACGGTGCGCCATCGAGCTGGCGCCCACCGTGGTTGCTCACCACCAGCGCATCCGCACCGCAATTGGCGGCCAGCCGCGCGTCTTCCACATCCAGGATGCCCTTGATAATCAGCTTGCCGCCCCAGCATTGCTTGATCCATTCCACATCGTCCCAGCTCAGGCGCGGGTCGAATTGCTGGCCGATCCAGGATGACAGCGAAGTGATATCGGCCACGCCTTTGACATGCCCGACGATATTGCCGAAGCCATGGCGCTTGGTGCCGAGCATGCCCGCCACCCAACGCGGCTTGGTCAGCATATTGAGGATATTCGGCACAGTCAGCTTGGGCGGCGCCGACAAGCCGTTGATCAAGTCTTTGTGGCGTTGGCCGAGGATCTGCAAATCCAGAGTCAGCACCAACGCGTCCACACCGGCAGCCTTGGCGCGCTCGATCAACTGCTGCATAAACACGCGATCACGCATCACATACAACTGGAACCAGAACGGTTGGCCAACGTGGGCGGCGATGTCTTCCAGCGAACAAATGCTCATGGTCGACAAGGTATAACGCACGCCAAAAGCGGCAGCCGCGCGGGCAGTGAGGATCTCGCCATCGGCATGCTGCATGCCCGCCAGCCCAGTGGGCGCCAAAGCCACGGGCATGGCCATGTCCTGGCCGATCATGCTGGCGCGGATTGAACGCTCATCGATATTGCGCGCCACCCGCTGACGAAATTGGATGCGGGCAAAATCGCTTTCATTTGCCCGGTAAGTGCTTTCAGTCCAGGAGCCGGAGTCGGCGTAATCGTAGAACATCCGTGGGACACGTTTTTGCGCGAGCCTGCGTAAATCTTCGATGGTTGTGATCAACGGCATCTAGGTCACCTCTCCCTGAACTGAGCCTGGAGAGTAACCGCCCATCGGCTTGGTAACCAGCCATTGCGTTTGCGTGGACGGGTGATTAATCTTGCACAAACACGCAAAAAGACGCACAAACATGCATAACACACATCAAGCTATCGACCTGCCTTCATTGCGCAAACAGAAGATTTTGCTGCTGCTGGAGCGCGACGGCAAAGTCACTGCGTCAGAATTGGTCGAGCACTTCGCCGTGTCCCAGGACACCATCCGCCGCGACCTCGGCGAACTCGCCGCCGCCGGGCTGCTGCAACGCGTACACGGCGGCGCCCTGCCCCGGCCCAAAGACACCGGCAAGGATTTTTTCACCCGCGTCGGCGAGACCAACGAAGCCAAGCGCCACCTCGCGCAACTCGCGGCGGACCGCGTAGAAGACGGCCAGATTGTGCTGTTCGATTCGGGCTCAACCACGCTGCGTATTGCCCAGTCATTGCCGCACGCCATTCGCCTGACGGTGGTCACGCCGTCACCGATGATTGCCATCGCCTTGGCGGACCACCCAAATGTCAAAGTGATTTTGGCCGGTGGCCAGATCAACCCGGCGACCCTCTCCACCAGCGGCCACGAAGCTGTACGCCTGATTCAGAGCATCCAGGCAGACCTGTTGTTTACCGGTGTCTGTGCATTGCACCCGCAAGTGGGCATCACTTCGCTGCACTTCGATGAAGTAACGGTCAAACAAGCCCTGCTCGACAGCGCCTCCCACGTGGTGGCCGTGACCATGGCCGACAAGCTCGGCGCGGTAGAACCCTTTGTGGTGGCGCCGTGCAGCCGTATTCATACGCTGATCACCGAGTGGCATGTGCCGAGTGTCGAGGCGTATGAGCAACTAGGCCTGGAAGTGCTGCGGGTAGAGGTCGAGTAGCAACAAGCCATCGGTCACGGCGTGATTGAATCAGCAGGCAGCCCAGTTGCTCCCCCAAGTTCAAGCAGTGTTCAAGGAACTCATCCAGTACCGTCTCGCAGTGCTGCAAGCGCAGTTCATGGGTGATGCCCTGGGCGCCTTGACCGAAAACCGAACGCCCGCAAAGTCCGGCCAGTGTGCGCGCGGCAGACTCCAGCCGGCACAGCGCACGAATAGCGGTGCCATCAAAACAGAACCTTGGCCGCGTCACGCATGAAAATCTCGATGGTTTTTGGCCCCACGCCGTCGAATTCGGCCAGGCGTTTTTCGAAGGCCTCACGGTTTTCGCTGGCGCTGCGCATGTGGCTGATCTTGCCCGCGTACTCGGCATTCAACTTGGCGCTGAGGTCCAGCAGACGCTGCGCTGTGCTTTCGTCGTAACGCACGTAATGGGCACGCCCGAGCATCGAAACCAGCTCACGCGACGTGCAATGTTGCAACTTGCGTGCAGTGTCGCGGCCCTCTTGCTCCACGATCACCTTGTAAGCCTGCGCCGCGATGGGCGCCTGAATACGCTTGCCCATCAGGAAGCTGGCGATAAACCACTTGAACAGGCTGGCATCATCGTCGGGCGCAAGCTCAATGCCCAGTTCAGACGCCGTGATCGAACGGGCCATGCTCAGTGGCCCAGCTTGCGCTCGGCCTTGGCAGCCTGCTCGTTGATGGCGTCAGTCTGGCGTTCGGTGTCCTTGATCGACGTGGGCGTCAACACTTTGTCCACGGCTTTGGTCTTCGGGTTGGGCTGTTCCAGCGTCTGCCCCTTGGCAGGTTGTTGACGGCCTTTCTGGGCATCTTCAGAGCTGATGGGTTCCGGGGTTTTGTCGACAGTCTTGGGATCGGTCATGGTGAGTCTCCAGGCAATAGAAGGCCCGCAAAAAGCAGCAGGCGTCTATGCAGCAGAGGCCAGCGATTTTCGATAGTTCAGGATTTTTGCAGGTCGGCCCTCCTCGAAAACCACCCAAGAAAAAAGTCCAAATTAATTTAAACCTTTGCCGCCCACGCTCGATCCACTCTCCCACACCGCATGATTAATCCATCCAGCAGGAGAGACTCGACCATGAGCTCACAACTCAACGGCAAGAACATCCTCATCATCACCTCCAACACCGGCATCGAGCGCGACGAGCTGCTCAAGCCTCTGCAAACATTGCGTGGCTATGGTGCGACGGTGACGCATGGCTCCAGCAAAGGCGGCACCGTGCAGACGTTCGTCGGCGACACCGAGAAGGACCAGACCGTGGAATCCGAGGTCAAGCTGTCGCAGGTGCTGAGCAGTGACTTCGACGCGCTGGTGATTCCCGGTGGCACCGTGAATGCCGACACCCTGCGTCAGGACGCGGCCGCATTGAAGCTGATCAACGACTTCGTCAAAGCCGGCAAAACCGTCGCCGCCATCTGCCACGGGCCATGGGCGCTGATCGATGCCGGCGTGATCGAAGGCAAGACGCTCACCGCATACAAGAGCGTGCGCATCGACCTTGAAAACGCCGGCGCTGCAGGCGTGGTAGATGCCCAGGTCAAGGAGTGCAAGGCCAATGGCTGGACCTTGATCACCTCGCGCACACCGGATGACCTGCCGGCATTCAACGAAGCGATTGCCAAGGCGGTCGCGGGATAACGGGCAGGCTTGAACGCAAACAGGCGCCCGGGGGCGCCTGTTTGCTGTGTGGCTTGTGTTCAGTGTTTACGGTGCTATTTATGGTGCTGGTTATTTACGGTGCTATTTATTTACGGTGCTGGGCCATCTCACGTTTTGGCCCGAACATGGCCCAGGCAATCAGCCCGAACAACGGCACAAAAATCAGAATGATCAACCACAACCCCTTGGTCTCCCAGCCGCCGGTGCTGCGCAACACGATGTTGATCGCCCACAATTCCAACGCCAGCAAAATCACCGCCAGCACGATCCAGATATAGTCTATTTGCATGCATCACCTCCTGAGGTCGTATGCATTAGGTCAAGGGATCGGCGTGAGGGTTCATTAAAAATGTCGGTTCATGGCCTTTCGTCGTGGCGGCGAAAAAAATCAAAACTTTGCCGGATCCCCTGCACTCCCAATTAATGCCTCCCTTCGGATTCAGAGCAAGGGCAGCTTTTGACAGGTGAAGCATGGAAAAGGATTCTCGTCATGAAGACCGGTATTTCCTGCAAGATCGTGTTAGTGATTTGCCTGACCGGGTGCTTGGCAACCCCCGCCTACGCAGCCTTCGGTGATGCCGTACCCGGTTCGGCCCTGCCTCCGGGCACCTACCCCAGCAGCCCGTCGGAGAGCAACAAAAAAGCTGAAACGCCGCCAAAGGAAAAGACCTCCTCCAGCGGCACGTCAACTCAGCAGCAAGGCGGGAAGAAAACCCAGAAAAAAGCCCCCAAAAAAGGCCGTTGACCTAGCGCCATAACCGGCGGGCGCCTCCCGTCATGCGTCGCAACACCTGCGGATTGCCGCGCAGAGAATGCACGATCACCATGCCGATATGACCGACGATCAACACCAGCATTGTCCAGCCCAGCAAGCTATGAAAATTGCGCCCCAGGTCAATCATCCACTGGATTTTATCGCCCTCGAAACCCGCCATTATCGGCAGGCCAAACGCCGAAAACTCACGACCGGAGCCGTACTGGCGTACCAGCCCGATAACAGGGATAAGGAACATCAGCGCATACAGCACAGCATGCCCGACAGCAGCCGCACGGTTGAAACTCGGCGGGCGGTTGTGCCGGTTCAGCAGGTTCCAGCCGGCTCGCAGTATCAGCAGCACCAGCAAAAGCAGGCCCGCCGACTTGTGATACGGCCATAGCCACTTGTCCAGCGCAGAATCGGAGGACAGGAAGTGGACAACCGCCGAGCAATAACTCCAGGCAAACACAATTGCCATCAACCAATGCAAGGCCCGACTGACCGGGTCGTAGCGGTCGCTCGCGCAGAAGGAATGGGGCATCTCATCAGAAGTTTTCGTCATCTCAGCCTCTTATTAGTCTGTGCATTACAAAGACCGTGAAGATGGCATTCCCGGCAAAAAAATAGAATTGATGAGGATGCCCGCACGGAACATCAGGCCGTTTCCTACGAGATAATGGGACGCTCTTGTAGGCGGCGCGGTCAGCCCGTAAGAAAGAGCGAGGGCTGCTGCGCAGCCCAACGCAGGGCAAGCCTGCTCGCCACAGTGACGATGATCGTTCTGGAGCCACAGTGTCACCCAATGGGTTCGCCAGAACCTCAAGGCACCGGCAACCAGCCGCGGAAACCGTTTTTGGCCAGCGGGCACCAGGCAAAGTCGCCTGCCGGGTCCGGCAGTATCTGATGCTCAACGCCCGCCAAGGCGCTGCCCTTCCAGTCGAACACCCTTGCGTCTCGCCAGGCCAGGACCACGCCCTGGGCGTGGCTTTCATCGGCATTGATCCAGCGTGCTGCCGCGGCCGCCATAAAGGCTTCGATCGGCTCCTCATCGATGCGCGTCCGATACGAGGACGCCAACAGCCAGCGGCACACATTCAGGTGATAGGTCCAATCCTGGGCGACCTGGTTGCGATAGGCCCAGGTCATAAAGCTGCGGAACAAGTTCAAGCCCTCCGGCGGGTCGAGCTTGAGCAGCGCCGGGCAGATATCGAACAAGGTGTGCCAATACGGCAACAGGCGTGCATCCAGGTGCACGAAGCAGCGCGAATTGCTCGGGTATTCGGGGCGCAAGGGTTCCGCGCGCAAACGCCGGGATGCCTTGCTGACCAGGCGGCTGGCGCCTGCTGGCAAAGGTGGGTTCATGAAACGCACTCACAGTCGTGACGATAGAACGCCTCCTGATCACAGGAAGCCCAAGGCACACGTCAGAAAGTGGGGGAAGCGCGAGGGTTGGCCGACGGCCAGCAATAGCGTGGCGGTGCCTTGTTGCGCCGTTCATGGGCCGGGCGCGGGGTTTGCCCAAGGCCGAGCAGCCAGGCCAGGCCGATCATGAACACGATGGCCACGGTCACGGCCGCGCACACCGGGCAGGCAAAGTAGTTCGAGATGTTGCTGGAGGCCGTGTTTCCTGACCCTTTGTCGGAAAGCGGCGCCTGGCTGCCGTCCACCGAACAGAACGCCCCGCCGATACCATTGAGCTGCAGGCCCATCATCTGCCCATGCCCCAAACCGCAGACGAACAGGTTCATCAGCACGCAGAAGTACAGGGCCCAGGCGATCAGTGAACGGTCGGGGTGGCTCAATTTCATGGCGGCGACTCTACCACCGAAGCCGCAAAAGGATGAAGCGCCACGCGCCCCTGTGGCAGAACGTCGCAGATTACGTGGGCTGGCCGGGGTTGGTAGACTGTGCGCCCGCATCATTACTCCTTTTCAAAGCCTGAACTGTAGATCCAGAGCAATGCAGGCGTTTCACAGGATGCACAGTTGATGAGTACGTTATTCACCCGCCGCAAAGTGCTGACCGGTATGGGCCTGCTGGGCCTGGGCAGCCTGCTGGGCGGCTGTGACTACAGCCCCAAGCTGAATTTCAAGTACGGCAAGGACCTCAGTGACAAGATCATGGGCCGCACCTTCAAGCTCAAGAACACCGACGGCGAAACCGTCACCCTGAGTTCGTACCGTGGCCTGATGCCGGTGGTGTTCTTCGGCTTCACCCAATGCCCGGCCGTGTGCCCCACCACCCTGGCCCGTGCCGCCCAGGCCAAGAAGCTGATGGGCCGCGATGGCAAAATCATGCAGGTGGTGTTTATCACCCTCGACCCCGAGCGTGACACACCCGAATTGCTCGACCGCTACGTCAAGGCCTTCGACCCCAGCTTCGAAGCGCTGTATGGCACCCCGGAAGAAATCGCCGTGGCCGCCAAGGAGTTCGGCATCTTTTATGAAAAGATCCCGGCCGGAGACACCTACACCCTGTCCCACACCTCCACCAGTTTCGTGTTCGACACCCGCGGCAATCTGCGCCTGGGCCTGTCGGCATCCCTTACCGCTAAAGAGTGCGCAGAAGACCTGCTCACCGTCATGGAGGTCTGCTAATGACTGCCGTTCAAACCCTCAAGCGCCTGACATTCGGCCTCACCTTGCTCGGCCTCGCGGCGCACGCCAGCGCCCAGGTTCAGGTCAGCGATGCATGGGTACGCGCGACCGTGGCGGGCCAGACCTCCAGCGGCGCGTTCATGACCGTCACCGCCGACAGCGACAGCAAATTGCTCAGCGTGAAGTCGCCTGTGGCCAAGGACGTGCAGATTCATGAGATGAGCATGAAGGACGACGTGATGCGCATGGGCCCGGTGGATTCGGTGGCCCTGCCTGCCGGTAAAGCGGTCAAGCTCGACCCGGAGGGCTACCACGTGATGCTCATGGGCCTCACCGGCCAGATCAAGCAAGGCGACCAGGTGCCGTTGACCTTGACCGTGGAAAACGCCAAGGGTGAGAAGCAGACCGTTGAAGTAACAGCCCCTGCCCGCGCGCTGACCGATATGGGTGACATGGACCACAGCAAGATGCACTGAAAACCGCTGATGAAGGTGGGAGCTGGCTTGTCGAATCGTCGCACCGCTGCGATGGCATCAACTCGGTGTGCCTGATGTACCGAGGTGTCTGCATCGCAGGCAAGCCAGCTCCCACAGAAAAGCAGTTCGCGGCGCACACAAATGTGCTTTTGATCTTAATCTGGCAAGCGCTATTAGCCATATCCAAAACCTCTGCCATCAACACTTTCTATATATTTTCAATCTACCCGCACACCCGCTAGCCTGATTGCGCCGCAACGACGGCCCATAATTCCAACAATAAATCAGGTGTCTCTGTGAACAACACATCCCCCCAACGCGCTGTGAAAAGCCTGCTTTCCCTTGCCGTGGCCTTTGCCCTGTTCAACAGCCTCAGCGCCTATGCCGCCAACACCGGCGAGCTACCCTGCACCACCACCGAACAATGCGCGGCCCAAGCGGCCAAGGTCGGCGCCACGCCCGACAGTTCCCAAACCGAGCGCAAGGCCAAGGGCGACCCCACCCAGACCCAATTCGCCTGGCTCAACCGCATCAACAAAGCCTCGATCGTGATGCTCACCGAAGAAGGCATCGTCAAGCCTGAGATGGGCCAGAAGATCGCCGGCGGTGTGCGCTACGCCATCGCCCAGGCCGAGCAGCCCGGCGGCACGCGCCCCAGTGATGTGCTGCAACTGGAAAAAATCATGACCGACAAGATCGGTCCCGAAGCCTCCTTGATCCACTCCGGCCGCAGCCGCCAGGACATGCTTGCCACCTACCGCCTGGCCGCCCTGCGCAGCCAGGTGCTGGCCTACAGCGAAGCGCTCAACGCCACACGCCAACGCCTGCTGAACATCGCCGACAAAAACGTCGACACCCTGGTGCCCGCCTACACCAACGGCGTGCAGGCCATGCCCATCAGCTATGCGCATTACCTGCTGGCCTTTGAAGCCGCGTTCGACCGCGACGGCCAGCGTATCCGCGAGCTGTACACACGCCTTAACCAGAGCCCGATGGGCACCGCCGTGCTGGCGAACTCGGCGTATCCGCTGAACCGTGAGCGCCTGGCCGAGCTGCTGGGCTTTGATGGCGTGCGCGAGAACTCGCTGGATTCCAGCCAGGTCTCGACCTATGACATTCCCATCGAAGCGGCCAATATGGCGTCATCGTCCGCCATCCGTGTGGGCGCGATGATTGGCGATATCCACACCCAGTATCATCAGATTCGCCCCTGGCTGTTGCTCGATGAGGAAGCCACCTACACCAGCAGCGCCATGCCGCAAAAACGCAACCCGGGCTTGCTGATGCGCGCGCGTGAGAGTGCCTCTGACGTGGTGGGTCTGGCCCAGGCCGTCACCTTGCGCGCGCATAACGTCACCACCGGCATGACCGACTACAAGTTCGCCTTCGACTCGCTGGGCGTGTTCCGCTCGACCCAGGAGATGTTCCACAGCCTCGACGCGGTGCTCGACGCGCTGCAGATCAACCCGCAGCGCGCGCTCGAAGAACTGGAGTCGGAATGGACCACCTCGATGGAACTGGCCGACACGCTGGAGCGCCAGTACAAAGTGCCGTTTCGCATCGGCCACAGCTTTGCCTCGCTGATCGTCACCGAAGCGCGCAGCAACGGCACCACGCCGAAGACCTTCGCCTATGCCGACGCGCAGAAACTGTATAGCCAGGCGGCGGACAAGTACAAATGGACGCCCAATACCCTGCCGCTCGATGAAGCAGGTTTTAGAGCGGCGCTGTCGCCCACCAACATGGTCCAGACCCGCAAAGGCACCGGCGGCCCGCAGCCACAGGAGGTCAAGCGCATGCTGGTGGAGGCGCGCAAGACGCTGCAGGCTGATCAGCAGTGGCTCAAGGAGCGGCATGAAAAGCTCAAAGGCGCCGAAACCCATCTCGACCAGGCCTTCGACAAGCTGGCCGACAGCAAACGCTGAACGGATTGTGGTGGTCGCAGGCTTTGGGCATATTGACGGCCGGGCTGCTTGCGGCCGCCCACCACTGCCTCTTGTCACGGGATAGGCCACCATGGAACTTCGCCATTTACGCTATTTCATCATGGTGGCCGAAGAACGACATTTCACCCGTGCCGCCGCACGCCTGAACATGCAACAACCGCCCCTGAGCCAACAGATTCGCGCCCTGGAGCAGGAGCTGGGGTTCGATCTTTTCAAGCGCCACCCCAAGGGCGTGGACCTGACGGCCGGTGGCCTGGTGTTTCTTGAAGAAGCCCAAGCCATTTTGGCGCGTGTTGAGCATGGCGCACTCAAGGCCTCCCGCGTGGCCCAGGGCATCGAGGGCACCCTGGCCATCGGCTTCACCAGTTCGGCCGCCGCCCACGCGCTGATCCCGCGCATCATCCGCGCCTACCGCGAGCACTACCCGGCGGTAGAGCTTTCGATCAATGAAGGCAGCGCCCGGGAATTGACCGAGGACGCCATCGAAAAGCGCATCGACGTCGGCATCCTGCGCGCCCCGGTCAGTACCCATCAAAGCCTGACCTTCCACCGCCTGCTCAACGAAGAAATGCTACTGGTCCTGCCCACCGGCCACCCATTGCTGGCTGCCGCCGACAGCGCCATCCCCATTGGCGCACTCAAGGACGAACGCTTTATTCTGGTACGCCGCCCTGGCGCGCCGGGCATGTACGCCAACTTGATCACCGCCTGCCAGAACGCCGGTTTCGAACCCAGGATTGCCTTTGAAGTGGAACGCATGCTGACCAACGTCAGCCTGGTAGCGGCCGGCGAAGGCATCTCCGTGGTGCCGGCGTCGATGCGCGATGTGCACCGTGACAGCGTGGTGTATTGCCGAATCAAAGACGCCAGGCCCAAGCTGCTGGCGCCGATTACGCTGGTGCGGCGCGCGTTTAATCCGTCGGCGCCGTTGCAGAATTTTATTGGGCTGGCGCGGGAGTTGGGGGCGGTGTATCGCAAAGGCTGAGACCCTTCACCCTCGGTTGCGTCATCAAATGAAACCCCTCGCTGAGCAATTCGACCGTGGCACGGATGCTTTCGGTCTGGCGCGGCACCGCGAACAACCCATAGTTGACGCTCAATGCGGCATTGCCAGCGGGCGCCAGCGCAATCACGCGCATGGTGTGCGGGTTGATATTGTCGGCAGGCAACAGGGCAACGCCCAAACCGTTTTCGACAGCCGCGCTGATCACACCGACGTTCGGGCTGGTGACGGTCACGCGAAAGTCGCGACCGGCCGCCAGTAATGCGTCGAACATCAAGCGTCGCCACGCGCAAGGCTCGGCGTACACGATCACGTCCAGAGGCAGCGCCGGATCGACTTCATCGTCAATCGCGCACACCCAATAAAGCGGCACATTCCAGGTGCGCACCGGGTCGGCGGCGAATACCGAGCTGACGCCGATGGCCACATCCAACAGGCCGTCGTGCCAGCGCTGCGCTAACGCATCGCCGTGGTCCACGGTGATTTCCATGTGCATATGCGGGCAGGTGCGGCGCAAACGGCCCAGCGCCGCCGGCAAGGTAGTGACCGCCACGTCTTCGGACAAGCCCACGCGCACAGTGCCCATCACCGTACGCTCCTTCAGGCGTGTGGCGACCGTTTCACCCAGGGCCAGGATGCGTGTGGCGTAGCTGAGCAACAACTCACCCTCGGTGGTGGGCACCACGCCACGCCCAGTTCGGCGCAGCAGGCGTTGCCCAAGCAGCTCCTCCAGACGGCGAATCTGCGCACTCAGGGCCGATTGCGCCCTGCCCGCCTGCTGGGCGGCGCCACTGAGGCTGCCGTGGTGGCACACCGCAACGAAAGTGCGCAGCAAATACGGTTCGAAGGCATCGAATATCATGTTTGGCATAACTCTGAATCAACTGTTATGAGCCTACCTTGATAGCTTGCCCATGGCTACGCTGCTCAGCCTGTTCAATCAGTGAGTAATACGCCATGAACCACACCGAAAACACACGCATCGTTTTGGCCGCACGCCCCGACGGGCGCCCGACAACCAGCGACTTCCGCCTGGAACACTCACCGGTCCCCGAACCCGCCGACGGCGAAGTGTTGCTGGAAAACCTCTACCTGTCCCTCGACCCCTATATGCGCTGGCGCATGAGCGCGGCCAAATCCTATGCCGAGCCGGTGGGCATTGGCGAAGTGATGGTGGGTGGCACCGTCGCGCGCATCAAACAGTCGCGTCACAGCGATTGGCACGAAGGCGATACAGTGCTGGCCTACGCCGGTTGGCAGCGTTTTGCCTTATCCAACGGCCAGGATTTGCGCCGCCTCGACCCCAGCATCGCCCATCCCACCACTGCTCTCGGTGTACTCGGCATGCCGGGGTTTACCGCCTACGCCGGGCTGCTGAATATCGGTAAGCCAAAACCGGGCGATACCGTCGTGGTGGCAGCGGCCAGTGGCGCAGTCGGCTCGGTGGTCGGCCAGATCGCTCGGCTGCAGGGTGCCCGCGCCGTGGGGATCGCCGGCGGCGCCGACAAGTGTGCTTTCGTGAAGGATGAACTGGGCTTTGACGCAGTCATCGACCACCGCGCCCCGGACTTTGCCGAGCAACTGGCCAAGGCCTGCCCGGACGGCATTGATGTGTACTTCGAAAACGTCGCCGGGCCGGTGTGGGACGCGGTGCGCCCACTGCTCAATAACTTCGCGCGGATTCCGGTGTGCGGGCTGATCGCCCACTACAACGACGGCGCTATCCAGCACGCACAGGCCGACCGACTGCCGGCGACGATGCATGACATCCTCGCCAAGAGCCTGACGGTGCGCGGGTTTATCCAGACCGAATTTGTCGACCAACAACAAGACAGGTTCTTGCAGGAAGCTGCGCAGTGGATCGCCGAGGGCAAACTGAAATTTCGCGAAGACACCATCGACGGTCTGGCGCAGGCACCTGAAGCGTTTATCGGGCTGCTGGAGGGGCGTAATTTCGGCAAGTTGATCGTGCGCCTCAATCCACAATAAACAGCTTCGCGCCACTGTGGGTGGATGAGCGATGGCCTTCCATGTCATTGCCCACCTGGTAACTCATCCCGGCCGTCAGCGTGAACTGGCGGCCGTCTTCCAATTCCGTGTGCAATTCCCCTTCAAGACACAGCAATACATGCCCGCGCCAGCACCAGTGATCGGCCAGATAGCCAGGGGTGTACTCGACCATGCGCACGCGGGTGGTGCCGAAGTGGCAGGTACGCCACAGGGCATTGCCGGTAATGCCCGGGTGAAGTTCCGGCTCGACGGTGGACCAGTCGGTGGTGCCAAACGGGACAGCGGTCAGTTCCATGGTGGGCTCGGTTGTCAGTTAACGTGGCACGACACTATCCGCCTGGCACACGCAGCGACAGACACAGATCACCAGCTTTTGTGAGATACAGCCGCCCATGCTTGTTATCCTGCCCACCCGGCTCTCATGGACGCATGCGCATGCAGATCGACCCCGCCTTCATCCTTCATGAAACCGAGCACTGGTTGCTCAATCATCATCTGACCTCAAAGCTGCCGGGCTACCTGATGCTGGGCGCCAAAGCGCCGATCGACTCCCTGGCGGCTATGCCCGAGGCCGCGTTGGCTGAACTGGGTGGCCTGCTCGCCAAAACCCAACGGGTGATGGAGGCACAGCTGCGGCCGAAGTGGCTGTATATCAGCCGCTACGGACACATGCCGGGCTTGCCGCTGCACTTTCACTTCATCCCGGTGCATGACTGGGTGGAGCAGGCGTTTTGGCGAGATGAGCGCTATCGGGTGCTGCAAGGTTTTGGCTCAAAGGAACAAGGGCTGACCGATGGGGCTGAGCTGACGCTGTTCGTATGGCGCGAATTTGGCGAGAGCCTTACACCGCCGCCCGTCCAAGGTCCCACCGTGGAACAGGTTATTCAAACACTGCGCACAGCCTTCGGCGCCGAATGAAATCAACGGTGGGAGCTGTCGAGCCCCGGCGAGGCTGCGAAGGCGGCGGCACTGGCGATACATAAGTAGCCTGACCCACCGCTTTCGCAGCCTCGCTAAAGCTCGACAGCTCCCACAGGGGATCGGCTGTGTTGGTTAGATCTCAGTTCGCAGGGCCATCGCGACATACACAAATCCCCCAGCGACAAGCTCAACTGTGGCAAGAGTCAAAGCCGTTTTACCATTGGGATACACGCCAACGCCAACCCCGAAGGCGAGTGATACACCGCCTGCTCCTCACCCACATACCCGCAGGCCCGGTAGAAACTCGCCGCATTCAACGTCGCGTCCAGCACGACCTCTTCAATCGCCAGTTCCCGCGCGAGTTTTTCCAGGTGATCCAGCATGGTCTTGCCGTAACCTCGGCCAGTAAACGCCGGCAGCACAAACAGCGCGCCCACTTCGTTGTTGTCCAGATCGAGCATGCCGGTGGCGACCGGTACGTCATTGACCCAGCCCAGGTAAAACGGCTTGTCCATCAGTGTGTCGTAACCGTCTTCGGCGCTGCCGCGTGTCCACAGCGCCATTTGCTCGGCGGTGTAGGCGCCGATGCATTGGCTGCGGATGGCCAACAGACGAATGTCGAACGCCGCCTGGGCGTCCGCTTGGGTGGCGCGTTTGATCGCTAGCATTGCTCTCTCCATCCATGACCTCACCGTGCCATTAGCACACTTGTGCTAATCGACCCCTTTACCCGGCGGCGCTATATTCCTCGGCACTTCCAACGCTCCCCCCGGCACCGCACACCTGTTGCGCGAGGGTGCATTGCGCGTTGGAAAAACCAAAACAATCCCAAGGAAGAAGCATCATGAACCTGCACGCTCCCGTTACCCGTCTCACCCTGCTCGGCGCCCTGATCATCGGTGTCGCCGGTTGCAGCAACGTCAAGCCCAGCGAAGACCATCTCAAGACGCTGTCGGAAACCAACCTCGGTGAACCGGTCAAGCGTATCTCCAATGTACGCAGCGACTCCATGACCACCTACTACATCGCCAGCGCCGCCTCCGGCGATTACAACTGCTCAGTGCCCAGCGGTGCCAGCGGTGGCATGTTTGCCGTGGCCAGCTTTGGCCTGATGAAGCCTGCCGCCTACTGCCAGCCCAAGGGCGCTCGGGGCAATGGCCTGATGCCGTTTAACCAGTAACGCCCGATTGGCTGAGGTCACGCAGCGTGCCGCGCAGTTCCGCAGGCCGCACCGGTTTGGACAGAATCGCGATCTGGCGGTCGTGCAAGGCCGCCTGGATTTTCTCCACGTCGTGGCCGGTGAGGATCAGCGCCGGCACCGCCCAGCCGCGTTGCTCGCGCAGGGCGTCGATGCACTCGATGCCGGTGGCGTGGTTGCCCAGGTCGTAGTCGGCGACGATGATGTCGCAGTCGCTGGCCAGGCCTTGCCCGCTGGATTCGGCCTGCACCTCGCAGCCCCAGCGCTCCAGCAAGGCCTGGGTGGCCAGCAGCACGTTGTGGTCATCTTCCACCAGGCAGACTTTCAAACCCGTCAGCAGGCCGGCCTGGCGCGCGTCGTCGCGCGCAGCCGGTTGGCGTGGCGCCGTCGCCAATGCCAGGCCATGCAGGCTCACAGAGGTGCCATGGCCCACCCGTGATCGCAGGCTCACTTGCACCCCCATCAATTGCCCCAGGCGCTTGACGATGGACAGCCCCAGGCCCACGCCTTCGACGTCCTTGTCGCGCAGTTGGCGGACCCGATAAAACTCTTCGAAGACCTTCACCTGATGCTCCTCGGCAATACCGCGCCCCTGGTCATGCACCTCCACCGACAACCCGCCGTCGCGCACGCGCACGCCGATCAGCACGGGACGTTGTGCGCCGTATTTAAAGCAATTGGAGAGCAGGTTTTGCACCATCGTCGCCAGCATCGCGGGGTCGACCTGCACCCAATGCGCACACGGGCGCAGGCGCAGTTGCACCCCGGCCCAATGCGCCGCTTCGGCGTGTTGGCGCACCAGGTCGGCGAGAAATTCGCCCAAGTGAATCACCTGGTACTTGGGCAACAGCCTGCCGTTGTCGAGGGTGTAAAGGTCGAGAATCGAACGGAACAGCTGCGACACGTTGAGCAACGAGCGGTCGATATTGTCCACCAAGCGCTGCTCAGCCTCGCCCAACTGCGCTTCACGCAAACAGGCGGTGAACAGGCCGATGGAGTGAATAGGCTGGCGCAGATCGTGGCTGGCCTGAGCCAGGAAGCGCGATTTTTCCAGGTTGGCGGCGATGGCTTCTTCGGAAGCCTTGCGCGTGCGCTCAAGCAAGATATGCGCGTACACCGGGATCACTGTGCTGGTGATCATCAGCATCAGCACCATGAACGGCTGCGCCTGCCACAGTGGCGTCAGCCGGTACACGATCAGCAGCGCGAGCAAGGCCAGGCCGGTGGCAATCGCCAGGTAGCGCGAGCCGTAGCGCATGCCGTTGCCCAGGTTGACCCACACCATCACCGCATACAGTGGCAATGCCGGTTCGCCGCCCACCACCAACCCGAACGAGGTGCCGGTGTAGTCGTGGATCATGCCGAATATCCGCCGCGCCGGGTAATGCCCGGGCCAGCGCGCGATCACCTGGCGCAACGCGATGGAGACCAACAGGAACGCGACGATATACAGGATCACCGGCAAGTAGGTGTCGACCGACTGGCCCGGCAAAAAGCCCAGCGCGCCGATGTAGACAATGGCGATGGCGGCCACCACGATGCGCAGGTTGGCCTGGTCGAGTTCGGAATTGGTCTCATGACTCATGGGGGACGTCCTTGTGCGGCATTCGGTCTATCCTTTGCGCGCCAGAGGCGTCCCTGTGGCGCGGTGCTAAAGTAGCATGCCAATGCACACCCATGCCCCAGGAAGGAGCACGCCATGACCTGCCGAATCATCATAGCCGACGACCACCCGATGTTTCGCGAAGGCATGTTGCGCACCGTGCAGCGCCTGTTGCCCGAGGCCGTGGTGCAAGAGGCCGGCGACCTCGATGCGGTGCAGGCGCTGATCCACGCGTGTGGCGACATCGACATGCTGATCCTCGACCTGCGCTTCCCGGGCCTTACCTGCATGAGCCAACTGGCCGACCTGCGCCAGCAACTGCGGCGCACCACCTTGATCGTGGTGTCGATGGTCGATGACCCGGCGCTGATCGATCAGGTCATGGCTCTGGGCGCCGATGGCTTTATCGGCAAGAACATCACCCCCGATGAAATCGGCCAGGCCCTGTTGGCGATCCGCGAAGGCGAAGTGCTGGTCAAGTTTTCTCCCTCCGGCCTGCTGCCGCTGGGCACCCACACCCTCACCGCGCGCCAGCAGGAAGTTCTGCGCCTGATCGCCCAAGGCAAGACCAACAAGGAAATCGCCAAGGCCCTGGCGATCTCGCCGTTCACCGTGCGCATCCATGTGTCATCGCTGCTGCGCAGTTTGAAAGTGCCCTCGCGCGCCGCGGCGGCGGTCAAGTATTCCGGGGAGTTCTAGGCGTTTTCATGGCCTGGGCGATGCCCTGGCGGCGGTAGTCCGGCAGCACCAGCAGGTGTTGCAGGAAGCTGCGCCGGCCACGCACCCATGAATACACGACCGGCTGACCGCTTCGGCTATCGCAGCGCAAACCAGGTGGTTTTCAGCTGCGTGTACTTGTCGAATGAGTGCAGCGACAGGTCACGCCCGAACCCGGACTGCTTGCCACCCCCGAACGGCACCGCGACATCCAGGGCGTCGACGGTGTTGACCGACACCGTGCCGACATTCAACGCTCGCGCCACCCGATGCGCGCGATTGAGGCCATCACTCCAGACCGAGGCCGCCAGCCCGTAGACGCTGTCATTGGCTTGTTGCACCGCTTGCTCTTCAGTGTCAAAGGCGCTGATCGCCAACACCGGGCCAAACACTTCATCGCGCGAGAGCTGCATGTCGCCGGTCACCTCAGCAAAAATCGTCGGCTGGATGAAGTTGGAGGAGCCATTCATGCTCACTTGCTCGCCACCCGCCAGCAGCTTGGCGCCCTCGCCCTGGGCCTGATTGATCGCCCTCATGATGCGGGCGGTTTGCTCACTGTCGACAATGGCACCGGCAGCGCTGCCAGGGTCCAGCGGATCACCCGGCATCCAGGCACGCGCCTTGGCAATCACACGCTCGACAAATTCATCATGGATGGAGCGTTGCACATACAGCCGCGAGTTGGCCGAGCACACTTCGCCCTGGTTGAAAAAAATCCCGAAGGCCGCTTTCTCGGCCGCCAGGTCCAGGTCATGGCAGTCGTCAAACACCAGGTTCGCGCTCTTGCCGCCACACTCCAGCCACACCTGCTTCAAGTTGGACTGCGCCGAGTACTGCATAAAATACTTGCCGACCTGCGTGGATCCGGTGAACACCAGGCAATCCACGTCAGGGTGCAGCCCCAGCGCCTTGCCGGCACTTTCGCCGAGGCCCGGCACCACATTCAAAACCCCTTCCGGGATACCCGCTTCCAGGGCCAGTTGGGCCAGGCGCAGGGCCGAAAAGGGTGACTGCTCGGCGGGTTTGAGCACCACGCTGTTACCGGCCGCCAACGCCGGTGCGAGCTTCCAGGCCGCCATGTCGAGTGGGAAATTCCACGGCACCACCGCCGCAACGACGCCCAGTGCTTCACGGGTGATGGTCGCCAGTGCGTTGTTCGCGGTGGGCGCGACTTGATCGTAGAGTTTGTCCAGCGCCTCGCCGTACCAGGCAAATACATTCGCGGCGCCGGGCACATCAATGTTGTAGGCGTCCATCACCGGCTTGCCCATGTTCAGCGAATCCAGGAGGGCCAGCTCTTCGCGATGGGTCATCAGCAACTCGGAGAGCCTGATCAGGATTTTCTTGCGCTCAACCGGCGGCATACGCCGCCAAGGGCCGCTTTCGAAAGCCTGGCGGGCGCTGCGCACGGCCAGGTCTACTTCTGCGTCACCACAGGCGGCCACACGCGCCAGCAGCTGGTGGGTGGCGGGGTTGATTGCATCAAAAGTCTCCCCGCTGGCTGCGCTCACGGGTCGACCACCGATCAAGGCGGTGTCGATAAAGGTCTGGCGGGCAACGCGTTGTTGCCAGTAATGAAGGTCGAACACGGTGTACTCCCAATGAAGGTCGATGGACAGGCGAAGGTTTTATTCCGCGATCTGCAGTTCAGGCATCTTCACGCGCAAGCCGCGCGTGATCCCCAGCAAACAAATAAGGCCAACCCCCATCCAGCACAGGCCGATGGTGAAGGACAAGCTCGACAGGCTGGTCCACAGCCAGACCGTGCTGAGGAACCCCAGCGCCGGCAGCGCGGCGTACAGCAGGTAATTACGGGTGCCGCGTAACTGCTGGTCGACCACGTAATGCTTGATCACCGCCAGGTTCACCGCCGAGAACGCGAACAGCGCGCCGAAGCTGATCATGTTGGCCACCGTGTCCAGGGTGATAAACAGCGCAATCAGCGAGAACAGGCTGACCAGCACAATCGCGGTGGCCGGCACGCGTTTTGTCGTCACCAGCTTGCCGAGCACGCGAGGCAGCGCGCCGTCGCGGCCCATGGCAAACAACACCCGCGACACACTGGCCTGGGAGACCATCGCCGAGGCGAAACAGCCGGCCACATAAGTCGCGGTAAACGCCGTCACCAGCACCTCGCCACCGACCCGGCGCATCACATCCACCGACGCCGAATCCGGGTCGGCGAACGTGTTCCATTCCGGGAAGACCATTTGCGCGAAATACGACACCAGCAAAAACAGCAAGCCGCCAAATAGCGACACCACCATGATCGCCAACGGGATGGTGCGGCGCGGGTTGGGGGTTTCCTCGGCCATGGTCGACACCGCATCGAAGCCCAGGAACGACAAACACAGCACCGCGGCACCGGCCATGATCAAGGGGGCGCTGAAGCCTTCATGATGGAATGGCGCCAGCAGCGAAACGGGCGCCGGCTGACCGCTGAGGTTGTGTACCGACAGCGCCACGAACACCACGATGAACACCAACTGGGCCACGATCAGGATCCAGTTGACCCGCGTGATGGACTCGATACCGACCAGGTTCAGCGTGGTTACCAGCGCAATCGAGCCGAGCACCCACACAAATGTCGGCACCGCCGGGAAGTACTCGGACATGTAGATGCCGATCAACAAATAACTGAGCAGCGGCAAAAAGATGTAGTCGAGCAGCAAGGTCCAGCCGGCGATAAAACCGAAATACGCACCAAACGCCTTGCGTGTATAGGAATAGACCGAGCCGGAAAACGGATGCGCCTGGACCATGCGACCATAGCTGTAGGCGGTCAGTAGCATGGCCGCCAGAGTCAGCATATAGGCGGTCGGCAAGTGCCCCTTGGTCATCTGCGTGACCAGCCCGTAGGTGGTAAAGACCGCCAGCGGCACCATGTAGGCCAGGCCGAACAGCACCAGCCCGACCAGCCCCAGCGGCTGGCGAAAGCGCCGCGTTGAAGCGGCTTTGGTTGAGGTGTGATGGGAGGGAGTTTCGGCCACGCTTGTTATTGTATTCATGGGTGACTCCTGGAAAGAGGGATGCGGGCCATCGCGGCAGTCGATAACCTCGCTGCCGTTCAAGCCGTGTCTGATGGAGATTGCCCGCCACCCCGCACCTGAGGGTGGTGGGCAGGTCACTTCAGAGTTTTCCCGCGATCCGTGCGGTGCGGTCTACCGCAATCCGGGTCTTGTCGACCAGCTCATCCAGCTCTGAGCGCGTGGCCACCAGGGCCGGCGCCATGATCATGCGGCCCAGGGTCGAGCGGATGATCACGCCCTCTTCAAAGCCAAAGGTGCGGCACTGCCAGGCCAGGTCGTTTTCGTTGGCAAAGCGTTTGCGCGTGGCCTTGTCTTCGACGAACTGCAACGCCCCGAGCAGGCCTGTGCCCTGGATCTCACCGATCATTGGGTGGTTGCCGAACACGTCGTGCAGCAGTTGCTGCAAGTACGGCCCGGTGTCGTCCTTGACCTGGCGCACGATGCCTTCATCGCGCAGCGCCTTGAGGTTGGCCAGCGCCACCGCCGCCGCCACCGGGTGGCCGGAATAGGTCAGCCCGTGGGCGAACACACCGCCCTGCTCCACCAGCGCCTCGGCGATGCGTTTGCTCAGCACCAGGCCGCCCATCGGCAGGTAGCCCGAGGTCAGGCCCTTGGCGATCGACAAGGTGTCGGGCTCGAAGCCGAAGTGCTGATGGGCGAACCATTCGCCGGTACGGCCAAACCCACCAATCACCTCATCGGCGCACAGCAGCACATCGTATTGGCGGCAAATGCGCTGGATTTCAGGCCAGTAGCTTTCTGGTGGGAAGATCATGCCGCCCGCACCCTGGAACGGCTCGGCGATAAAACCGGCGACATTTTCGGCGCCCAATTCCAGAATCTTTTCTTCCAATTGCAGCGCGCAACGACGGCCAAACTCGGCCGGTGTCAGCTCGCCGCCATGGGCAAACCAATACGGCTCGTCGATGTGCGCGACGTCGGGAATCATGCCGCCCATGTCGTGCATGAACTTCATGCCGCCCAACGCAGAGGCTGCCAGGGTTGACCCGTGATAGCCGTTCCAGCGGCCGATCATGATTTTCTTCTGCGGTTGCCCGACCACTTGCCAGTAACGGCGCACGGTACGGATCAACACCTCATTGGCCTCGGAGCCGGAGTTGGTGTAGATCACATGGCTGTAGTGCCCCGGCAACAGGCTGAAGAGCAGCTCCGACAGCTCGATCACCGCCGGGTGGGTGGTGTGAAAGAACATGTTGTAGTACGCCAGCTGGTCCATCTGCGCGGCGGCGGCGGCAGTCAGGTCGCGGCGGCCATAACCGAGCTGGGTACACCACAGGCCGGACATGCCGTCCAGGTAACGCTTGCCTTCGCTGTCCCACAGGTACAAGCCCTCGCCGCGCACCATCACACGCGGGCCTTCGGCGTTCAGCGCCTTCTGGTCGACAAACCCATGGATATGGTGGGCCGCATCAGACTGCTGGTAATCCTCGGTGCGACGGTTGATTTGGGCGGGTAGGTTCATGGTTTCTCTCTCTTATTGGTCGTGACGCAAGGGCTGGCAAGCCACTCAGCGGTGCTTGCTCATGTAACTTTCAAGCGGGTCTTTGCTCAGCACGCCCTGGGCTTCGGCGAGCGAGTCGATAAACAAGGCAAACAGTTCCGACTGCGCGCCGATATCGAGCTTGGTGTAGATGTGTTTGCGATGGGACTTGATGGTGTCTTCCGCCACCTCAAGGCGCTCGGCCAGCGAGCGGGTGGAGTGCCCACGCAAAATGAGTTGGGCAATGCGGCATTCACGCTCGGTCAGGATCGACGAGCCGAAGTTGTTCAATGCCGCGTGAATACGTTGCTCCAGCAGGTTTTCGAAGCGTGCGCCGTGGGCATCCAGGCCGACAAAATGTTTGCCCAGCACGGCCAGTACCCAAGGGGTTATGCGCTTGAATTGCGCGATGGTGGCGGCGTCGAGCTTTTGCGTAAACGCCAGGGACACCGCCAGGCTGGAGCCTTTGCTCGACTGCAGGATGTAATTGAGCTCGTCTTCGAGCTGAGAGTGGCGGTAGAACGACTGGAAGTATTCGCTCAATTCGAAGTGGTCAGGCGCAACGTCGGCCAAGGCATAGCAGCCTGAACTGACGCCTTCCACACAGGCGTCGTAAAACGGGTCGAGCAAGTAAAAGCCCGACAGGTACTGGCGCACATTGCCTTGCGGCAACCACGGCCCATCCAGCTCGAACAGTGCACTGGGCATGCCGCCACGCGGGTAAAAATACAGCGTCGTGGCCTGTATCGGCTGCACACACCCGAGGGCATCGAACAAGGCGGCAGCGAACCCCGATTGCCCGATGTTATCGGTCACCAGGGCCATCTGTTCGAACCATTGCGCAGAAGAAAGCCGGTCGTTTTCCACGTCGAAGCCTCGCTCAAAGAACTGCAAGGATGGTCACACACCCGCTCCGTCCTCGAAATCACCCGATAGGGTGAGCTTGCATCCGATATTTATGCTCACTCCAAAGCTTAATAATATTTTATTAAAAAACGCCCTCCCCCTAGCCTTGAAGCCATGCCCAAGCTGAATCCAACTGCATTACGCAAGGACAGACACATGACTCAAGCCATAACAAAAACAGACACACTGGTAGTGGGAGCCGGCCAGGCCGGTGTGGCCATGAGCGAGCACCTGAGCAAGCAAGGCGTGCCGCACCTGGTGCTGGAGCGCAGCCGTATCGCCGAGCGCTGGCGCACCGGGCGCTGGGATTCGCTGGTCGCCAACGGCCCGGCCTGGCATGACCGCTTCCCCGGCCTGGAATTTGATGACGTCGCCGCCGATGGTTTTGCGCCAAAAGAGCGCGTGGCCGATTACTTCGAAGCCTATGCCCGCAAGTTCAATGCACCGATCCGCACCGGCGTGGACGTGACCTCTGTGGTGCGTAACGTGGGCCGCCCAGGCTTTACCGTGCACACCAGCGAAGGCGTGATCGAAGCCAACCGTGTGGTCGCCGCCACCGGGCCGTTCCAGAAGCCGGTGATCCCGGCCATCGCGCCTGAAGACAGCGCGCTGCACCAGATCCACTCCGCCGACTACCGCAACCCCGCACAACTGCCCGCCGGCGCCGCGCTGGTGGTGGGCGCCGGTTCATCCGGCGTGCAAATTGCCGATGAGCTGCAGCGTTCCGGGCGCCAGGTGTACCTGTCAGTTGGCGCCCACGACCGCCCGCCGCGTGCCTATCGCAACCGCGACTTCTGCTGGTGGCTGGGCGTGCTGGGTGAGTGGGACCAGGCCGCGATGAAACCCGGCCGCGAGCACGTGACCATTGCCGTGAGCGGCGCCCACGGCGGCAAGACCATCGATTTTCGTGAGCTCGCCCAGCAAGGCATGACCCTAGTCGGCCTCACCCAAGCCTTCGACGGCAACGTCGCGCGCTTCCAAGCCAACCTGGTTGAAAACCTGGCCCGTGGCGACGAAAACTACTTGGCTTTGCTGGATGCGGCGGACGCCTACATCGAGCGCAACGGCCTCGACCTGCCCGTGGAGCCCCAAGCGCGCCGCGTATTCCCGGATGCCGAGTGCATCAAAAACCCGATCCTGGAGCTGGACCTGGCCAAGGCCGGTATCACCTCGATCATCTGGGCCACCGGGTTTGCCGTGGATTACAGCTGGCTGAAAGTCGATGCGTTTGACGCCGCTGGCAAGCCACAGCATCAGCGCGGTGTGGCCAGCGAGTCGGGCATCTACTTCCTGGGCTTGCCATGGCAGTCGCGCCGGGGTTCGTCGTTTATCTGGGGCGTGTGGCATGACGCTAAATACGTGGCCGACCACATCGCCATCCAGCGCCAATACCTTGAATACCGCGAAGCCGCACCGGTTGCTCACCCGTCGCCGGTCCTTGCCTGATCACTTTTTTCGGAGTTTTTTTGATGCCTACTCACACTCGCATCCGCATGTTCAACACCAAGGAAACCTACCCTAACCAGAGCCTCGACAACGACCTGTGCCAGGCCGTGCGTGCCGGCAACACCGTGTATGTGCGCGGCCAGGTCGGCACCGATTTTGATGGCAACCTGATTGGCCTTGGCGACCCGCGCGCCCAGGCCGAGCAAGCGATGAAAAACGTCAAGCAACTGCTCGAAGAGGCCGGCTCCGACCTGAGCCATATCGTCAAGACCACCACCTACCTGATCGACCCGCGCTACCGTGAGCCGGTGTACCAGGAAGTCGGCAAGTGGCTCAAGGGCGTGTTCCCAATCTCCACCGGGCTGGTGGTGTCGGCCCTGGGCCAGCCACAGTGGCTGATGGAAATTGACGTGATCGCCGTGATCCCCGAATAAGGAGCTGCCCATGACCTTTTCAATCGTCGCCCGTTGCGCGGACACCGGCCAACTGGGCATCGCCATCAGCTCCTCGAGCATCGCCGTGGGCGCCCGCTGCCCATGGCTGCGGCCCGGCGTGGGCGCAGTGTCGACCCAGAACATCACGTTACCGGCCCTCGGCCCGGACGTGCTCGACCTGCTGGAACAAGGCCTCGATCCTGCGGCCGCCGTCGACAAAGCCCTGACGAGCAACGGCTACAGCCAATACCGACAACTGACGGCGGTTGATCACCTGGGCCGCAGTGTGCATTTCAGTGGCAGCGAAACCCTCGGCACCCACAATGCCGTGTCGGGCGAACAGTGTGTGGCGGCGGGCAATATGCTCGCCGACCGCGCAGTAATCGAAGCGATGGTGCATGCCTTCGAACACGGCGAAGGCCAGCTCGCCGATCGACTGCTGGCGGCGATGCACGCCGCCATCAACGCCGGTGGCGAAGCCGGGCCGGTGCATTCCGCCGCGCTGGTGGTGGTGGGCGAACTGACCTGGCCGATCATCAACCTGCGCGTGGACTGGGCCGATGAACAGCCCATCGCCGAACTGCAAAAGCTCTGGGATGCCTACCGCCCGCAAGTGCAGGACTACATCGACCGCGCCCTCGCCCCCGACCGCTCGCCGGGCTACGGCGTGGCCGGAGACGAGCGATGAGCCGCAGCCGCGAACTGCTGCAGACACTGGTGGGCTTTGATACCACCAGCCGCGAGTCCAACCTGCTGCTGATCGAATTTGTGCGCGATTACCTGACGGGTTACGGCGTGGCCAGCGAACTGGTCTACAACGAGGAACGCAGCAAAGCCAACCTGTTCGCCAGCATTGGCCCGGTGCAATTGCCGGGCATTGTGCTGTCGGGGCATACCGATGTGGTGCCGGTGGACGGCCAACCGTGGACTGTGCCGCCGTTTGCGCTGACCGAGCGCGACGGCAAGCTGTTTGGCCGCGGCACGGCGGATATGAAGGGTTATATCGCCTGTGTGCTGGCGTTGGTGCCAGCGTTGGTGAAAGCCAACTTGCGTATCCCGGTGCATATCGCCCTGTCTTACGACGAAGAAGTCGGCTGCCTGGGCGTGCGCTCGTTGCTCGCAGTGCTGGAGCAGCGGCCGGTGAAACCGATGCTGTGCATTATCGGTGAGCCGACCGAACTGAAACCGGTGCTCGGCCACAAGGGCAAACTGGCGATGCGTTGTGATGTGCATGGCGAGGCGTGCCATTCGGCGTATGCGCCGTATGGGGTGAATGCGATTGAGCATGCCGCCGAGTTGATTGGCGAACTGGGGCGCATTGGCCTGCGGCTGCGCGAGCAACAGGACCCGCGGTTTGACCCGCCGTTCAGCACGGTGCAGACCGGCGTGATTACGGGCGGCAAGGCCTTGAATATCGTGCCTGCCGACTGCCGCTTTGATTTTGAAGTGCGCGCATTGCCGTCGATGGACCCGGGTGAAGTGGCTGAGGAGCTGCAAGCCTATGCCATGCAGCAGGTGTTGCCGCGTATGCAGGCCGTGAGTAAACAGAGCGCGATTCGGTTTACTGAGCTTTCGGCATATCCGGGATTAGTCACCGACGAGCGCAGCCAGGCAGCGGAGTTGATCGCAGCGTTCAGTGGCTCGCGGGACTTCGGCACCGTGGCGTTTGGCACCGAAGGTGGGTTGTTTGATGCGGTGGGCATACCCACGGTGGTGTGCGGGCCGGGGAGCATGGACCAGGGGCATAAGCCGGATGAGTTTGTGAGCCTCGAACAGTTGGCTGGGTGTGATGCCATGCTGGCGCGCATGCTCGACTCAATCCGCGCCTAAGCCACCTCCCTACCAAACACCACAGTTCAACTGTGGGAGCCGGGCTTGCCCGCGATGGCGGTGTATCAGATGGCACATTTGCAGCTGGCCCACCGCTATCGCAGGCAAGCCAGCTCCCACATTTTTTGCCCTGTGTTCCAGTCCAGGCACCGCACAACCTGTGGGAGCCGGGCTTGCCCGCGATGGCGGTGTATCAGGTAGCACATTTGCAGCTGGCCCACCGCCTTCGTGAGCAATCCCGCACATATTTGGATTTCGATACATCAGGTGGATGCTGTGTTGCTGTGCTTTTGCTTCTACCACTCAGGTCGGCTACTCGGCCGCCGTGCTTTTGCTTTTGATCTGAGACACCCCGTCACCCACCAGCCCCCGCCTACGTTTAAACCTGGAACTCGCTGCGTGTACGCAACCACACAGGTGCAGGCTTTTTCGTGCGTGTACGAAAAGTCCAGACATTGAGTAGCCCACTGACTGCGTCATCTTTTCAACAAAGGTAACCCACATGCGAGTAGAAACCTCTCCTCCTCCCTATATCAGTTTGGGCGTCAGAGATGCGCTATTGAATGGGCGATCCCCCTTTGATACCGGCGGATTGGAGAACATGAGCAACGCCGATGTCGCACGTCACGCCAACGTGCGCTTTAGCCCGAATTATGGCGCGCCGACATTTGAGGTTGCTCAGCAGTCCACTGGTGAGGTCTTGGGTGGCTGGAGCTGCGAAAATAAAGCACTGAAGCTCAAGAAGTTTCCATTTATCAAATTCACGCGCACACCCGCCAAAGAAGAAGGGAAATCGGTGGGCGACAAGTTCCACATCAGCGTGACACAAAAGGATGTGCCCAAAGCCTTTGAAGTCATCAGCACGCTCATTCACTCAGAGGACAGCCCGATCAATAGCTGGAAAACCACTGATGTAAGCCGTGTTGATCCAAGGGACACCCGAATTTCGCAGGGCGCTCAGTTCACGCTCTACCCCAAGCCAGACCGCACGGATGGCACCTATAGCCCCGAGCACATGGGAAAAACCCGGGCCTTGGTAAAAGCCCTCGAACAGGCGCTGCAAGAGGCCGGCGTCGGTAAAAGCGAGCACAAACCCGCCTCCGATGTCTCGGCGCCGCAGTGGGGATACGTGTCTTATCGCAATGAAGTACGCAGCGACCGGCAGGGCTCCGAAAGCCAAAGCGCCGCATTGAAACAAGAGCCGTTTTTCAAGCTCATCGCCGGGATCACCACCTGAATACACAGAGCAGGCGTGAACGATCTAGCTACTGTGGGGGCCGGCTTGGCGCCGGGCCTGTCGACTCGCGCTCGACGAGCTGCACCTCCAGCATCGGCGGCGCCTCACAGGCAAGTCCCGCCAGACGGTCGATCAGGTACTGCGCCGCCATTTCACCTATCAGCCGGTCAGGCACCTGAACGGTGGTCAGGCCGGGCTGGCTGTGGGCCGCGATCTCGATGTCGTCGAAGCCGCAAATCGACAATTGGCCGGGCACTGCGATACCCAGTGCCTGAGCCTCCAGCAACGCGCCGATGGCAAGCATGTCATTACCGCAAATGATGGCGGTGGGGGCCGGTTGCTGGCTCATGATGTGCCTGAGGCTGGCACGGGCAAACGCGACGCGTCCCTCGTTCAGGCGCTGGTCGCGGATAGCCTGATGCTGAGGCCGCAGCGCAAGCCCTTGTTCGGCCAGGGTGGCGTGCACGGCTTGCAGCCGCGCCTGGATCCGGCCGTTGTCGGTGACCGACTGGAAAATAATGCCCAAGCGCTGATGCCCAAGCGCCAGCAGGTGTCGGGTAATCATGGCGTAGGCCTGCCCGTGGTCGAAACCCGCGCAGGGGTGCCGCGCACCGGCACGCTTGCCGAAGGTGACCACATACGGCGTGCCCTTGGCATTCAACTGATCAAATAACGCATCGGGGTAATCATCCCCCAGCAGCGCCAACGCATCGACGCCGCGCGCCAGCATACCTCGAGCCTGACGATAACCCTCGCCAGGATCATAGGCCGAGCAGGCGACAAACACTGCCAGCCCCTGAGCCCCCAAACGGTTCTGGAAAGCCTGTAACTGCTGGTGAAACTTTTCGTGCTCTAGGGTCGGCACGATCACGCCGATGGTATACGAGCGCCTGGAAACCAGCGACCGCGCCGCCGCGTTGGGCACCCAGTCCAATTGGTCAATGGCCGCGCGGACCTTGGCCCGGGTCTTCTCACTGACACGTTGCGGCTCATTCAAATAGCGCGAAACCGTTGCGGTCGACACATTAGCAATCCGGGCAACGTCGGCGAGTACCGGCTCCTGGGTAACCAGCGCTTGGGGCGTGTCGGGGGGCGTGGTGGTGGCAGCGGGCATAGGCGGCTTCATGTCAAAAGTTAAGCGTCAGGCACAAACTAAGCGGGCGCCCAGACACAGTCAATGAACCGTTGACAGCGCGCAAACTGAAAACCTAGGATGTAAGCGCTAGACAAAAATAATAAACGGCAAAATAAGAAGGTTATATTGGGCAACAATCAGTAAAACTTTAAAAGCCCTAAGCGCTTTTTTGTCTTGATGATAAACGGTTACATAACGCCACGTACGGCCAGGCCAACCTTTATGCCGAGCCAACGCGCCAGTTAAGGCACGCTGTCAAAAACAATAAAAAGAGACCTCCACCATGAGCCAGACACCTGCACACCCGGTTGCGCCACCGCGTATTCGACGCCAGCAAACCCTCGCCCTCAGCCTGTTGGTGCTCAGCGGCATCATCAACTACCTGGACCGGGGCACCCTGGCCGTCGCCAATGAATTCGTGCGCGCCGACCTTGGCCTGTCGATGGGCGAAATGGGTATCCTGCTCTCGGCGTTCTCCTGGAGCTACGCGCTGTGCCAACTGCCCGTCGGAGCCCTGGTCGACCGCATCGGGCCGCGCTGGTTGCTGGGCGGCGGCCTGGTGCTTTGGTCCCTGGCCCAAGCGGCGGGCGGCCTGATGTCGAGCTTTGGCTGGTTCTTGCTCGCCCGTGTGCTGCTGGGTATCGGTGAGTCGCCGCAATTTCCGTCTGCGGCGCGGGTGGTGAGCAACTGGTTCCCCGTGCGCTCGCGCGGCACGCCCACCGGCATCTTCAATTCGGCCTCTCCACTGGGTATTGCCCTGGCCCCGTTGTGCCTCTCGGCGCTGATCGCGGCACTCGACTGGCGCTGGGCGTTTTACATTACCGGTGCCGCCGGCCTGCTGGTCGCGGTGGTCTGGCTGGCAGTCTATCGCGACCCGGTCAAGAACACGCTCACAGAGGAGGAACGTCGCTACCTGTACAGCGACGAGCCCGACCTCATCAGCCCCAAGGTCACGTTCGCGGACTGGCGCGCGCTGTTCTGCCATGCGACGACCTGGGGCATGATGCTTGGCTTCATGGGCTCGGTGTATTTGAATTGGGTCTACCTGACCTGGCTGCCCGGTTACCTGCGCAGCGCCCGGAACATGAGCCTGGAAATGAGCGGCGTGGCCGCCGCCCTGCCGTTCCTCTGCGGTTTTATCGGCGCGCTGGTGGCCGGCTGGGTGTCCGACCGGATCACCCGCCGCAGTGAAACAGCGGTGCTGGGACGGCGCAACGCCATGGTCGCCGCCATGCTGGGCATGGTGATATTCACCATCCCGGCAGCGCTGGTCGAGAGCAACGTGATCGCCGTGGCCTGCATTTGCGTGGTGATCTTCCTCGCCAATGCCTCCTCGGCCTGCGCCTGGTCACTGGCCACTGCGGTGGCGCCGGCCAATCGCGTGGCCTCGCTGGGTTCGATCCAGAACTTCGGCGGTTTCCTGGGCGGTGCACTGGCGCCCATCATCACCGGCTTTATCGCCCAGACGTGGTCGTTCGTACCCGCACTGCTCACCGGTGCCGCCATAGCCCTGGTCGGCGCGCTGTCGTACCTGTTGCTGGTACGCAAACCCATTCCGGACATTCGGCCATCACCTTCGGCCCAAGCCGCAATAACAGCTCACCCATGAGCACTCGCACAGAGGACACTGCTATGCCACGCCCTGCCCAACCCATCATCGAAGGCATTGTCCCGGTGATGCTCACCCCCTTTAACGACGCCGGCAAAATCGACTTCCCCAGCGTTGAACGCTTGATCGAGTGGTACCTGGCACATGGCTGCGACGCCCTGTTCGCAGTGGCCCAGTCCAGTGAGATGCAATGGCTCAGCCTTGAGGAGCGCACGCAGCTGGCCCGGCATGTCGTAGAGTACGTGGCAGAGCGAGTGCCGGTGGTGGTGTCGGGCCATATCAGCGACGACCTCGACACCCAGGTGCATGAGCTCAATGCAATGGCCGGCAGCGGCGCCGATGCGGTGGTGCTGGTCACCAACCACCTTGACCCGCAACGCGAGGGCAGTCACGTGCTCCTCGCTAACCTGCATGCCCTGCTGGACCGCCTGCCCACCGACTTGCCACTGGGCCTCTACGAGTGCCCGGCGCCTTATCGGCGCTTGCTCAGCGATGAGGAGCTGCAAGCCTGCATCGACAGCCAGCGCTTCATCATGCTCAAGGACGTGAGCTGCGACCTGCAGGTGGTCAAGCGCCGCGTGGCCCTGGCGCAAGGCTCGTCGTTGCGCATTCTCAACGCCAATGCGGCGATCGCCTGGGACGCCATGCAAGCCGGCGCAGCAGGTTTCAACGGCGTGTTTACCAACTTCCATCCCGACCTGTACCGATGGCTGCGCCTGCAGGGCACGCACCACCCGCAATTGGCTGAAGAGCTGGCAACGTTCTTGGTGCTGGCGGCCACCACGGAAGGCATGGGCTACCCGGCACTGGCCAAAATCTACCATCAGCGGCTGGGCACCTTTGATTCAATCCGTTGCCGGGTGATCGACTACGACGTGCGTGAGCGTTTCTGGGCCCTGGATGCGGTGCTGGATAAAATCGTTGCGGGCACCGAACACTTTCGCGCCAGGATTCAAGCGCTTGACGCCCCGCAAGGCACGCCCGCAGGAGAACGGCTGCATGTCGGCTAACCCTGTGATTTGTGTCGGCTGCGCGCTGTGGGACACCATTTTCAGTGTCGATCACATCCCGCCACTCAGTGCCAAGGTCCTGCCCCGCCTGGCGGTCCAGGCCGCTTCAGGCATGGCCACCGCTGCGGCGATCAGCATCGCGCGCCTGGGTGGCCCGGTCGCCCTCTGGGCGCGTGTCGGCGACGACGCCACCGGCAAAATGCTCATCGACAACCTGAAGCGCTCCGGGGTTTCCACCGCCGGTATCCAACCAGTCCCAGGAGGGCACACTCCGTTCTCAACCATCCTGGTCGACCGCGATGGCGAGCGACTCGTGGTGCCCTACATCGACCCCGCCCTGGACGCAGCCCCCGACTGGCTGCCCCTCCACGACATCGCGGGCGCTGCGGCGGTGATGGCCGACGTGCGCTGGGTAGAAGGCGCAAAGGCGGCGCTCACCGAGGCCAGGCGCGTGGGCGTACCCACGATTCTTGACGCCGATGTCGCCGCCGTGGAAGACCTCAACACACTGATCCCCTTGGCAGACCACCTGCTGTTTTCCGAACCGGCTCTGCGCTCACTTGTCGATAACGCCACGCCCGAAGAAGCACTACTGACGTTGGCAGCCCGCAGCCAAGCCAACGTCATCGGCGTCACCCTTGGCGAGCACGGCGCGCTGATCTGGCAGCGCGGCACATTGACTGTGCAACACGTTGCGAGCCCGCGTATTCGAGCCATCGACACCCTCAACGCCGGGGATATCTGGCACGGCACCTATGCGTATGGCCTGGCGCACGGCTGGACACTCGACAAGCGTGTGCACGCAGCCAACATTGCCGCCGCCATGAAGTGCGAAGTGTTTGGCGGGCATCTGGGCGCCCCTCGCATGGAGCAACTGCTGGCGCGCCTGAGCGTCGAACGCCAAGCGCTTCTTTCAGGCCGTTGAAAAGACGCGCAACACGGCCTGGCGGTGTAAGGCCGTGAGGGGCGGCCTCCCCCTGTGGGAGCTGGCTTGCCCGCGATGGCGGTGTATCAGGTAGCACATTTGCAGCTGACCCACCGCTATCGCAGGCAAGCCAGCTCCCACATTTTTTGCCCTGTGTTCCAGTCCAGGCACCGCACAACCTGTGGGAGCCGGGCTTGCCCGCGATGGCGGTGTATCAGGTGGCACATTTGCAGCTGGCCCACCGCTATCGCAGGCAAGCCAGCTCCCACATTTTTTGCCCTGTGTTCCAGTCCAGGCACCGCACAACCTGTGGGAGCCAGGCTTGCCCGCGATGGCGGTGTATCAGGTGGCACATTTGCAGCTGGCCCACCGCTATCGCAGGCAAGCCAGCTCCCACATTTTTTGCCCTGTGTTCCAGTCCAGGCACCGCACAACCTGTGGGAGCCGGGCTTGCCCGCGATGGCGGTGTATCAGGTGGCACATTTGCGGCTGGCCCACCGCTATCGCAGGCAAGCCAGCTCCCACAGGTGATTTTCAGTGTTTATCAGAAGGTATTCAGCCAAGGAGTCTTGCGAGTTCTTCGCGGCAGTAATCCACAAACAGCTGCACCGGTTTGGTCAACGGTGCCCGTCGCAACCAGACGGCGGATAATCCTGAACCGGTGACCGTTTCCGCCAACGGCACACACACCACTTTCTGCCCGTCGTAGGTGTACTCGGTAAACGGCTTGGTCACCAGAATCGAAAAGCCAAACCCGCGCCCTACCATGCCGCGCACCATCTCGATGGACGGCGAGCTGAACACGATATTCGGCGTTAACCCGCGTTCTTCAAAGATGCTCACGAAGTAGGTCCGGCTCGGCAGCACATCGAGCAAAATCATCGGCTCCAGCACCAGGTCCGCCAGCGATACCTTGGCTTGTTGTGCAAAGCGGTGATCGGCCGGCAACAACGCATAGGGCTGCTGCGGCGGCATCAATGGCGTGGTTTCGATGGTGCCGCCCAGGTCGTGCTCAAACAGCATCGCCACATCGATACTGCCGGCAGTCAGCGCCTGCACCAGCTCTTGCTGCTCGCCGTCGCGAATGCGGATTTCCACCCCAGGCCACAGCGCCTTGAACCCCGCGATCAAGCGCGGCAAATACAACGGTGCCACCGTCTCAAAGCAGCCGATATCGATCTGCCCCGCCACCACATCATTGTCGGCCAGGGCGTTTTGCTCGAACTCATGGGCTACCCGTAGCAACTCCAGCGCCTTGCGATAAAAGCGCGCGCCGCTGGGGGTGAGTGAAACGCCCTGGGCGTGATGACGGATAAACAGCTGCACACCAAAGCTGTCCTCCAGCTGCTTGATCGCGGTCGACACCGAGGGCTGGGCGATATACAGCTTGCGCGATGCCTCGGCAACGCTGCCGCACTCGGCCGTGGTGACAAAATATCTGAGCTGGCGCAGGTTATAGGCAGCCATCGGGACCTCCAGAAACGTGGGACTTCGCCCCAAACAAGTGCGTAAAAATCGGCTTTTTCACACTGATTCAAGACCATGCAACATACCGGAGCAAAAATTCCGGTGAGCTATATTTTTTAAGGTCTATAGCAACAAACTTACTAATTTACCTCCCTGCGCCCATTGCAGATGATCACTCCAACAACAAAGCGCCGCCCACGCTGCGCACAGCGAAGTACGTCAACGTACTCACCTTGCCTTGGAGTTCGTCATGGTCACCACTGCAACATCCTCCGCCCCGCTTATCGAAAAACACACGATCGGATACGTGCCCCCCGAAGACCGCCATGGAAAGGTAAGAGACCTGTTCACCCTGTGGTTCGGCGGCAACATCGCGCCGTTGCCGATCGTGACCGGCGCGCTGGGCGTGCAATTATTCCACTTGAACCTGGTGTGGGGCATCGTCGCCATCCTGGTTGGCCACCTGGTCGGCGGCGTGCTGATGGCGCTGCACTCGGCCCAAGGCCCGCAAATGGGCATCCCGCAAATGATCCAGAGCCGCGCGCAGTTCGGCTCCTTGGGTGCCCTGCTGGTGGTGGTGATCGCCGGCGTCATGTACATCGGCTTTTTCGCCTCCAACATCGTGCTGGCGGGTAAATCCCTGCACGGCGTGGTCGACAGCGTGCCCGTGCCCGTCGGCATCGTGATCGGCGCCATTGGTTCCGGCATCATCGGCATCATCGGTTACCGCTTTATCCACGTGCTCAACCGCATCGGCACCTGGGTGCTCGGCGCCGGCATCGTGCTGGGTTTTGGCTACATCTTCACCCATGTGCAGACCACCGACTTCCTGACCCGTGGCAGCTTCAACATCTCCGGCTGGCTGGCCACCGTATCCCTGGCGGCGTTGTGGCAGATTGCTTTTGCGCCCTACGTGTCCGACTACTCGCGCTACCTGCCGGCCGACGTACCGGTGGCATCGACCTTCTGGACCACCTACCTGGGCTCCGCCCTCGGCTCCAGCCTGGCCTTTATCTTCGGCGCCGTCGCCGTGCTTGCCACCCCGGTGGGCATGGACACCATGGACGCAGTAAAACTCGCCACCGGCGCCATCGGCCCGTTGATGCTGGTGCTGTTCTTGCTCAGCGTGATCAGCCACAACGCCCTCAATTTGTATGGTGCGGTATTGTCGATCATTACCCTGATCCAGACCTTCGCCTACCGCTGGATCCCCACCGCCAAAAGCCGCGCAGTGATCTCCACCCTGGTGCTGGCCGCGTGCGCCATTGCTGCCGTGTTCGCCTCCAAAGACTTCATCGGCCACTTCGTCGACATGGTGCTGGTGCTGCTGGTGGTGCTGGTGCCGTGGACGGCGATCAACCTGATCGACTTCTACGCGATTCACAAAGGCAAGTACGACATTGCCTCGATCTTTCGCGTGGATGGCGGGATTTATGGCAAGTACAACCCACAGGCGCTGCTGGCCTATGCGATCGGGATTGCAGTGCAGATTCCGTTTATGAACACGCCGCTGTATGTAGGGCCGATTTCCGAGCACATCAATGGCGCGGATTTGTCCTGGGTGGTGGGGCTGGTGGTGACGTCACCGCTGTACTTCTGGTTGGCCAGTCGTGACAGTGCTTATAAGCGCCGGATGGACGGCGGGAAATTGGTGAGCGGGGTTTAAGCAAACCGACTGAAGCGGGCTGGCCCCGTTCAACTGGGGTTCAATGGTGAACCCCAGTCACCAGCCCCCGTCACACACTGGTTACGACCCGCCGCCTTGGCGCTGTACAACGCCTGATCCGCCACCTCCACCAACCCTTGCAAGTCCTCCAACTGAACCCCGGTGGCCGTCGCAATGCCGATGCTTGCCGTCAGCCGCCCGAACGGGCTGGTGCTGTGCACGATGTTCTCTTGCTTCAACAGGTCGAGAATAAGCTGGGCCACCACGGCGGCGCCGTCAGCGTCGGTGTCCGGCATGATGATGCCCATCTCCTCGCCGCCATACCGCGCCACCAGGTCTAACGGCCGCCTTACGCACGCCTCGAAGATTCTGCCCACCGTCTGCAGGCATGCGTCCCCTGCCACATGCCCGTAAGCGTCGTTAAAGCGCTTGAAATAGTCGATATCGATCATCAGCAATGCCAGCGTCGTGCCCTCACGCTTGGCGCGCAGCGCCTCCCTGGCGAGGCTCTCATCAAAGCAGCGCCGGTTTGCCAAACCCGTCAGCGCATCCTTCATCGCCAGCAACTCAAGCTGCCCGTTGGAGGTGAGCAACTGCCGCTGGGTTTCACGCAACTGATCTTCAGCCTCGGTGCGCCGACGGATATCCAGGATCAAAAACCAGCCGATAAGACCGGTAAGCCCCAGCAGCCCCGCCACTACCACCGCCGACAAGAGCGCCTCGGTGCGCCACGCGGCGAGGGCTTCGTGCTTGCCGATTGCCACCGTGGTGATCAGCGGCAGCCGGTCGCTCTGGCGAAAGGCGTAGAGCCGCTCCACGCCGTCCAGGCTGGAGGTAAATGAGGCGGTGCCGACTGACTGATCAACCAGGTACTTCACATAGATGGGCGACTTGGAAAAGTTGCGCCCCATGTCCTGCTCGCGAAACGGATAGCGAGCCAGCAACGTACCGTCTGTATGGGACAAGCCAATCGCGCCGTCCTGCCCGACATCGATCTTGCCAAACAAGCGCAGGAAGTTTTCGATGCCTAAGGTCACCGCCACAACACCGGCAAAATCACCCTGCGAATCATTGAAACGCCGGCTGATGGTCATCACCCATTCCTGATTCGACCGGCTGACAATCGGCGGGCCGATAAAGATCTCGTGGGAAGGATCGTCACGGTGATGAATGAAATAGGCACGGTCTGTGCTGTTGGCGCCCGCAGGAATCGGCCGGTTGGAGGACATCAACCAGTGCCCCTGTTTATCGTAGATCGTGACACCACTGAGCTGAGGCATCAGCGGCTGCTGGCGGTTGATCAATGTACTCAGCCGCTGAATCTGCACCGGGCCGCTGCCTTCGGTTTCCAGACGCTCGACCAGCCCGAGCAACAGCAGCGCACTTTGGCGCACGATGCCTTCGGAATAAGTCGACAGCGCCTGGGTAAGGTTCAGGCCATGGACGTCCACCTCCTGCAGGGCGCGATCTCGAGAGGCAAACACCTTCCAGACCGTCAATGACCCCAGGGAGCAACCGATAACGGCCAGCAAAAGCACAACCAGGTGGGTATCACGCTTCACATTGCTACCTTTGGAACCTACGGTTTTCCGTAACAGCGGACAGTGGACCTGGGCACCGGCGGCAGCCATTCGCCCTTATTCGCGGGCAAGGATACAAGCAGTTACAAGCCTTCGCAGCAACAGATTATGTGGACGAGAATGGTTCATATTGCCGCGCCTCACGGTGCCCGCAGCCGGCGCTTACAGCTGATGATGCTCGAGCAAAAAGTCCACAAACAAGCGCACCCGCGCCGGCATCGCCGCGCCGCCGACGAACACCGCGTGAATCGGCTCAACGTCGCCGGGGTTCCAGGCTTGCAGCAGCGGTATCAACTCGCCGCGCCGCAGGTCTTCGCTGACGGTGAACTCACCGATACGCGCAATACCGGCGCCCACACGCGCAAGCTGTGCCAGCGCCTCACCACTGCTGCATTCGATGTTGCCGCTCACCTTCAAGGAATACGCTTGGCCGTCGCGCATAAACGGCCAGTTGGGTTCGGCACGCCGGAAGTTGAAGCGCAGGCAATTGTGCCGCAGCAGGTCTTCGGGTTGCTGCGGGGTGCCGTGGCGCTGCAGGTACTCGGGCGAGGCCACCACCACCTGGCCGGTTTCGCCGAGCCTGCGCGCGGTCAGCGGGCTGTCGGGCAGATGGCCAAAGCGTATCGCCACATCGGCCTGGCCGCCAAGAATGTCGACCACCTCGTCGCCCAGGGTCAGGTCGACCACGATGTTCGGGTAGCGCGCACTGAAGGCGGCCACCAAGGGCACGATCGTCATGCGCCCATGGCCCAGGGCGGCGCTGACCCGCAGCCGGCCCCTCGGCACGCCCTGGTCGGCAATCGCCTCTTCCACCTCGTCCATGTCGGCCAGGATACGCCGCGCCCCGCGCAGGAACGCCTCGCCCTCGGCGGTAAAGGTAATCGCACGGGTGGTGCGTAACAGCAGCCGAGTGCCAAGGCGTTGTTCGGCACGCGCGATGATCCGGCTGACCGCCGACGGCGTAAGCCCCAACGCACGCGCCGCCGCCGACAGGCTGCCCTCCTGCGCCACGCTGGCGAATACCAACATCTCACCTGACCTGCCGTTGAAGTCCATTTGTGCCCCTTACGCAAAGGTGATTGGCAAAAACGCCATCTACCGCCTTCAATCGCTGGATCGTAGCATTGGCGGCATAGATAAGGAGCCTTCCATGCGTATCAATCCACCCCTCGTTGCACTCGCCATGGGTGCCTTTGGCATCGGCGTCACCGAGTTCGCCCCCATGGGCATGTTACCGGGCATCGCCGCCGACCTCGGCGTATCGATTCCTGCCGCCGGCCTGTTGGTCAGTGCATACGCCATGGGCGTGCTGCTCGGCGCGCCACTGATGACCCTGACCACCGGCAAGATCCCCAGGCGCTACCTGCTGATCGGGCTGATGGCGATTTTCACCCTGGGCAACCTGATGTCCGCCCTGGCCACCGACTATTACAGCCTGATGATCGCCAGAGTCGTGACCTCACTGAACCACGGCGCGTTCTTTGGCGTGGGCTCCGTGGTCGCCGCCAGCGTGGTCGCCCCGGAGAAACGTGCCGGCGCGGTGGCCGCCATGTTTATGGGCCTCACCCTCGCGACCATCGGCGGCGTGCCGCTGGCCGCCTGGTTCGGTGAACTGTTCGGCTGGCGCACCGCGTTCTGGGGCATTACCGGCCTCGGCGTTGTCGCCATGGCCGCGCTGTGGTTCGCCCTGCCCAACCTCAAGGCGCCGCCACACGTCAGCGTGATGGCCGAAATCCGCGTACTGGGCCGTGGCCCGGTGCTGGGCGCACTGGCCCTCACCGTCATCGGCTCGGGCGCCATGTTCACCGTCTTCACCTACATCGCGCCCATCCTCAGCAGCGAAACCCACGCCTCCACCCCTTACATAACCGCCATGCTCGTGCTGTTCGGCGTGGGCCTGACCCTCGGCAACCTGTGGGGCGGCAAGGCTGCGGATCGCTCGATAGACCGCACCCTGATCGTGTCGCTGAGCGTGCTGATTGTGGTGTTGCTGGCGTTTACCGTGCTGATGCGCTGGCCGTTGCCCGCGGCTGTGGCCATCTTGATATGGGGTGTCGCGAGCTTTGCCCTGGTGCCGCCGTTGCAGATGCGGGTGATGGAGGCGGCAAAGGACGCGCCTAATCTGGCGTCGGCAGTGAATATTGGGGCGTTTAACTTTGGCAATGCGATTGGGGCGGCGTTGGGCGGTGTGGTGATTAATGCCGGGTGGGGCTATCCGGCGATTTCGTTGGCGGGTGCGGGGATGGCCGGGTTGGGGTTGTTGATGGTGGTGGGGTTTGCTTGGCGGTCGAGGGCAAGGGGGGTGTTAGCCGTCAATTAGGCATCCAGCTAGCCAGCTGGGCCAATCGCCGGAACACTCCGGCGAACATAATAATGGTCGAATTCACTGCTTTCGATGAATTGGAAACCATGGCGGATGTAAAAGCGATTCGACGCACTGTCCTTGAGAGCACCCACTTTAATGGGGAGTGCAGCTGCATCCGCCTCTTTGAAAATTTGAGTGAGCACCGCAGACCCTACACCTGATCCTTGCGCGCCCGGCCTCACATACAAATGGTCGAGCAAGAGTTCATTGTGGTGATGCTTGACCACTACGAAACCGACCCTCTCGCCAGATGCCTCGATGTGGCGTGTGGTGCGAGCTTCAAAACCGCTAACAAACCGCTCGCGCGCACGCACTGGATCAAATCGCCCAACACGCTCCAGGCTTTCGCGCATGGCCTCAATTCGAATGGCTACCAGATCATCCAAGTCACTTTCTTGAGCCTGGACCAACATGATTGGGGAATTTTGATCGGGTGTGACCGGCATAGTCTGCGCTCGAACTAGGATCCTGGGACGGCCAGTATAGAGAGCCTGGCATGAGCCGCCACATCCGAGGGGAATTAGCGTGATATCAATAGCCAACTGATACACATGACGGTAACGGATGTGAAAGCAATCAGTGTCGGAATGACCATCCAGTACTTGAGATGTCGTGGGATTTTTTCAACGTCCTCAACCCGTACTAAACGCCTCCATTCAAATATTCTTGGAATAAGAATGATGATAGCCATGGCAACCAGCCGCTGGGGCCTTCCATCAAAGGGTGCATGACGAAAAATATCCCTGTGCACAGTGATGTAAGCACTGCCCTCCACGTAGCGCTCTGCAGCGTCGAGCTTTTTGAACATGGCACAAAAAACCAGCGGGAGGCTTAATATCATGACGACCCCAGCGCACATGCCGATATATTCAAAGACCATTTAATCCCCCACCGTCCTATAGAGAAATTTCCCTGTGCCTTCTCCCAAGACGCTTCCGGCTTTACCTGCGGCAAATCCACCTGCGGCACCGCCGACAATGGCACATGCCAACGCTCCGGCACCCGCTGTGGGTATGCCAAAAACAATCATGCAGGCGCCGACACCGATAGGCGCCCCAAACGCCGCGCCCACAGATGCACCACCCACCCCCAACACCAATTTTCCCCCTTCAACATACTTCGCCTGCGTACACTCTTGCTCACGCCCTGTGGAACACGCCTCCGTTATCTCCAGCGCCGTCGCCCCAACATCCAACGCTATGCCAATGTAAGTCCCCTTCTTCAATATTTGCGAGGCCTTGGCTAAACGTTTAACCCTTTCCTCATACCCACGAATGTCTCCATGGTGCCAATAGCTTTTACTGGAAATCCCTAACATCTTTTTAATCGAACCTTCGTTTCTCAACCCCGTACCAAAGCGCGCCATGCCCGAGATTTGGCTATCCAACTTGGCAAACAGCGCCCTTCGCTTAACCAAAAACTCCTCCCTTGCCCCAGTGGTGCCTTTGCTCAAGTACTGCTTATGCAAACTCTCGATTTCGATAAGGGTCTTCTCGACTTGCGCCAAATGCTTGCTCCATGCACTGCTGGCACTGCCGATGCCAAGGGACGAATAGGTCAAGATGGCCTGCAACTGATCATAGTTTTTGATCAGAAATTGGTCAGTTGCGGAGTGCGCCAACAGGGCGAGCTTTATATTTTGCGCCGAGCGCATCAGCTGTGCCTCTTCAGCGGTGCAAGCGGCGGTTCGGCTATCCCCGATGATCACCAATTGCCCCGGCAACACCACCGTGTTGCGGATGTGCTGGTTGAGGGTGTCGAACTTGGTGTGTGAATACGGATCAAGCGCCAAGCTTAGTTTAAGCAATGGATAAGGCTGGGGATATTCATTGATAAATGCGTAGGGTCCCTGCATGCGTGCACCTCCAAGTGGCTGAGGCGCACGACTATAAGAAGGCGCCACAGCGGAGGTAAGACGTGTATCGGGGTGTTTTTAACGTTTCAGAAACGGACTACTTCACTCTAAGTACATGCCTACGCACTGGGCATAAAACGGGGTCAGACCCTCAGGGATTCTGACACGCTGGATTATGCTGAGGCTGGCCGCGTCAGTCGGCCTGGTCATCCTCAAGCCTATTGCGCAGGTGGTTTAGAACCTGATGGGTAGTCTGGATAGCATCGATGTCCGCCCCCTCCGCCAGCTCATTAATCCAGGGCGTCTGAAGATTCATCGCCAGATCGAATGCTTCTCTTCCAGCTTCAGTCAGGACAACCAACTGCGCTCTGCGGTGGTGTGGGTTTGGCTGAAACTCCAGCAGTCCATCATTCACCAGATCGTTAACGATCCGCTGAACGTTTTGCCGATTTGCCCCCATGTCGCGAGCAATCCATGAAACCGGTTGTGCTCGTTCGGCGTACACAATAGTACCCAGTAGTTGCCAGCGGGCGCTTGTCAGACCTAGCTCTGCGACGAGTCGATCGCCTGCAGTAAGCAGACGCGCACTTGCTCGAAAGATCTCAAGAACCAGATCGCTCATGGCGCGTCCTGCGGGGGTGTAGTTTGTCTTTTTCATGGCGCGAATCCTTCCACGTTGACACCATGATGTCAATCACAGTAGGTTTGGAGCGTGAAACCCAAATTGTCATCATGATTACAATGTAGAGGTCGCCATGCTTTCTATTCGCCCCCTTGATCCGATCGTCCCCATCACTCAACAGCTGCATTGCAGCGAAGCTCCAGTGGTATTGATCAACCTCTTCACTGTCGACGCAGACGATATACCTGACCTCCTTTGCGCATGGGAGCTGGATGCCAACTGGATGAAACAACGTGCCGGTTTCATCTCCACGCAGCTTCATCAGGCCATCGGTGGCAGCAACATGTTCTTGAATTACGCCGTATGGGAATCGGTAGAGCGGTTTCGCGATGCTTTCAATCATCCGGAATTCACCAATGCCTTGGCGCGGTATCCCTCAAGTGCCTTGGCCATGCCGCATCTGTTCACCAAGGTAGCTGTGCCGAATATCTGCACGGCCTGAGTATTAACCAACTGTCTGACGGTATTAGATAAATGCTTAGACGATTACATTTGATCTCCAGCACGCTGGCACTGATGTGCATCGCCACCTTCTTTCTGTCGACTATTTTTGTCGAACTCATCGGATCCGGACGCTCGATAGCCTCACTCAAGCACCTGATCGTGAGTCCCGGGCTTTGGATACTGGTACCGACAATGATTGCGACCGGTGCAAGTGGAGTGCTAATGAGTCGGAAACGACAAGGACGACTGGTCGCCTTGAAGAACAAACGCATGCCATTCATTGCCGCCAATGGCCTGTTGGTTCTGATGCCGTGCGCCATTGTGCTTAACCAATGGGCGTCGGCGGGAATCTTCGATACGCGTTTTTACTTCGTACAGTTAATCGAACTGATCGCAGGGGCCACCAATCTTGCATTAATGGGGCTGAATATGCGTGACGGCCTGCGCCTCAGCGGCCGACTGCTGCGGGTTGAACGTCACAGACAGTAAGCTGAATACTTGCTCCCGTTTGTCTTAAAAAGCTGGGCCGGAATCCGCCGTTTGTGACCGACAGCTATCGGCCAGAAGCGGTCTGTCGCGATCAGAAAGGTTTGACGACAACGAGTGGCTCTCGCACTCTGTTGAACTCCCATGTATGCATTAGGCTCCCCCATGTCATTAGCGACCGTAGTGCTGCTCGACTCCTGGCCACAGCCAAGTACGTCTCCCGAACCCGTAGTGTTCGCCACGGATACGCAGCTATGTTTACGGTATTGCACCGCTGGAGAAGAAGTAGCTGTAGTTCATTTTCCGCTAGTAAAGAAAATCCAGTTCGGCTCGCCTAACGACGAGACTTTGGGCGGCCATCCGCTTATTGGACTTGGCCTTAAGCATTACCAAATTCATCGGATAGATAATTCGCCTTGGCTAGCAGAGCTTGAGCAGAGAAACGCCATTCACCCTCGACACGATAAACAGCGGTTCATGGAAGATGCTATCCATTACGTCTTTACGTTTCAGGACTCTACCCTGGAATGCATCGTCATTGAGGGGCAGTTCTGGCAGCCAAAGGTACAGGTCTTCACCTCGGAGCAGGAGGCAAAGGATGGCTGGTGCAAACTTGTAAATGACGTGGTTTTATGAACCCAATAGTCAGGAGCGGATCGCTGCCTTGGGGTGAAAGCTGCCGGCCTTGAAGGGCTGCGGCCAACCCAAAGTGGTCGTAGTGCAGCTCCCGAATCAGGTCTTGAATGGATCGATCCATCCAGGCCGAAGTCCTGCCTCGCATTCTTTGCGTACGTAGGCGAGTGACTCTGCGCATCCCATTTCCGCCTCTATAGCGCCTATGCATCCCCAGCAATCGCCACCGGTATTGCCTGATAGCGGATCATCCGGATTGTCGAGTAGGCATCCGCAGATCGTGCAGTATTGCGGCTTTTTGTTGCTTGTCATAATACACTTCCGATACGTTCCATCTTGGCCGATTACGGCACTCGCGACCGGCAGAGAGCGGCCAAAAGCGGCGTTCGATCCACCACCTTCCAGCCGAAAAGCGGAAACCTCCCGATCTGTGAAAGCTAGTCTCTAAGGGTACGCATTATTTCCTCGACCACATGCTTCGTGTATTTCTCACTGAAGTCAGTTTCCGGTGGGTCGTTACTGCGGAACCATTCACCTTGATCGAATGCCTGGTAAAGCGAGAAAGCGGGCTGAGGCATATCGTTAGTCATCCCTACTTCAACCACAGCATTTATGATCCCGTTCATAACGCCGTCGCAAAAATCATAGGGTAGAGATCCTTGTAGATAGCCTTCCGCAACCGCGACGGACATTTCGTTCAGCACATCAAGCGGTGCAACGCCGAACCTTTCGCAAATGGGGACTAGATCACTCAGCATTAAACCCTCTGCTTCCGCTTTCACCGACAGTTCCTTGAGTTCGACCTTCGATAACACCATGATCATGAGCTTCTCCCTGTTAGGTGCGAAGGTAGTGCTTACAGAGTGGCCGGACAGCGGTGCCACACTTCAATTCCATGCTGCAATACGGATTCATGGTCGGTCAACTTCAGCTACAGGAAATGTCCGCTTTGGGTCGATAGTTGCAACTCAGTGAAGGTGGAAAAGCCTCAAGATCAAGCGTGAGGCTTTATCACCGTCGGCCTCATATAGACCGTGTAATCCGGCCTGATCGGTGAGTTTGTGTAGATTGAAGTGGTTGTAAAACGCTTGGCCCAGTCGCTGATGCTCGAAGCTTCCTTGACTCCAAAGCCGGACGAACTCCTCATAAGCGGCGCATTCGATCTGCAACGAGGAATCATGTCCCATGTCAGGTTCCTATCATTAGAGGGACTCAAGCGTACTAGCTGCCTATCAGCCCTTCCAGCTCGGCCTTTCCAATCAGAAAGTCAGTTATCGGCCAGTTTCTACCGTTCGGATTTTATGTCGCCACTAGACGCGAAATGGTCTTCTCGTTCACTCGGTTCGGCCCGCTGGCCAGTACCAGCGCCGATATATTGTTGCTGGTGCGATTGCAGTTAATTATATATGAGCCAGTTAAATAACCAGTAAAATCATATTTGTTAGTTTTTTATGCTGAAAATAATGATTTTTTTGAGATACTTTGCAATTGGTTTTTGTCTGTTTCGTTTAGTGTTTGATCTAGCGAGCGAGCGTTAACGGCAGCTTCTGCGGCCCACTGTCGTAACTGTCGAAAAAAGGAGAAACCGTCATGATGCTCAAGGATCCGTCCAGCACATATCGCCATTTTAATACCGTGGACTTGCCTGCCCGAGGTACCTTCCTGCGATGATCGCGCACACCGCATTGGCGGCGCTCGCTGGTGACTATGGTCATGGCGACATAGTGGCCTCGCATCGGCATGAAGAAGGTCAACTGGTTTATGCCATTAACGGTGTGATGCTGGTATCGGTCGTCGGGACCACTTGGGTGGTGCCTTCCGGGCATGCGCTCTGGGTCCCTGCGGGGGCGGAGCACCAGATCCGCATGACCGGCGAGGTGCGCATGCGCACCCTGTTGATCTCGCCGGGCGCACACCGGGCGTTGACGGAGGAATGCCACGTTCTCAAGGTTTCGCCGTTGCTGCGGGAGTTGATCATCGCCGCGGCCGATGAACATGACACTGAACCCGCTCTGTTGCGCCATGTGCAGATTGTCGAGCTGATTTTCTCGGAGCTCGACATTGCGCAGAGGGTGCTGGCGCATGTGCCGATCCCTGATGAGCCAAGGCTCAAGTCGCTGTGTGCCGAGTTTATCGACAACCCTTCACAGGAGTCGAAACTGGAGAGTTGGGCGGTGCAGCTCAATATGAGTTCGCGCACCCTGGCGCGGCTGTTCCAGAAAGAGTTGGGCATGAGTTACGGGGAGTGGCGCAAGCGCACCCGGCTGCTACTCAGCATGCAACGGCTGGCCTGCGGCGTATCGATCCTGGAGGTGGCATTGGAGCACGGTTACCAGAGCCCGAGCGCGTTTACTGCAATGTTCAAACGCACAATGGGCTACACCCCGAGCACCTGCCGCCTGGTCTGACACCCCGGCGAGCGCGCAACCCCAAGCGTCCATGGCCCCGCCTACAGGCAGGGCCATGTCTTTGCGCGTGCCCGGCCCGTGAGCGCCTGCGATAAGGCGGTCTACAGGCACATTGTCCAAATCGAAACGATGGTTGTCTGGAACTCGGGAGATGCGCGGCCCAGTGCTCTCTTAACCTGTGCGTCTACTTGGCATTCTGGGTTATTTCGATGGGTCCGCCTTTTTTCTGTGCATGGCATGGTCGTCTCTCACTCCTGGGTGTGGCGGTCGTATTGTTGGCGGGTTGTTCCTCTTGGGTCGCCCATATACCCGTGCAGCCGCAGCCGGAGCGCTTTAATGCCCTGAGCCGCCTGCCGCAGGGTGTTTCGGCCCAAGCGTTACCCGACCATTGGTGGCAGTTGTATAACGATCCGAAACTTGACGCGCTGGTGCAGCAGGCATTGATGCATAACCGCGACCTGGCTGCAGCTCAGTCCCATGTGCAGGCGATGTTGGCCGGGATCATGCGGGCCGATGCCGGGCGCTGGCCGTCGACCCAGGCCTCACTGGGCGCCGAGTACGGCAAGACAGCCGATGATCAGACCCTGGCCAAAGCCACGGACAGCCATGCTCCGTCACAGTGGGCGTTCAACCCAGGCTTCGAGCTGGCTTATCAGGTGGATATCTGGGGCCAGGTTCAGCGCAGTATCGAGCGGGCTCGGGTCCAGACGGCTGCAGCGCAGGACGCCGAAGACTTGTTGCGCATCACGGTGGTGACGCAAACCACTCGCGCTTATGTCAATGCCTGCGCCATGGGCGCACGCGCCAGGATTCAGCGCCATTCGATGGATGTGGTCGGGCACAGCTTGGCGTTGATCGACCGGCAGCGTCAGGCCGGTGTGGTGACAGATCTCGAATACACCCGGATGCAGGCCCTACAGGCTGAAACCCTGGCGCTGCTGCCGATGTTGGAAGCACGCCGGCAAGCTGCCCTGTACGAGCTGGCAATGCTGACCGGCGTGGCGGACCTGGAACAAGGCATTGGCGCGGTGACCTGTGAGGTCGTGCCGCAACTCAATGCCGAGCTGCCGGTGGGTGATGGCTGGCAATTACTGGCGCGCCGCCCCGATATCCGTCAGGCCGAGCGCGCGCTGCAAGCGGCCACGCTGCAAGTGGATATCGTCCAGTCCGACCTGTATCCGAAGGTGACCTTTGGCGCTTCAGTGTCCTCATCCGCCAACAAACCCCATGAGTTGGGAGACAGTAGCGCGCTGGTGTTCGGCGTTGGGCCGCTGATTACCTGGCAATTCCCCAACTGGCGTGTCAATCGCGCACGGGTCAACCAGGCCAGGGCGTTGGAGCGCATGCAAGTGGCGCAATTCGAGGCCAGTGTTCTCAACGCCCTCAAGGAGGTACGCCAGGCGCTTGCGCTATACGACGGCGAGCGCCGGCGCCACGCCGCGTTGAACCAGGCCCTTGTCAGCAGTCGCCAAGCCTACAAATTGGCCCAGTTCAATTACGACGCCGGGTCTATCGACTTTCTCGACGTGCTGGACAGCGAGCGTGAGCTGATCCGCCTGCAGGCCACGCTTGCCGATGCCGACGGCCAGCTGTTGCAGCGCCAGATCGGCCTGTTTCGCGCGCTTGGCGGCGGTTGGCAGTCTTCTGCCTCTGCGACCGCTGCCCTCAGCCACACTTCCGTCAATTTTTCCGGTACCCAGCCATGAATATTGCTGTCGATGAAAAAACCGTTGTCCAGGACGAGCAGCTCATGCATGCGCGCAAGCAACGCCGCAAACGTAACCTTATCCTGCTGGGATGCGTTGTGCTGTCGATCGCGGCGGTAGGGTTCGGGGTGTACTGGATGACGGTTGGCCGTTACCTGGAACAGACCGATGATGCCTATGTGCGTACCGACTGGGTCCCCATCAGCCCGAAGGTCTCCGGGTATGTGGCCCAGGTGCTGGTGGAGGATGATCAGCCCGTCAAGGCCGGGGATGTGTTGGTGCGCATCGAGGACCGCGATTACCAGGCGCGGTTGGCGCAGGCGCGTGCGCAATTGGCGCAAACCCAGGCCTCGGTCGCGGCCCAACAGGCCAACCTGCAAGTGACCGACAGCCTGATCGCCCAGCAAAAGGCCGGGGTAAACCAGGCTGAGGCCCACACCCGCAGCGTGGCGGCCGAGTTGCGCCGCGCGAGCCTTGACCAGCGCCGCTACCAGGGCCTGGTGCGCGAACACGCGGCCAGTGCCCAGCGTCTGGAAACGGCGGCTGCCAGCTACACCCAGGCTAACGCCGCGGTGGAAATCGCCAAGGCCATGCAGCGTCAACAGCAAACCAGGTTGACCGTCGCCATTAGCCGGCGCCAGCTGGCCCAAGCCTCGCTCCAACAACAGATTGCCCGGCGCAGCCAGGCCGAGGCGCAGTTGAGCCTTGCGTCTCATGCGCTGGAAGACACCTTGATCCGCTCGCCCATCGACGGGGTTGTGGGGCAGCGCAAAGTGCGCATTCGCCAATACGTCGCGCCGGGCTTGCCGTTGCTGGCGGTGGTGCCCCTGCAGCAGGCCTATGTGGTGGCCAACTACAAGGAAACCCAGTTGCGCGATATGCGCGCCGGTCAACCGGTGGATATCAGCGTCGACAGCTATTCGGGACGCCAGCTCAAGGGCCATGTGGTGAGCTTTTCGCCAGGTTCCGGGGCCGTGTTCGCACTGCTGCCGTCGGATAATGCCACCGGCAACTTCACCAAGATCGTGCAGCGCTTCCCGGTGAAAATCGCCATCGATGAACATGACGAGGGCGGGCCTATTCTGCCGGGCATGTCGGTGATCACCACCGTTGACACCCGGCCTGGCACAAAGGGCGCGACGCATGACTGAGTCCGTTGAAAAAACTGTCTCCTTTCGCGCCTGGGTGGCGGTGATCGGCGGGCTTTTCGGCTGTTTCATGGCCGGTATGAACGTGCATGTGACCAGCGCCGCGCTGCCTGAAATCGAGGGCTCCCTGGGGGCTACCTTCGAGGAGGGCTCGTGGATTTCCACGGCTTACCTGGTCGCGGAAATCGTGATGATTCCTCTGACGGCCTGGCTGGTCCAGGTGTTCTCGCTGCGGCGGGTGATGTTGGCGGGCTCGTTTGTGTTCCTGGTGGCATCCATTGCTTGCTCCTGGGCGCCCAACCTGGAAGTGATGATCATCATTCGGGTGATCCAGGGTGCTGCCGGCGCGGTGCTGATCCCTTTGTCATTCCAGCTGATCATCACCGAGCTCCCGCCCAGCAAAATCGCAATGGGCATGGCCTTGTTCGCCTTGTCCAACAGCGTTGCCCAGGCTGCCGGGCCATCCATTGGTGGCTGGTTGACCGATGCTTACTCGTGGCGCTGGATTTTTTACCTGCAACTGGCACCGGGCATTCTCTTGTTGCTGGCGGTGGCATGGTCCATCGATGCCAAGCCCATGCAGTTGAGCTTGCTCAAAAGCGGTGATTGGGGCGGCATCCTGGCCATGATCGTCGGCCTGGGGGGCTTGCAGATCGTGCTGGAGGAAGGTGGTCGCAAGGACTGGTTCGGCTCCGATTTCATTGTGTGGGTGTCGTTGATCGCCGGCGTCGCCCTGGTGTACTTCGTGCTGTCGCAGTTGTACGGCAGGCGTTCATTCATCAACCTGCGCCTGCTCAAGAGCTACAACTTCGGAGTGGCCAGTGCGGCGATGTTCATTTTCGGCGGGGCTACCTTCGGCCTGGTGTTCCTGGTGCCCAATTACCTTTCCCAACTGCAGGGGTACAACGCCCGGGAAATCGGCATCAGCCTGATCGCCTACGGCATGGTGCAATTGGTGCTGGCACCGTTCATGCCGCGCTTGATGAAGTGCCTCAGCCCGAAACTGATGGTCGCCAGCGGCTTTTTCATCATGGCGCTGGGCTGCTACCTCGGCGCGCACCTGGACGTCGATAGTGCCGCCAACGTGATCATTCCTTCCACCGTGGTACGGGGTATCGGACAGCCGCTGATCATGGTGGCGCTTTCTGTTCTGGCGGTTTCCGGGCTGGCCAAAACTGAAGCCGGTTCCGCATCCGCGTTGTTTTCCATGCTGCGAAACCTTGGCGGGGCCGTGGGTACTGCAGGGCTGACGCAAATCGTCGCCATGCGCGAGCGCTTTCACTCAGAGCGGGTGGGAGAGTCAATCACGCTGTTTTCCTTTCCCTTGCAGGAGCGCCTGCGCGCCAGCATGGCAGACAGCGAAGACTTCCTATTCAACCAACTGTTACCCGCCCAACAGCAGGTCCTTGAAAGCCTGGTCCATACCGTGCGTCGTGAGGCGTACCTGATGGCCTACAGCGATGCGTTCTATGTGTCCTGTATCGCACTGATCTTGTGTGGTGTAGCGGCCTTGGCATTACGCCAACAATCTGGACGAGCCTAGGTTCAGGCGCACGCTATGTGATCAAGGGAGGATTGGCGACGTCCCGGGCTCGTTGAGCCGTTATTACATCGGCATATTCAATGTCGACACGGGCGTGCGCGTGCCCACGGCCAAAGAGCCGAAAATAGAACGCATTTGTGCGTTGGATCGGCTGCCGGCGCTGTAGCGTAAAAACGGGATCATATTTAACTGGGGTATGACCCCGTTTTACTTAAAGCCTAGTTGCCCCGCCCTCCTCCAAACGACCACTCATCACTGGCCGTCGTGGTGATCACCACCATGACGTCTTCCGCGTTCAACCCCGTCGCCCGCCCCAATTTCTCGACCAGATCACGGTAAAAATGCTGTTTAGTCGTAACACTTCGAGCACGCCCAGCGGTAATCGCGATCAGCACAAAGTCATGGCTACGCGGCCCACCCAGGTAGTGGGGATCGAATATCAGCTCGCCGACCTCATGCTGGTGAATGACCTGGAAGCGATCTGTCTTCGGCACTTCGAAGCTCTCGACCAGGGCGTCGTGCAACCCCTGAGACAACGCCTGTAAATACTCGGCCGACTTGCCTCGGTGCAGTGAAATTCGTGCAAACGGCATCAACGGTTACTCCTGTCGCTCTGAAAGGCCAACCTGCAATTCGCTCAGCACATTCAGCGCCGAAGCAGCCGTCGGCCAACCTGAATAAAACGCCAGATGGGTGATGACTTCGGCCAGTTCGTCAGCACTCACGCCGTTATCCAGCGCTCGTTGCAAATGAAACGGCAGTTGCTCAAGACGGTACATCGCCACCAGCGCAGCCACCGTCACCAAACTGCGTTCACGGGGCTGGAGTTGCGTACGCGCCCACATGTCGCCGAACAATACGTTGTCGGTCAACTCGGCAAACTTCTGCGGATAGTTGCCCTGGGGCTCTCCCCCAGTGGCCATAGCTGTATTCATGATGTTTTTCCCTTCAATGTCCCAATCTGAAGGATGAAATTATCAAGTCGCAACCCTTCCGAATATCAGATTTAATAGCGCCTACCATCCGGAATTAGTGGACTATTGAATGCGCCGCCCCACCTTCGATCTTGATGTATTGCGCACCTTCGTCACGGGTGTGGAGTTCAACAGCTTTGCCAAAGCTGCGGATCGTCTCGGTCGGTCGACGTCTGCCGTGAGTGCTCAGTTAAAGAAACTTGAGGAGCAGATAGGCACGCCGGTACTGGCTAAGTCCGGGCGCGGGCTGGTCTTGACCCCCACAGGCGAATCACTGCTGAGCCATGCCCGCCGGTTACTGGAGTTGAACGACAGCATTTTCCACAGCGTGCATCAAAGCCAGACCGCCGGAACCCTGCGCCTGGGGCTTCAAGAGGACTTTGGCGAACATTTCCTGAGCGATATCCTGCGACGCTTTGTACAGACTTACCCGAGGGTGAGCCTCGAAGTCAGGATCGCCCGTAATGCCGAACTGCTGACGCTGATCGAAAGTGCAGCCCTGGACCTGGCCCTGACCTGGGACACCGGGCCTATGTCGCCCTATGCCACGCGCCTGGGCGAAACACCGATGCACTGGATCGGGCCGCGCGATACGCCATTGCTGACCGCCGCTGACGACTCACCACTGCCCTTGATAATGTTCGACGCGCCTTGCGTACTCCGCAGCGCCGCCACCCAGGCGCTGGACGCCGCGCAAATACCCTGGCGCATCGCCCTCACCAGCCCCAGCGTGGCGGGTATCTGGGCAGCCGTCGCCGCCGGGTTGGGCGTGACGCTGCGTACCCGCATTGGGCTGCCGAGCCATCTCAGTGTTGTTTCCGGCTTACCCGTCGTGCCAAGCCTTGGTTATGTGCTGCACAGCGGTGGCGGCGAGCCCACTGCGGCGGCCCAGCAATTGGCTGCTTTGATCAAGGCGGGGCTGCAAGAACAAGCGTTTCGGTTCACGGTTACGCAATAATCGAAAGTACGTAAGGGCTCAGTTCGAGTGATGTGGATGGGGAGCGTAATTGGGCAGAATCGGCCAAGAGCAGACATTTAGACTTACGCCCCCGTCATTCATAATGATTGTTCCAGTAAGAGCGAGAATTAAGCGCTGATGTTTGATCAATACTTGAAACGATGGGCGTTGACGATCGACGGTGACGCTTTCGGCTCATTGAATGGCAACCTACTACCTGTTCGTCACCATGGCATGCCAGCCATGCTCAAAATCTCGCAAGAGCCGGAGGAGCAAGCAGGCAATTTACTCATGGCTTGGTGGGACGGTGAAGGGGCGGCGCCCGTGCTGGCACATGATGGCGAGGCCTTACTGATGGAGCGCGCGACCAGCCCGGTCTCACTTACGCAGATGGTGAACTGCGGCGAGGACGACGAGGCTACTCGCATACTCTGTGCTGTGGCTGGCCGCCTTCACACACCCCTTGCAAAACCGGCTCCTGCTTTAGTCCCACTGGAGCTACGGTTCGAAGCCTTATGGAGCGCGGCGGCAACGCACCGAGGGGTCTTTGAACAATGCGCCAAAACGGCTCGCGAACTTCTGGATGCCCCGCGTGACATCAGGGTATTGCATGGGGATATCCACCACGGCAATGTGTTGGACTTCGGAGCTAAGGGGTGGCTCGCTATCGACCCTAAGGGACTCTACGGTGAGCGCGGCTTCGATTACGCGAATATTTTCTGCAATCCCGATAGCAAAAGCGCTTTGGCGCCAAGTTGTTTCGCGCGCCGGATCGGTATCGTGACACAAGCCTCCAACATTGATCGACACCGGTTATTGCAATGGGTGCTTGCCTGGGCCGGATTGTCAGCAGCCTGGATGCTCGAGGACAACATGGAGCTGGATACCCCCATTGGCGTGGCAAAGCTTGCAGCGTTGGCCCTGGACTTGTGACTTTTACGGCCGGGCAAGGCCAGCATCATTTTTTGTCAGTGTTGGGTTGGTTGTGCCCGTTCTGCGTTTCAAACAAAAGGACTTCCATGCACATTCGTGGGCTCAAGGCTCTATTACCGTTACCACTGCTCTTCATCATGTTTTGTGCTGAAGCTGCCTCCGTAGTGGCGAGCGACAAAGTAGTAAGCCTTTTCGAGGCGGAACAATACCAGGCGACCATTGAGGAAGCGGACCGCGTGCTTGAAACCGACCCCGACAACTCCGAGGTATTGAATATCAAGGCGCTGGCAGTCTACGTGCTGGGCGATGACCGCACCGCGATCCACCTGGTCACCCAGGCAATAGAGGCAGCCAAACAAAACGGGCAGGCATCCATCGCGCAACAGGCGACCTACTGGAACAACCTCGGCTATTTTCACGAACGACAACGCAATCTCGAAATTGCTCTTGGCTACTATGAAAAAGCCTTGAAAATGCGCCTCGCGGTACTCGCCGCAGATGACCTGCAGATTGCCGACAGCTACAACAACATCGGTACCGCGCAGAGCAAACTGGGCAGGCATGAAGAGGGTTTCGAAAACCTGCGCAAAAATATCGCGTTAAGAAAGCGGCTGGGAGAACACGACGCTTCGGTAGCCACCGCCCTGAACAATCTGGGAAACGCCTATAACGTCCAGGGCAACCACAAGGCCGCGTTGCCGCTTTTTCAACAAGCACTGGATATCGACATGGCCCTGCGTGGCCCCAACCATCCAACGGTCGCCATCCGCTGGAACAACCTCGGCGACGCCTATCGCGGCCTGGGCCAGTACGACAAAGCTGAAGCCTTTTTGACTAAGGCCCTGAACAGTGACCGCGCAACGTTCGGAGAGAACCACCCCAAGGTGATTTTGCGCTACTTCAACCTTGCAAGAGTTTATGAGGCTCAAGGCGACACCGCCAAGGCGCGCGATGCGTATACAAAAGCGCTTCAGCTACTCAGGCAGGTCGACCCCGATGATGCTGCGCAAATTCGCTACTTCGAGGAAAAACTGCGAACGCTGGAAGGCTAGTGCAGGAGCGACTGCGGGAGGTCTTCGGCAACGTCAATTCACTCGGTAATGTCGGCAGCCCCCAACAATCGGTGCTTACGCCTCGGTCGGTTACGGCCCATTGTGACTGGCTGAAACCGGCCCAAAAGCAGTCGTTGACGATGGACAGCTCCTGATCAGAAGCGGTCATTCTGAACTCATGTATGCTCGTCTGCTCAACCACATCTGAGAAAGCCCATTGTCCTCCCCTTCAGAATCTCCCAATCATCACTCTGCTTCTTTTGAAGAGGCCGTTGAACAGTTAGCCGAAGATCTGCGAAGAGTAGTCGGCAATCTTGTCCGGGAAGTGCGCAGTGGGTCGGACACACCGTCCTCGGCACAATCTGAAACGCTAGGTTTGCTTGACCGTCATGGCCCCGCGAGCATAAGCGCGCTTGCTGCACATCGTCACGTCAAGCATCAAAGCATGCGGCTGGTTATCGCCCAGTTGGAGCAGCAGCAGCGGGTTACACGAGGTCCTGATCCAAGCGATGCACGAAAGCAGCTCTTTGAGCTGACGCACGCTGGTCGAGCTGCGCTTGAACACAGTCGTCTTCAGCGCAGTGACTGGCTGGCACGCCAGCTTAAGGAAAAAACCACCGCGTCACAGCTGCAAACACTCGAAGCTGCGGTCAGAATCCTGGAGCAATTGATTGCCGCCGCCCCAAACGGTCAATCAACCTGAGCGCAAAGCCGCCAGCACACTCGGCAACGAATTGACGCCCCAGTGCTCGACATATTGGCCGTTGCGGATGCGAACGATGTCGATGATATCAATGGACACTTCACGTCCCGTTGCCTGTATCCCAGCAATCACCCCGGAGTGGCGGCCGGTAATGCGCTTTCGGGTCGTCACCTTATCGTCTTCAGCAACCTGATCCAGCACCTCGACCTGGAGGTCGGACAAGCCCGGATGCAGAACATTGTGAAAGGTATGCCATAGACCTTCCCGACCGCCGTCTTGCCCCGCCGCCGCTGAATGGTTTATGAAATCTTGCGCCACGAGCACTTCAAATTCGTGGCGGTCGCAGTTCTCAATAACCTTCTGATTGAAACGACGGACGATAGCTTTGTTCACTGCTGACATAACGCCACCTGATGCTTGAATGCGTAGAATCCCGAATATATACAGTTAGACTGTACATATCCAGAGCATCAGTGAGCGCTGTCCGGTGACATCCGCAGGGCATTGATCTATTGCTGCCAGTCGCAGGCCCAAGGTCGCGCGCTCGCGGGCGGACCTTGAACAAGCCAACGGAATCAGACGCGACACTTGGCCGAGGAGCTGCAATATCGGCCGACAATGCTCCAGCCGGAGTCACTCCTTGGTCAGATCAACCAACGGCGTCTGCCGCACTTCAGTCTCCCGCCCATCCTGAATCTCGCTCACCTGCTTCAAGGCCTTATCCACCGCGGCCTTATCCGCTAACAAGCTGTAGCTGATGCGGAACTGCTTGTGTTCCTTGGGCCCAATTGTTGGTACCAGGTTCAGTGGCCGCTGGTAACGGCGGTTGTAGGAAAAACTTGTCCCCGGCTCCAGCCCCGTGACATAGCCCTGGCCTTGGGTATCGGTGTTTTTCCACAGGGAAAACACCGGCAGTGTCTGGGTATTGAAGCCGACCGAAACGCCCAGGCTGCCGGCCTTGTTATGCAACACGGTCAACGTATCGCCCTTGGCATCGGCATACGGCACCACGTTGTAAACCGTTTCGTCGTAGTCCTTGGTCGGTGCGCGGTAGGTTTGCCAGTCGGGCAGATCGCCCTTGGCCTTGTCGTTGAACGGCGATACCTGTTTCACCGGCGCGGCGAAACGAGCGCCCTGCTCCAGGAACGGGGTGCTGAAGTTGCTGTGATACAGCGCCTGGTATTCCTTCGGATAGTCGCCGTTGTTGGTCAGGGTGTCGTTGAGGGCGAACACGACGCTGCCGGGTTCGGTGACCAGTTCGGTCGCGACCGAGAAGTCGACCTTCTTGAACGCCTGCTCTTTCAATTCGCCGCGCAGGGTGATGGCGTACGGTGGTTTTTCATCGATATGCAGCGTGACTTTATTCGCAGGAATGTTGGCGGCCCGGCCGTGCAGGGTCAGCAGTTCGCCGTTGTCGACGCCGGGGTGGCCGACCCATTCGTATCCGCAGCGGGCGACCAGTTCATTGAAACCTTCCAACCAGCCCAGACCACCACGGCCATTGAGTTCGATGAAGGACGGATTGACCACTTCCTTGACCGGAGAATCCCAGCCCATGCGCACACTGCCGACCGAGGCCTGCAAGACGTTCATGCCGCGAGTCGGCACTACCGAGAGTTTCATGGTGCCGTTATCGATGTCGACGATGCTGACGCCCTCCTGGCGACCGCCGTGCAAGGTGCGCAGGGCAACGCTGAAGGGCTTGTCGGTTTTTATTCCGAGTTGCTGGCTGGTGATCTGCCAGCTCTGGGCGGCTTTGTCGGTGTCGAGCAGAACGTAATCCCAGGCCATGGCGTGGGAGGCAGCGGACAGTGCGCTGAGGGCAACGAAGAGTTTGAGCGGGGTCATGGCGGCAGCCTTTCTTGGAGTTGTGCCATTTTTATAAACTTGATGAAACGTTTCAGCAAGCTAAAAATAGGCTCAGTGCCGACGAGGTTGGCTGCGTGCAGTGGGCGCAGGCAAAAACGGTAATGTTGCTGATAGCCGCTTGCTGTACTTCGTTACCGTCAGCAATCGGCCAAAAGCCGTCACTGAGTGTCTACGAAAGCCGGGGTAATTCACTCGGCTTTGTGATGAATATTTTGGCGGCGAAAATCGCGGTGCTCGCTCAGGAGATTGGCGATAGGCAAGTAACTCCACGCGATGGAAAGTACGGCGTTTTGGATGCGCAGTTATCGGAACTGGATACGGCAACTGTTGACGGCGTGCCGCTTAATAGCAGAAAACGTAGTATGGGCTAAACCCACAGCGCGAGCGCCGCTCCCGCCGATGTCAATCTTTTAGGGGCCTGCCCGCTCCTCCCACCAAGGACTGCCCACCGTAATGACTAAGACCAGAGATAATCACTTCGTAGCACAATGGCATCAGAAGGGCTTTATCGACTCTGGAGAGAAACTTTGCTACTTAACCCGCAGGGATATTGTTCGAAACGGGCAGAACGAAACGATATATTCGAAGAAGTGGCGCACCCCAGCTCAACAATTTTATAGGAAAGATCTTTACTCTACATTTTTTGGTGACGAGGTTAACGACGACATAGAGCAAAAGTTGTTTGGCCCAATTGACGACAGCGGCTCCAAGGCCATTCGGGCATTTTCAACGAACGATCAGTCTCAGTGGCATTATAACTTTGAAAATTTTTTCACCTATCTGGATGCTCAAAAACTGCGAACGCCGAAAGGTCTGGATTGGATTCAAAACAAATACCCTGAACTAAGCCAACTCTCTCTCATGACAGAGATGCAGTCGCTACGATCCATACATTGCACCCTGTGGGCGGAAGGGGTCCGCGAGTTGGTGTCCGCGGAAAACTCTGACGTTAAATTTATTGTTTCAGATCATCCGATCACCATTTATAACTACGCTTGCCCGCCCGATTCACTAATGTGCGAGTACCCTAGCGACCCAGATATAGCGCTGAAAGGTTCTCAGACAATATTCCCCCTAAATAAGAATCGCTGTTTAATTCTCACAAACTTGGAATTTGCTAAAAGCCCTAATGCGGTCGACCCACTCGAACCACGCACAAACGCTAATCGTGTTCGTCAAAGCCTCGTAAATACAATTGAGTTCATCAACTCCCGAAATCTAACCTCAGAGGAAGTTACAAAAATAAACTATATTATCAAGAGCAGAGCCGAGTCTGTGGCTGCCGGGAAAGAAGAGTGGCTTTATCCAGAACTAGAAATAACTGCTGACTGGGCGGAGTTAAAAAATTTATTACTGCCACCAAAAGATATGATTCACAGATTTGGTGGAGAAATGTACGCCTCTTTTGCTGATGGCTCCGTTCACTACCAAGATGCATTCGGGCGCACCGAGCCCCACGATGAGTTTCTAAACAAGAATATTGTCGAGGACTCTATTAGCCGGAACGGAACTTGTGGCTGTGGTAGCGGCCGAAAGTATAAAAACTGTTGCAGGAACACTCCGATCGAGCTTCGAACGACGTGGAGTGTCGCCAGCGTTCGAGAGCGAAACCTAGCATTCTGCAACTGCATACGAGACGTTTTAGGACTCAGCAATGGTAAGTGTTGGCAAGACGTGCGTCGAGAGCTGACCAACGAACAAATTTCAGAAATTTATAAATTTTACGGAATTCTTTGGCCTCGCAGCACCGACATTTATGCGATGCTGCCGAAGCCGGACGGAAAATTTCGGGCGCTTTATAGCGGAATATTGGACGTTCGCGTCATTAGCGAGAACGCATTACCAGCGGCATCTTTTTTTGACGAGTTCCTTATACAAACGCCTGTTACCAATCCTAACAATATTCGCCCAGAATTCAGCCCAATCCAATCGCCAGCCAAGTACAAGTATCAAGCATTAAAAGAATTTCTTTTCATGCTTGATATAGAGCCACTTATTGCGCATGGATTAGTAAACCTTATTCCCGACCCCTCTGATTTCGACAGTGCTCTAATGAGCGCAATGTTAGAAATGGCGAGAGACCGGTCTAAAAATCGCACCAAAGACGCTATGAGCGTAGAAGACTTAAAGGCAAGCTATAAGCTGCAACTGGATGATTTACTTAATTCGACCGCCATGATGCCGAGCGAGGCGAGAGTTCAGTTTTTGGTTCATAATTTCGGGCTGACGCACGAGGATGCGGAAACAGCTGTGTCTGAATTAGAGCTACTAGCAGAATCTTCTCCACTAATATTGTTACAAAAGCTTGACTATCCTGAGGGAGGACAGTTCATGCAATTTCGAATGGGGCCGAACTACGAAATGGCATTATTTTTAGCTCAAGTAACCGGCTCGATTTTGGTCACAGATAGTAGTTCAAGATGGCGTGAATTAATTACGGCGCAACACCGCGACCAAGGAATTATTAACTACCCATGGAACAGCGGACTAGGCCAATTTTGCTCACTTCCAGTTGATTACGATTTTTTACAAAATCTTCGTAAAAGCAGTGGCTTATTCTCGGAGTGTAGAGATTTTTTGAAAAGCGCGAATAATTTAATCCTGAATGATGATCGCGACAGCTCAAAAATATCAAGACTGACTAATCAAGCTGTTACGCTGCAGCAGAGAATTCTTCAAGTTCATGAACATGACAAGATTGTAAGTTTAGAAATACTTTCCCCTAGCGGTGGACTGTATGACGCAAGCGTGCAGCGATTGTTAGTTAGATCAAGCTGTATGCGGTACGAAAATAAAGTTAGATCGGTGTATGGCATTGCGCTTTCAAATACAAATACTGAATCGCCCCTAGTTTAATAGTCACTTTCTAATGGCCGCTTCTGGCCATTTGCTGCCCTTCACGTTCGACGGCTCTCAGCTATTTGCGCCCTGTTACGTTAGTCGCCAGCCGGCAGAATTCTGCCGACTATGCACACAAACACCTCGGCAAACGACTGAGCAGTTGAACACGGATGGCTGCGCCGGCCGGTGAAACCAGCCAAATCTTCCGGACCTACGGGTGGGAAAGTTAATGACTGAGGTTGATACATCCTCTCAGTTGCACCCTGGCTATCCACACCTTATAGTTCGCCCCGTCGCCGACCTCAGTCAGCGACCGGGTTTCGCAGCCCTACCAAAATAGAATCAACCTGCACAGTCATCAGACCCTCAGGCGGAGCCCGCCTGCGTCTTGTTTATGGCGGCTGTGCGTGGGAGACCTTCGGGTCTGCCGGGGGTGATTCTTCCTGGTCTGCGAACCCGCGCACAGTTGCCACCCAGGCTGTTTCGCAGCAGCAAGGTGGCAGTTCTTTTTACCCAAAATAGAATCGAACCTTATGACTACTCAACACCCGCCCCGCCGCTTCACCCCCATGTCCCAAACCGCAACCGAATACCCTGTCCTGCTCATCGACAGCGACGCCCCGCTCAGCGAGCTCCATGCCTGCGCCAGCGAGCGTCTCAATGCTGCCCTCGCCTACCTGCACCTGATGGCCTGTTCCAATGTGTCCGACTACGCCGAGCATGACGTTAATACCGTCGCCAATACCGCGCGGATCATGATCCAGGACGTGTCGGATGTGTTTACGGTGATGGAGCGGCGCGGGTTTGATGTGCCTGCTGTGAGTTGACGTGATGTGAGCTGTGAGGAAACCCGCTTTGGCGGGTTTTCTGGTTTTTGGGGCGGCTACTGCCTGGCGTTCTTGATGGTCACAACGTTTTTTCTAGGCAGCTCGCCAAACAGGCGCTTGTATTCTCGACTAAGGTACGCGGTGATAGGCGTGATGCTCGATTCACACTCCCCTCTTTTATTGGCGGAAATGGCTGTTGGAAACCCCGGCTTCCGTGGTGAGGGAGCTTGCTCCCGCTGGGGCGCGAAGCGGCCCCAAAAATGGGACTGCTACGCAGTCCAACGGGAGCAAGCTCCCTCGCCACAATTACCGGCTATGTCTTAACTGACTGGCATTAGCGCAAGCCCGCTCGCCACAGTGGGCTGTTTGCCGTCACCACAATCTGTGTCAGGCACTGGATGTTTCTTTATGATGGGGCCTTTCGCTTAATGCCCCAGGAACCTCCCATGCCCGCCCTCACCTTCCGCAACGCCCTGCCCGCCGACGCCGCGCGTTGCTTTGAAATCGAAACCAGCGCCTACGAAGGCGATGAAGCGGCGACGCTGGAGAAGATCGCCACGCGTATTGCGCAGTACCCCGAGGGCTTTTTGATTTTGGAGGCGGATGGCGCGGTGGTGGGGTTTATCAATTGTGGCTGCGCGCATCAGGTGGTGATGTCGGATGAGGCGTTCAAGGAGTTGGTGGGGCATGCGGCCGAGGCGCCGAATGTGGTGATCATGTCGGTGGTGGTCGACCCGGCGCAGCAGGGTAAGGGCTATTCCAAACTGCTGATGACTGAGTTTGTGCAGCGCATGCGCGCGATGGGCAAGCAAACGATTCATTTGATGTGCAAGGAGCAGCATGTGCCGTTGTATACGCGCATGGGTTACGGCTATGTACGGCCGTCGCCGTCGGAGCATGGCGGGATGGCGTGGCATGAGATGGTGATGGGCCTTTAGGCCGTTAACTTTCTGGTCGTGTTTATGTAACGGGATTTACGCCCGTCAGCCATCATTGAACGGGCAACTGTGTTGCAACAGGTAAGAAGCGCGCCTCTATTGCCTTTTCTGACAGCCAAGTTGAAACGTCATACGCGGTTTTGAGCCACGGCCGATAGACCGCACCCATCGTTACATGAACGCAGTCACCAGCAGTTTTGAGCAGTTACATCTGCAAAAAATCACCTTATTGAATGCCTTGGCAGGGCTCTGTAGTTTTCGAAAGGAATCGCCGGATCAGGTTCTGGCGATACTTTCTCTTAAAGATCGCCGAGGTACGTCCATGTTTCCAATCACCCGTATGCCCTACACTCCCCCTTCGCACATCCAACACATGCATGAGGCAGCTCACCGTGCTCCCTTGGATCGCGAGCCCCAGGCCTCGCATACAATCATGTCCCCAAGGGGCAAGACGGAAAACCAGGCAGATTTCCCGCTGGTCAATTCGAATACCAAACTCTGGGCCAGCCTCGAACACCGAATTGATAGCGACACGCCCTTTCGCAACAAGATGGATGACACTGCCGGTGACGATGCCGAAGTGTTCGATCCAGAGACGCAAACATGGCAGCCTACCCAAGCACTCGGCGGGGGGCTGCACGCCAATCTTGGCGACGCTTACCGCGAAGCCATCGATTTCGAAATCAAGGCCGACAACATGGGCGGCTGGCAGCGAGTGTGAGTCGCTGACGGTGTTAGGCTCCGTGGAGGGTGTTCTAAGCGCTAGACGAACCCGGCCCACACCTTCGGCCGCTCGCAGGAGCTGTCTCTGCTGATGGAAGGCACACAGGTTGTGGCGCAAAACAAAGGGTTTGATCAGGTGGGTGAACGGCTGCTGCATATGGTGCGCCAGCGGCTTTGAGGAGCGAGAACGCATGAGCATGATTGAAATCAGCGACCAACCCAACCCCGACGCCGAGCGCCTGCTGGGCGATGGCCTCGCCGCCTTCAATGAGGCCTTCACCGGCTCCAATGATCGGCGGCCACTGATGGTGTTGCTCAAAGACCCGGACACCCAGCAGATCCTGGGCGGCATCACGGGCAAAACCACCTTGGGCATGGCCTTCCTCGACCTGTTCCACTTGCCCGACGCCCTGCGCGGTTCGGGCCTGGGCAGCCAGTTGCTGCAGGCCTTCGAAGACGAGGCGAGGCGCAGGGGCTGCCAGCATGCGGTGCTGTACACCCTGAGTTTTCAGGCTCCGGGGTTTTACGAGAAACAGGGGTGGGTGCGGTTGGGTGAAATACCCTGCCAGCCCGAAGGCAGCAGCCGGGTGTTTTTGTCCAAACAGCTTTGAAGCTGACGCCTTCGGCGGTCTGTGCAATGATCGCAACTCGCCTCAAGGGATGGAGCCACCGCCATGTCGCTGAACAACCCGCCTCACCCTGCGCACGCGCCACGCTTCTGGCGTGACGAGCGCTTGCCGTTCATTGAGGCGCGCACCATCGCCGACGGGCGCAAGGTCACTTACACCCGTCACGCCCACGAGCATTTTTCCATCGGCGCCATCACCAGTGGGCGCAGTTATTACCACTATGGCGCGCAGACCTTCGAGATCAGCGCCGGCACGGTGGTGTTGATGAACTCCGGCGATGTGCACGCGTGCAACCCGATCCACGACCAGCATTGGTCGTATCACATGATTTACCTCGACACACCGTGGCTGACGGACCTGCAATACCAGCTGGGTTTCAGTACCGAGCAGGGTTATCGGCCTTTCAATACGCCGCATACCCGCGACACGGTGTTGTATCACGGCCTGATCGAGCTGTACGGCATTCTGTTGGATGAGCAGGCCGAGTTGCTGCAGAAAGAGAGTGCGCTGGTGAGTTATTTCACCGAGGTGCAGCAGCGCCTGAACCCGTCGCTGACGCCGCTGCGTGAGGTCAACCACAAGCTGGAGCGCGCCGCTGAGTACATCCGCGCGCACTGCACCGAGGCGTTGAAGCTGGAGGATATTTGCCTGGCGGCCGAGCTGTCGCCGTCGTATTTGATTCGTGCGTTCAAGCAGTATTACGGGCTCACGCCCCATGCGTTTCTGGTCAACCGGCGCATTCAGTTTGCCCGCACGCAATTGCGCAATGGCGAGCTGATCGCCGATGTAGCCCTGGCCGCCGGGTTTGCCGACCAGGCGCATTTTCAGCGCACCTTCAAACTGCATTTCGCCGCCACGCCGGGCCAGTACCGCGACTTGCTCAAGCCATCAGCAAATAACCCACACTGGCCACCAGCAACGCGGCCATTGAGCGGTTGAACAGCTGCACGCCTTGCGGGTTGCTCAGGTAGCGCCGCAAAAACGTGCCGGCGTAGGCCCAGCACGCCACCGACAGGTAGCAGATCACCAGGTACAGCGCCGCAAACAGCCACACTTGGCGCGCATCGCCATCGGCCACGAACAAGCCCATGCCCGCCACACAGGCCAGCCAGGCTTTGGGGTTGAGCCATTGCATGATCGCGCCGTAGAGCATCGATGGCGCGGTGGCAGTGCCTTCGGCGTCGAGTCGGCCATCGTCGACCGCGAGTTTCCAGGCCATGTACAGCAAAAAGGCGACCCCGCCCCACTGGATCAACTGGGTGAGGATCGGCCAGCGCACCAGCACTTCATGCAGGCCCAGGCCGATCAGCACCAGCAGCAAGGTAAAACCGACGGCGGCGCCGACTACGTGTTTCTGGCTGGCGGCAAAGCCAAAGCGCGCGCCGGAGCTGAGCGCCACCACGTTGACCGGGCCGGGGGTGATGGACGTGGCCAAAGCGAAGGCGGCCATGGAGATGATCAAGCTCATTGCAGTTCCTTTTGGTGATGCCGAGTGACGATGGCTTCACGGTAAAGGGCTGAACGGCGGTGGTATTGAAGAAAATGCCCCTGAGGTCTTGGAGGCTTTGCCTGAGAGCGTTTCAGGTCGCCATGTTCCCTTTGTGGCGAGCAGGCTTGCCCTGCGTTGGGTGGCGAAGCCGCCCCAATCCAGGCGGCGCGGTGAGTCAGGCAGAAAGAGCTGGGGCTGCTTCGCAGCCCAACGCAGGGCAAGCCTGCTCGCCACAACAAGCCTGTTTTCCATAACAAGCCTGTTTGCCACAACAGCCTGCTCGCCACAATGGCCCAGTCGTTATGCCGCTGGCATCTGGGTGATGATGTCTTCCAGGCCCAGCACCCGGCCATCCTCGGACACGATCTCAACCTTGCGCAGCGGCTTGAGCAAGCGCGCATCCAGCAAGTGGGTGGCGCCATCGGCCGGCTGAGTGAAGGTTTCGCCCCATTGCGCCAGGGTTACCAGTACCGGCATCAGCGCGCGGCCTTTGTCGGTGAGTTGATATTCGCTGCGCGCGCCCACTTCACTGGTTTGCAACAGGCCTTGTTCGACCATGTCCTTGAGGCGCGTGGCGAGGATGTTTTTCGCCACGCCCAGGTGTTTTTGGAAGTCACCGAAGCGCGTCACCCCGGCGTAGGCGTCGCGGATGATCAACAGCGTCCACCAATCCCCCACCACGTCGAGCGCGCGGGCGACCGGGCAACAGTCGCCTTCCAGGCATTTGCGTTTCATCGTCGGGCCTCCAGGCATGCATAAATATTAGGTTGCATTATAGGACCAACAGGCTCAAGATAAAAACGGTTTCATTATTAAACCTAATTCGTCGCCTGGAGTGCATCATGGATATTCGTGGAAAAGTGGTGTTGGTTACCGGTGCCAATCGTGGCCTGGGCAAAGCGTTTGTCACCGCGCTGCTGGCAGCCGGTGCGGCCAAGGTGTATGCCGGTGCGCGCGACCCGGCCAGTGTGGATATCCCCGGCAGCACGCCGATTGCCCTGGACATTACCGACTCGGCCAGCGTGCAGCGCGCCGCCGAGCAGTGCGGCGATGTCAGCGTGTTGATCAACAACGCGGGCTGGCTCAAGTACGGCTCGTTGCTGGCCGAAGACAGTATTGAAAACCTGCAACAGCACTTTGAGGTGAACACCTTCGGCACCTTGCGCCTGAGCCGCGCTTTTGCGCCGATCCTGGCCCGGCACGGTGGCGGCGCGTTGATCAATATCCTTTCGGTACTGAGCTGGCTGAGCCCGCCCGGCTCCGGCGGCTACAGCACCTCCAAGTCGGCGCAGTGGGGTCTTACCAATGGCCTGCGTGGTGAATTGCGCGAGCAGAACACCTTGGTGATCGGCGTACACCCGGCCTATATCGACACTGACATGGTGGCGGATGTGCAGGCGCCAAAAAGCACCCCGCAGGAAGTGGTTGCCATTACCCTCAAGGCATTAAGTGAGGACCGCGAAGAAGCGCTGATCACCGACATGACCCACGCGGTAAAAGCTTCGCTGTCCACCGACAGCCCGGTGTATTTGAGTCATTGAGCAAGCGCACACTGCCCAACGGTCTGAATGTGGGAGCAGGCAAGCCTGCTCCCACACTAGTCAGCTTCCAGGCAAGCCAGCTCCCACAGGTTTTGCTTTTGATTTGAGGCGCTACGGGCTCACAACCCGCGGTTACGCAGCCATTGCAAAAAGCCTTTCTTGACCGGCACCACCGTCGCGTCCTGGGTCAGGGCTTGCGCGGCGTGCACACGAAAATCCAGCAGTGCCTTCATCGCTTCGCTGATGTCGTGGCGCGCGTCCAGGCAGGGTTTGAGGTATTCATTCTCGATGCGGTACAGCGTGCAGAAGGTCTTGGCGGTGAAGTCCGCCAGCGCCGCTTGATCGGACAAAATCCCCGACTCGCCAATCACCTCGCCCGGCCCCATGCGCCCGGCTTCGAACTTGTGGCCATCCTTGATCAACATCACCGAGACCACGCCGGACTCGACGATAAACAAATGGTCGCTGACCTCCCCCGCCGGCAGGATCATCTCGCCGGCACGATAGGTGTGCAGGGTCATGTTCTGGCTGAAGGTGTCTTTTTCCTCTTGGCGCAACGTGGAGAAAATCGACGAACGCTCCAGCAATGCCCGTGCGTGGGACATCACCGGCGGCGCGCTGCTTTCAGTGGCCGACAGCAGGCCCACGCCCGCTGCTTGCAGGTGACGGAACGCCAGGTCGTAAAGCTGGTTACGCACTTCGCGCTTTTGGCCCATGGCCGGCACGAACCCGCTGATCTCGTATTCCACGCCGCCACTGGCTGAAGCCTTGAACGCCACGCTGGGCGCGGGCTTGGTCAACAATGGCCGGCAGCCTTGCATCGCGCGCTCCAGCGCTTCGATCACGGTTTGCGGGCGCGCATGCGGGCTGACTTGCAGGCTGACCGCCAGGCCGAACATGTCCGCCGGGCGTGAGAAGTTGATGATCTTGGCCTTGGCCGCCAGGGAGTTGGGGATCACCGCCATGCTGCCCTGGGAGGTTTGCAGGCGCGTGGCGCGCCAGTCGATGTCGGTGACGCGCCCCTCGGTGCCGTCGATGGAGATCCAGTCATCCACCTGATACGGCTTGGTGGTGTTGAGCACGATCCCGGAAAACACGTCGCTCAAGGTGCTTTGCAGCGCCAGGCCGACGATGATCGCCACCGCGCCGGAGGTAGCGAGCACGCCCTTGACCGGCAAGTCGAGCACATAGGCCATGGCGGCGATGATCGCGATCAGGAAGATCACTGCGCCCAGCAGGTCTTGCAGCAAGCGCCCGCCGTGCCCGACGCGATTCATCATGACCGTGCCGAGCAATACCGTGAGGGTGCGCGCTGCGAACAGCCACCAGCCGATCTGCAACGCCGTGGCCGCCAGGTGCAAGGCGGTGTTGTCGCCATAGGGCGCAAGCTGCATGGGGTTCATGCCGTCGTTGAACAGCACGGCGCTGAACACCGCAAAGATCGCCAGGCGCGCCGCCAGCTTCCAGTTGGCGAGGTTGGCGGAAATAAGCCGCCACACAGCGATGTCGATAAAGATCAGCGCCACGGCGCACAGCATCGGGTGATCAGCGATAAATGAGGGCATCCAGGCGACTCCAGGGTGTATGGCGAGAAGATCGCATGAATCGGCAATACTGAATAACAAAATGTGGGAACAGGCTTTGTGTGGGAGCTGGCTTGCCTGCGATGCGGACACCTCGGTATGACTGATAAACCGAGGTGATGCCATCGCAGGCAAGCCAGCTCCCACACTAACCCGCTCCACACATGGGGTATGTGGCAACCCTTGGGTCTTGCGCTTACTTGGCGCCAGTCAGCGCGTTATAGCTGGTAAACAAGTTGCGATAGTCCGGGATATGGTTGGCAAACAAGGTGCCCAGGCCTTCGATATCGTTGCGCCAGTCGCGGTGCAGCTCACAGGCCAGGCCGAACCAGGTCATCAGTTGCGCGCCGCTGGCCGACATGCGGTCCCAGGCCGAATCGCGGGTGATTTCGTTGAAGGTGCCGGACGCGTCCGTCACCACGAACACCTCAAACCCTTCAGCCAGAGCCGACAACGCAGGGAACGCCACGCAAACCTCGGTTACCACACCGGCGATGATCAGTTGTTTCTTGCCGGTGGCCTTGATCGCCTTGACGAAATCTTCGTTGTCCCAGGCATTGATCTGGCCAGGGCGCGCAATGTACGGCGCGTCCGGGAACAGTGCCTTCAGCTCCGGTACCAGTGGGCCGTTGGGGCCGGTTTCGAAGCTGGTGGTGAGGATGGTCGGCAGCTTGAAGTACTTGGCCAGGTCAGCCAGGGCCAGCACGTTGTTCTTGAACTTGTCCGGTTCGATATCTCGCACCAGAGACAGCAGGCCAGCCTGATGATCAACCAGCAGAACGGCGGCGTTGTCCTTGTCCAGACGCTTGTAGGGAGTAGTCATGAGTGCTTCCTCTTTTCCATGGGCGACAGCCATCCTTGGCCGGTAAACCGGCCTGGCTATCTGGGTTGGGTGTTGCGGGGGTGAATCAGTGATGCATCTGGCCGAATTGGCCGGACTGGAAGTCGGCAAAGGCCTGGTGAATCTCTTGCTCGGTGTTCATCACGAACGGGCCGTGGCCGACGATAGGCTCATCGATAGGTTCGCCGCTGAGCAGCAGGAACATCGCATCGTTGTTCGACTCCAGGGCGAGTTGGTCGCCGTCGCGTTCGAACAACGCCAGTTGCCCTTCGCGCACCAGTTCCTGGCCATTGACCTGCACCGTGCCTTTGAGCACTACCAGTGCGGTGTTGCGCCCGGCGTGCAGGTCGAGGGTCACAGACTTACCGGCATTGAGGCGCACATCCCACACGTCGATCGGTGTGAAGGTGCGGGCCGGGCCTTGTTTACCGGCAAACTCACCGGCAATCAGGCGCAGGCTGCCGGCGTTGTCGGCCAGGGGTAACGACGGGATATCGCCGTCGAGGATGGTCTGGTAGCCGGCATCGGTCATTTTGTCCTTGGCCGGCAGGTTGACCCACAACTGCACCATTTCCAGCGCGCCGCCCTTTTGGGCAAACGCTGCGGAGTGGAACTCCTCATGCAGGATGCCTTTGGCCGCGGTCATCCATTGCACATCGCCTGGGCCGATGGTGCCGCCAGCGCCGGTGGAATCGCGGTGCTCGACTTCGCCCTTGTAGACGATGGTCACGGTTTCAAAGCCGCGATGCGGGTGCTGGCCTACGCCACGACGTGCTTGGGTCGGGGTGAAATCGGCCGGCCCGGCGTGGTCCAGCAACAGGAACGGGCTGATGTGCTTGCCCATGGTGTCGTAGGAAAACAGCGTGCGAACCGGAAAGCCGTCGCCTACCCAATGGCTGCGTGGGCTGGTGTAGATACCGATGATATTTTTCATGGCGTTTCTCCAAAGGCGTGAAAGCAGTGCATGTACACAGCTTAAATCCGCTACCTTTACCGCGCTAGACGGCAAAAATAACCCTTAGCGTTCTATTTGGAGAACGATAGTGGAAGACCTCAACACCCTCTATTACTTCACCCAAGTGGTCGAGCACCGTGGTTTTGCCGCCGCGGGCCGCGCGCTAGACATGCCTAAATCGAAGCTCAGCCGGCGTATCAGCGAGCTCGAAGAGCGCCTGGGTGTGCGCCTGATCAACCGCACCAGCCGGCATTGTTCGCTCACCGAAATCGGCCAGGTCTATTACCAGCGCTGCCTGGCCATGCGGGTGGAGGCCGAAGCCGCTGCCGAAGTGATCGAGCGCAACCGTTCCGAGCCCCAGGGCATTGTGCGTTTGAGCTGCCCCACCGCCCTGCTCAACTCCTGGGTCGGGCCGATGCTGACCCGCTATATGCTCAAATTCCCGCTGGTGGAGTTGCACCTGGAGAGCACCAACCGGCGCGTGGATGTGATTCACGAAGGCTTTGACATCGCCCTGCGCATTCGCTTTCCGCCCTTGGAAGACACCGATCTGGTGATGAAGGTGCTTGGCAACAGCACGCAGTGCCTGGTGGGCAGCCCGGCGTTTGTGTCGCGCCTGTCCAGCCCGCCATTGCCGGGGGATTTGAATGGGTTGCCGAGCGTGTATTGGGGCTCGGCGCAGCGTGAGTACCAGTGGGAATTGTTTGGCGAGAACGGTGCCAGCGCGGTGATTCGACACTTCCCACGGATGATCACCGATGACCTGTTGGCGTTGCGCCACGCGGTGTGCGCCGGGGTGGGTATTGCGCACCTGCCGAGTGTGGTGGTGCGCGAGGACATTGCCGCCGGGCGCCTGGTCAACTTGATCCCGGGTTGGTCGCCAAGGACCGGGATCGTGCACGCGATTTTCCCTTCGCGCCGTGGGCTGTTGCCGTCGGTGCGCACCCTGATTGATTTTCTCGGCGAGGAATTCGCGCACAGCGACATGGCCTGATTCAACTGTGGGAGCTGGCTTGCCTGCGATGCAGACACCTCGGTCTTTCAGTAGAAACGCGGTGATGCTATCGCAGGCAAGCCAGCTCCCACAGAAAAACAGACCTACGCCGCGGCCAGCAGCGCTTGGCGCTGGCGCAGCAGGTGGAACGCCACAAACGCCGAAACCGCAAAGCTCGCCTGGATCATGATCATCGGCGTGGCACTGCCATCACGCAGATGGCTCAGCAACAGGCCACTGCACGTCGCGCCAAACATCTGCGAAAAGCCCATCAACCCCGCCGCCAACCCCGCACGATGGGCGTTGGGCATCACCCCGCCCGTGACAGAGCCCGGCAACACCAGGCCGCCGCCAAGGGTGACCAATGCCACCGGAATATCCAGGCCCAGCGCCGACAGGCCGAACAGCTCGTAAATCACCACCGCTAGAATCCCGCCGATGGCGACCAGCGTCACGCCTATCGACACAATGCGTTGCGGCCCCAGGCGCAGGATATTGCGCCGGGTGTAGGTAGAGCCAACGATCAGCATCGACACGATCAGGCCAAAATTAAGCCCGTACTCCAGGCTGCTGAACCCCAGCAGGTTGATAAACACCGCCGATGAACCCGCGATCACCGCGAACATCGCGCCGTAGGTACAGGCCAACGCCACCGCGTACGCCCGATACTGGCGGCCCTTGAGCAGATCCAGGTATTGGCCGCCGAGGGTGCGCCAATGCCCGGCCTTGGGGTCCAGAAAGTGATTGCTCTCGCGAAAGAACAACAGCGCCAACACCAGCACCACACTGCCGATCACCAGCGCCAGCACGATCGGCGCCTGCCAGCCCAGCAGCTTGATCAGCAGGCCACCGATCATCGGCGCCACGACGATGGCGTAGAGCATGCCGATCATGGTCAACGCCAGCGCCGGCCCCGCTTCGGCCTTCCACACATCACGCACCACCGTGCGCGCCAGCACCAGCGCGGCGCAGGCGCCCAGGCCTTGCAGCACGCGGGCGGCAATGAACTGTTGAATGTCGCTGACCAGCAGCATCGACAGGGTTGCCAGCACATACAGCGCTAGGCCGCCAAGTAGCACGGGGCGACGGCCGATGCGGTCCGACAGCGGCCCGAACAGCAATTGCCCAAGGCCAAATGCAGCCACAAATGCCGACAACGCCATCAACGCCGAACCCGCTGGCGCCGCCAGTGCCTGCTCGATGGCGCCCAGGCCGGGGATGAGCAATTGGGTCGAGACTTCACCGAGTGCGGTGAGCGCCACCAGTAAAAACAACAGGCTTCGCGACGGGGCCGGGGCGTTCGACATAAGGAATATCCGGGGGCTGGATTAATTTATATTTCGACCATAATATGAGCAAAAAATTATGTCCATAATTTTTTATCCATTGGCCACCCCTGGAGCCCGTCATGCGCCCTCTTCCCCTGCGTCTTCTCACGCCCCTGGCCCTGTTGATTATCCTCAGCGGCTGCAACAGCAAGGCCGACACCGCCGCCGAAGTGCCCCTGCCGCGTCCCGTTCTGGCCGCCAAGGTAGAAGCCGCCGGCACCCAGCAAAGCGCCTACACCGGCGTGGTCGCGGCGCGCACCGAAAGCGATTTGGGCTTCCGGGTCAGCGGCAAAGTCATCGAACGCAAGGTCGACCCCGGCCAGCATGTCGCCCGTGGTGACACCTTGCTGGTACTGGACATCGGCGACTTCGAACTGGCCCTGCGCTCGGCCAAAAACCGCGTCAACGCCGCTCAGGCCCAATTGCGCCAACGCCGTGATGACGAAAACCGTTACCAGCGCCTGGCCAGCACCGGCGCCGTGTCGCGGCAGATCTTCGACCAGTCGGCGACCAACCTGCGCGTGGCCGAAGCCGAACTGGCCGCGGCGCAATCGGATGCCAGCCAGATCGAAAACCGCCGCACCTACTCGGTGCTCAAGGCCGACGGCGACGGCATCATCACCGATGTTCGCGTGGATCGCGGCCAAGTGGTCGCCGAAGGCCAGATCGTGGCGCGCCTGGCCCACGACGGCGCCCGCGAAGCCATCGTCAACCTGCCGGAAAACCAGCGCGACCAAGCCGCGCAAAAAGCCCTGGCCTTCCCGTTCGGCGCACAGGACCAGGCCGTGACGGCCACCCTGCGCGAGCTGTCGGCGAGCGCCGACCCCACCACTCGCACCTACCGCGCACGCTACGTGCTGCATGGCGCCGTCGACCGTTTCGCCCTCGGCTCCACCATCACCGTGCGCCTGCAAGGCAATGGCCAGGCCCAGCAAACCCGCGTGCCCATCGGCGCGTTGCAGGATGCGGGGCAAGGCACCGGCGTGTGGGTGATTGGCGCGGACGACAAGGTCAGCTTCGCCCCCGTCAAAGTCGCCAGCCTTGGCCAGGAAGACGCGCTGCTCGACAGCGGCGTAACGCCCGGCCAAATCGTCGTCGCCCTCGGCGCGCACTTGCTGCACAGCGGCGACACGGTGCGCCTGCTGCCGGCCCAGGCACTGGCCCTCAACCGTAAACAGGACCACTGAGCATGCGCGGCATCAACCTCTCCGAACTGGCGGTAAAGCACCGCGCCGTCACGCTGTTTCTGATCATTGCGATCCTCGCCGCCGGGATCTTCTCGTTCGGCAAGCTGGGGCGCGCTGAAGACCCGTCGTTTACCGTCAAGGTCATGACCATCACCGCCGCCTGGCCCGGCGCCACCGCCCAGGAGATGCAGGAGCAAGTCGCCGACCGCCTGGAAAAACGCCTGCAGGAACTGGACTACTACGACCGCGTCGAGACCATCGCCCAGCCGGGTTTTGTGTCGATGCGCATGACCTACAAGGAATCCACGCGCCCCAGTGAGATCCAGGACCTGTTCTACCAGACCCGCAAAAAACTCAGCGACGAAGCGGCGAAACTGCCCAAAGGCGTGATCGGGCCGTTCTTCAATGACGAATATTCCGATGTGTATTTCGCCCTGTATGCGCTGGAAGCCGAGCATCTGCCCCATCGCCAGCAAGTGCAGATGGCCGAAGACTTGCGCCAGGGCTTGCTCAACCTGCCGGGCGTGAAGAAGGTCAATATCCTCGGCGAGCAGGCGCAGCGGATATTTGTCGAGTTCTCTTATGAGCGCCTGGCCACGCTGGGCATCAAGCCGGACCAGATCTTCGCCGCCCTCGCCGCACAGAACGCCGTGGCGCCGTCGGGCTTTGTCGAAACCGCTGGCGCGCGTGCCTATATTCGCATCGACGGCGCCTTCGACAGCCTGGCGCTGATCGAAAACGTACCGCTGGAAGTCAACGGCCGCGTACTGCGCATTGCCGATGTGGCGACCGTGAGCCGTGGTTATGAAGACCCGCCCAGCTATCGCATCCGCCATCAGGGCGACCCGGCGCTGATGCTTGGCGTGATCATGGAGAAGCACTGGAACGGCCTGGAACTGGACAAAAGCCTCAAGGCCCAGGAAGCCAGAATCCAGGCGGACCTGCCGCTGGGCGTGAACTTCGCCAAGGTCTCCGACCAGGCGAAAAACATCAGCCTGGCGGTGAATGAGTTCATGCTCAAATTCTTCGTCGCCCTGGCCGTAGTGATGGTAATCAGCCTGTTGGCCCTGGGCTTTCGCGTCGGGCTGGTGGTGGCCGCCGCGGTGCCGCTGACCTTGTCGGTGGTGTTTGTGATCATGCTGCTCACCGGGCGTGAATTTGACCGCATTACCTTGGGCGCGCTGATTATTTCCCTGGGTTTGCTGGTGGACGATGCGATCATCGCCATCGAGATGATGGTGGTAAAACTCGAAGAAGGGTTTGACCGGATTCACGCCGCCACGTTTGCCTGGAGTTCCACTGCGGCGCCGATGCTCACCGGCACCTTGGTGACCATCATCGGCTTTCTGCCGGTGGGTTTTGCCCGCTCCGGCGCCGGCGAATATGCCGGCAATATCTTCTGGATCGTCGGCTTTGCGCTGATCTCATCCTGGCTGGTGGCCGTGGTGTTCACGCCGTACCTGGGCGTGAAGTTGCTGCCGCAGATCAAACCGGTACCAGGCGGGCATGACGCGATTTACGCCGGCCGTTATTACCAGAAACTGCGCAGCCTGGTCGAAGCCTGCGTGCGCCAGCGCTGGCTGGTCACTGGCCTGGTGGTCGGTGCCTTTGTACTGTGCGTGCTGGGCATGGGCGTGGTGAAGAAGCAGTTTTTCCCCAACTCCGACCGTTCCGAGCTGATCCTTGAGGTGTACATGCCGCCCGGCAGCGCCTTCAAAAGCACCGAAGCGGTGGCGGCGCAGCTGGAAAAAGCCTTGCTGCAAGAGCCGCAGACCAGCCTGGTCGACACCTATGTGGGCGGCGGCGCACCACGTTTTTTCCTGTCGCTGAACCCCGAGCTGCCTGACCCGGCATTTGCCAAGCTGATTGTGCAAACCCCGGATTCCCATGCCCGCGATGCGCTGAAACTGCGCATGCGCGAGCGCATTGCCGCCGGCGAATTCCCGGCAGCGCGGGTGCGCGTCACGCAATTGCTGTTTGGCCCGCCGGTGCCGTTCCCGGTGGTGTTTCGTGTGTCCGGGCCGAACCTGGATGTGCTGCGCGGGGTGTCCGAAGACGTGCGCCGCGTCGTGGCGGCCAACACGTTGACCAAGGACGCTTTCCTCGACTGGGGCGAACGCACCAGCGGTTATCGGCTGGTGCTGGACCAGGACCGCCTGCGCCTGCTGGGCTTCACGCCCAACGAGGTCAAATCCCAGCTCAACGCCTTGTTCAGCGGCAACCCGATCACCGAAGTGCGCGAAGGCAACCGCACCGTGTCGGTGGTCGCGCGTGCCCAGGGCAACCAGCGCGAGAACCTCGGCAACCTCAACAACATGACCCTCACCAACAGCGCCGGCACCTCGGTGCCGCTGGCCCAGGTCGGGCACTTCCAGGCGGTGATGGAAGAGCCGATCCTCAAGCGGCGCAACCGTGCAAGCACCGTGGAAGTGCGCGCCGACATCATCGACGGCGTGCAACCGCCCGACGTGGAAATGGCCGTGTACAAAGACCTGCAACCCTTGATCGCCAAGCTGCCCGCCGGTTACCAGATCGAGATCGGCGGCCCGGTGGAAGAAAGCGCCAAGGCCAACGTGGCGCTGGCGGCACTGTTCCCGATCATGATTTTGCTGACCCTCACGGTGATCATGTTCCAGGTGCGTTCGTTCGGCGTGATGTTCATGGTCTTCGCCACTGCGCCGCTCGGGTTGATTGGCGCGGTGCCGACCTTGCTGCTGTTCAACCAGCCGTTCGGCTTTAACGCGATTCTGGGCCTGATCGGCATCGGCGGCATTCTGATGCGCAACACGCTGATCTTTACCGACCAGATCCGCCAGAACCAGGACCATGGCATGGCGGTGCGCGAGGCGATTATCGAAGCCACCGTGCGCCGGGCGCGGCCGGTGATCCTGACCGCATTGGCGGCGGCGCTGGCGTTTATTCCGTTGACGCTGTCGGTGTTCTGGTCGTCCCTGGCCTACGTGCTGATTGGCGGGGTGCTGGTAGGCACCGTGTTGACGCTGTTGTTCCTGCCGGCGCTGTGCAGCCTGGTGCTTGGGCGGGAGCGCACGAAGGCCGTTGAAACTTCCCACGTAAACGCCGGATAAGCTCTACAGAGTTGTCCTGAAAATCTCTGCAAAGTCCTTCGCCTGATCACACAGTGCGAGGGATTGCAGATGGTTTTTCCGACTTATAGGGTTGTCTTTTGATCGCCGCCACCGGCCAGACCATTGGCCTGCTGGTGCTGGCGGCCATGGATTCAAAAACGCGGGACGTTGAGTCCGTTCTCGGCGATTTCAGACGCTGCCTCAATACCTACGATGCCTGGGCGGAAAGCTTTTTCAGCTTTTCAGCGCTGGACGTCGAACAGGTGTTCAAGGTCGGCAACGAAGTGGCGCTGGTGGCGCCGATCAACCGCTCGATCATTCCCAGCACCACCGTCGCCACCTGCCAGGCCAGCGGCACGTTGACCCTGGTGCATATGTTCCAGAGCACGCGCTTTGTGCCCATCGGCAATACGCCGGTGGTGCTGCAACGCGTAGACCCCAATGGCGGCCCACTGGGCGAGCCGATCCGCAAAACTATTGGCCCCAGCGGCATTCTCGAAATCACCGAATGTGATCGCAACCAGCAGTACCGGGTCAACTTTTACCCCGACGTTTCGCCTGCGCATTTCAAGGCGTTGTATGCCTCCTATCAGTCGGTCATCGAACCGCTGGAAGGCTGGCTGCGCAGCGAGTGGAGCGGCACATTTGCGCCACTGTGGCAGGACTACTCCGAGGCCAATGTCCTCAAGCGTTATCTCATGCTGGACCAGGCTTACGCCAAAGGGTTTGGCGAGGCGCTGTACTCACTATGGGACAGCCTCAAGCAGCTGTTTGAGTGGCTTGCACACCCGTTGGATAACGCTGAAAAGCTGCTGAGTTATCTGTCCCAGGCCGAGTTTGAACAGCTGCTGAATGCCAGCGCCGAGGCGCTTGAAAAAGGCCTGTTGGTGCTCAGCGATGAGCCGCTGCTGTTTATCTACCTGTCGGCCATGGTCAGTTGGATGCGGTTGTTGCCGCCTGCATACATGAACGAGTTGCTGGGTGAGATCAGCGCCGACGTGCTGATTAACCTGGTGCTGGCCCTGGCCACGGGCGGCATGGGGATTGCGATACGCATGAGCGCCCAGGTGCTGGGCGGCATCAAGTCTCGGCGTGCGCGCCGGTGGTTGGAGCAACTGGCCGGGCAATTTGGTAAATCTCGCTTGGTTGAGCATGTCGAGGCGGCCAAGCCGATCTTGCTGGGCAGTGCCCCGACGCCGATCAAGACCGTGCCGGTTGCGCCGCTGAAGGCTGGGGACCAGTTGGTTGCCAACCCGGTGCCGGCGGTGCGCGGCAAGACGCAGCAGACCGCGTTGGTGCGCCAGGAACCTGTGGATGATGTGCCGGCTTCGGGCAAGAACCTGAATGGCGATGCGGCGGCTGCGGCGAACAAAACCGTTACCAATGGTTGCCCGGTGTCGATGGTTACCGGCGAGGAATTGCTGACGCTCACCGATGGCACGCTGGATGGGATTTTGCCGTTTGAGTGGACGCGGGTGTATCGCACCAGCGCGGTGGAAGTGGATGGCGGGTTGGGGTTTGGCTGGAGTCATGCGCTCGCGCAGCGGCTTTCTGTTTCCGGTAATTCGGTGGTGTGGACGGATCATGAGAACCGCCGTACCGAGTTTCCGTTGCCTACCGCTGCTCGACCGGCGATTACCAATAGCTTGGCCGAAGCGGCGATCTATTTGGGTGACGTGCCCGATGAGTTGGTGCTGGCTCAGGCATCGCGGTTTTATCACTTTCGCGACGGTGTGCTGACCGCGATCAGCGATGCGTATGACAACCGACTGCGAGTTTTCCGCGATCGTTTGGGGCGGGTTGAGCGGCTGGATAATGGTGTAGGTCGCTCCCTGTTTCTGCGTTATGAATTTGGCCGCATTGTGGCGGTGGACTATCAGGTTCATCGGGCCAAAGGGCATGAGCCGTTTGAATGGGTGACCGAGCAGAGTGTTGTTTCCTACGCCTATGACGACCTTGGCCGACTGGTTTCTGCGACCAATGCCGTAGGCGAAAGCGAGGTTTATCGCTACGACGAGCAGCACGTCATTCTTGAGCGTGAGTTGGCCGGTGGAGCGAGCTTCTTTTGGGAATGGGAGCGGGCCGGCAAGGCCGCTCGGTGTGTTCGGCATTGGGCCAGCTTTTCGCAGATGGATACGCGGTATGCCTGGGGCGATGACGGCCGTGTCACGGTGCATAACGCTGATGGCAGCCGGGAAGTGTATGTCCACGATGACCGTGCGCGGCTGGTGCAACGGATTGATCCGGACGGCGCTGAACACTTCAAGTCTTATGACGACAAAGGCCGGCTGACCGTAGAGCAGGACCCGCTTGGGGCGGTGACGGCGTACCAGTACGACGAAGCCGGACGCTTGGTGGCGCTGTTTCCGGGGGACGATGAGCCGACGTCCTACGAGCATGACAACGGGTTCGTACGCGTTGTGCGCCGTGGTGAGGCAGTTTGGAAATACGAGCGCAATGATCAGGGCGACGTCACGCGTAAGACCGATCCTGACGGCAATATCACGGACTACAGCTACAACAAATACGGACAACTGACGGGGGTTTGGTTTCCCGATAACAGTTGCCATCGGCTGGTCTGGAATGAGCGCGGGCAGTTGCTTGAGGAGCTGCTGCCCAATGGGGGTAGCAAGCGTTATCGCTATGACGACCTCGGGCGACAGGTTGCCCGCGAGGATGAACAGGGCGCGCTGACCCAATATCAGTGGGACAGCGTGGGTCGGTTGATTCGTGTCGTATTGCCAGGCGGTGCAACACGCGAATACAGCTACAACGCCTACGGAAAAATCACCGCCGAACACGACGAACTTGCCCACGTCACCCGCTACGAATACGCCGACGGCCTGCACCTGATCAGCCGCCGTATCAACGCCGATGGCACCCACGTTAAGTATCGCTACGACAATGCGCGTTTGCTGCTGACCTCGATCGAAAACGAGGCAGGCGAAACCTACCAACTCGATTACCACCCCAATGGCCTGATCCAGCAGGAAATCGGCTTTGACGGCCAGCGCACGGCCTATGTGTATGACCTCAACGGCAACCTGGCGGAAAAAACCGAACACGGCGACGACGGCAGTCAGCTCGTCACCCGCTACGAGCGAGACCACGCCGGGCGCCTCGTAAGAAAAACCCTGCCAGACGGCAATATTGTCGACTATGCCTACGACCGCCAAGGCAATCTCCTCAGCGTCGACGACGGCCACTGGTCGCTGGCCTACGAATACGATCCACAAAACCGCCTCACCTCCGAACACCAAGGCTGGGGCACCTTGCGTTACGGCTACGACGCCTGCGGCCAACTTAAAAACCTGCGCCTGCCGGACAATAACCGGCTGGTGTTCAATCACGACAAAGGCGGCCACCTTTCCACCGTCGAGCTGAACGGCGAAACCCTCACCTCCCACCTGTTCAAAACCGGCCGCGAACACCAACGCCAGCAGGGCCAGCTCCTCAGCCACTACCACTACGACGACCAAAACCGCCTGCACGCCCACGCGGTCAGCCAACAGCAACACACGCTATACCAACGCCAATACGACTACGACAAAAGCGGCAACCTCACCCGCCTGCTAGATACCCGCAAAGGCGAACACCACTACCACTACGACCCCCTCGCCCGCCTGACCCGCGCCGACCACTCGCAAGACGTACAGGAACGCTTCGGCCACGACCCGGCTGGCAACCTGCTCATGCAAGACCGCCCCGGCCCGGACATCGTGGCGGGGAACCGGTTGATGATTCAGGGCGATCATCACTACGACTACGACGCCTTCGGCAATCTGATCCGACAGCGACGTGGCAAGGGTCATCAGCTCGTCACCGAGTACCGTTACGACTGCCAGCATCGGTTGATAGGGATCACACAGCCCAACGGGCAAACCGCCAGCTATCGCTATGACCCGTTTGGACGGCGGATCAGCAAAACGGTGGACGGAAAAACCACGGAGTTTTTCTGGCAAGGCGACAAGCTGGTAGCTGAACACCACGCGGACTGCCATCGCAGCTATATCTACGAGCCAGATAGTTTTCGCCCGTTGGTACTGCTGGAAGGCTTTGGCCCACAAGAAACAAAGCCCTTTCACTACCAACTCGACCACCTCGGCACGCCACAGGAACTGACAAACCCCGAAGGCGAAATCGTCTGGTCCGCGCACTACCGCGCCTACGGTGAAATCGCCCGCCTAGACGTCAGAAAAATCGACAATCCGCTGCGCTTCCAGGGCCAATATTTCGATGCGGAAAGCGGGCTGCACTACAACCGCCATCGCTACTACAATCCAGATATTGGTCGCTACCTGACGCCGGACCCGGTGAAGTTGGCGGGTGGGATTAATGCGTACCGGTATGTGCCGAATCCTACGGGGTGGGTGGATCCGCTGGGGCTGAGTAATTGTCCTGGCAGCGGTGCATGCAAACCCACTGCGACTGTAGAACCGCCCAAGCCAAACGTTGATGACGGAGTACCTGCTCTGCCTCACTTGGCGAGAGCTGAACGACAGGCAAGAATAGGTGAACTAACAGAGTCGAATGCCAAGCATAGAGTGTTGAGCTGGGAAAAAAAATACAACATGCATGCCACTGAAAAGCACGGCCCCGAAATACCAGACCACGCTTTAAAACAACGCTCCATAGACGGTACAAACCCAACCACAGGCAAGAAAGGGCCGATAAATTCAAGCTCTCAATTTAAAACCTGGAAAATGCAACTCCACGCTATAAACAAGGCCCTAGGTAAAATGCAGGGCGATTCGCCATCACCGACAGGTTTCGACAAACAGGGCAATCCTGTGGTTATAGTTGAATTGCCTGGAGCAGGTCGAGGTTACAAACCTAACAGCAAAAACCCAAAAAACCCAAAATATATAGAAAACATGGATAGAGCTGAAATCAGATTTGATAAAAACAACCCAACTCGACCATTCACCGCATTTCCTAAGTGAGCAGCCAATGTTGAAGTCTCCTTTCATGGACATACCCTACATTCCCAGCATTTCTCATATATTAGGAGCGCTATCGATTTACGACCTTGAAGACACCGTCGGCGAAGCACTATGGAAATATGATCCAAATGATGAAAAAGATAGAGAAACAATCATTATCGAGTTCATTTTAAAAGACCTCATGTATCTTTCTTACAGACATCGCTTCGTACTGATATCGACACTCAAGGAAGCTCTAGATTCGCCTGATTTTAACTTCGCCAAAGAATTTGAGAGTGATTATGACGAATACATAACGATGGCCTGGGACGAAACGGAAATAGTAAACCCCCGCGGTTTCTTCGCAGACATTCACCGACTAGCCAACGAGGTATGGAAAGACGACCTCCAAAAAGCCAGCCAGGAAGACCCATCAACATGGTAGGCACACCACCTTTCTCACTGGCCCACTCCCCCTGTGGCGAGCGAGCTTGCTCGCGCTGGACCGCGAAGCGGTCCCAATGAGGGCGGCGCATTTTTCCTGGTGTATCGGGGTAACGGTTTTGGGGCTGCTGCGCAGCCCAGCGCGAGCAAGCTCGCTCGCCACAAAAACCTCGTTCACCACAAAATAGCCTAGCTTGCCAGCCACAAAGCCAGTTCACCCAGAGTAACCAGGTGAGCCGCCTTATCACCGCTTCGACAGCTCCATAATCATCCGACTCAACAAATAAACCCGTGGCGCCACGCTCTCCACCTCGGCATATTCTTCCGGCGTATGAATATTCCCACCGACAATCCCAAACCCATCCAACGTCGGCGTCCCAACCCCAGCCGACAAGCTCGCATCCGCTGCCCCGCCGCTGCCTTCAATGGTCAGCTTGCGGCCCAGTTCGCCGTAGATTCCCTGGGCAATTGCGACCAATTTGTCCGACTCCGGCGTCTGTGGCATCGGCGGCAGGCCGCGCAGCAGGCTGGTTTTCACTTCGGTGTCCGGGATCAATTTGTTGGCTGACACCCGCGCCAGGTCTTTTTCGATCCGATCAAACTCTTCCGGCAGTGCCGCGCGCACGTCGGCTTTGGCGGTGGCTTGGTCGGGGATGACGTTGGTGCGGTCGCCGGCCTTGATCACGGTGAAGTTGATGGTGGTTTTCTTCTCTTCGTCGCCGAGTTTGCCCAGTTGCAGAATCTGGTGCGCGGCTTCCATGGCGGCGTTGCGGCCCAGTTCGGGGGCGACGCCGGCGTGGGCGGCTTTGCCTTTGACTTCGACCACTGCAGTGGCGCTGCCTTTGCGCCATACCACCAGGCCGTCGGCTGGGCGACCGGGTTCCAGGTTCAAGGTTACGTCGTGGGCCTTGGCGGTTTTGCGGATCAGTTCGGAGGCGGCTTCTGAGCCGGTTTCTTCGCTGGCATCGAGCAGGAAGGTGATTTGCGCGTAGTCCTTGAAGCCCTGGCTTTTCAGGACTTTGAGCGCGTAGATGCCGGCGACGATGCCGCCCTTGTCATCCATCACGCCGGGGCCGTAGGCGCGACCATCCTTGATATGAAAGGGTCGCTCGGCGGCCGAGCCTTCCTTGAACACGGTGTCCATATGCGCCATCAGCAGGATTTTGGCTTTACCGGTGCCCTTGAGGGTGGCGATCACATGGCTGTTGTTAGCCGCTTTGTCGGGCACCAGCTCAATGCTGAAACCGAGCTGCTTGAGCTCATCCACGGCAATGTCGCGCACTTGGGTCAGGCCCGGCTCGTAGCCAGAACCCGAATCGATGTTCACCAGGCGTTCGAGCAGTTTCAGGGCCTCGGCCTTGTACTGTTCGGCATCCGCCTGGATTTGCTTGTGGGGTTCGGCGCTGTAGGCCGGCACGGCGAAGGTCAGGGCCAGGGTGGCGGCCAGCAGGGTACGGGAGAAGGTGAAGAGCATGGACCGATCCTTGTTGTTGTGGGGGTGTGCTGCGCTACCCTACCCCACTAAACCGAGCGTAACCAACTGCCTTGCACCGAACTGACGCGGTTGCGCCCGCTGCTCTTGGCTTCATACAGCGCCTGGTCGGCGTCGTTGAGCCAACTGGTGGAGTCGGCGTGCGCCGGCTGGTACGGCGCCAGGCCAATGCTCAAGCTGGCGCGCAGGGTCGGGTCTTGCGCATAGGCCAGCGCGCTGAAGCGATCACGCAAAGCGTCCATCACTTCGGTGGCGCGATTGAGCGGCATGCCTGGCAAAATCACACAGAACTCGTCGCCGCCATAGCGCCCGGCCAGGTCGGACGCCCGCAGGTTCTGGCGCAACACCTTGCTGAGTTGGCGCAGCACGATGTCGCCGGTGACATGCCCGTAGGTGTCGTTGATGGTCTTGAAATGGTCGATGTCGATCAGCGCAATGGCCGCGCCCACCTGTTCACGGCGGCAACGTTGAAACTCGATTTCCAGATGGTCCTTCCAGGCGCCGTGATTGAGCAAGCCAGACAGGCTGTCGGTGCGGCTCAAGGCCAGCAACTCGCGCTTGTGGCGGGCCAGGGTCACGGCCTGGCGGTAGCAGATCCAGCCCAGCGCCAGGGGATACAGCATCAGGATCGGCAGGCACGCATACAGCTGCGCCTCGCTGGTCACCGCGACAAACGCCGGCGCGAACACCAGCAGGGCGGCGCCGATGCCCAGCCCCTGCGCCACCCAGCCGGCGAGCATAAAGCGCGGCCCGCCGATGGCGACGTTGTTCATGGTCATCATCGACAGCGTGGTCACGCTGGGCAGCGGGTTGAAGTGCATGGCACCGACCCAGAAGCCGCCGCAGAACGAATCGAAGAGTAAATTACGCCGTTCGCTGCGCAGTGAGTTGCTCGCCCGGCGCGACAACTGGTAGGCCACGTGCGGCCACACAAACGCGTTAATCAGCATCCAGGCCCACACCCACAGCGACGGGTGCAAGGGGTACATGCCAAATACCACGCAGACAAAACCGAGCGTCAGCCCCAAGAGCCGCGATTTGAACAGGCGCGAAGCGAGCGGAAGTCCATTTCCTCCGGCGGCTGACATGGTGGGGTGTAATCCTGGATGAGTGCCTGGAGTCTAACAGGGCAACGTCAAAGCGCCACTACTGCTTACCTGCTAATACTTCAGTGCGAAAACCCGCGCGCCAGCATCAACGCAACACCCAATAGCAGCACCGCCGTGATCCGCTGCAACAGCACCCGGCGCTTGGGGTTTTCCAGCACGTGCTTGATGCGCTGGCCGAAATAGCAGTACAGGCAGCCGCTGGCAAACTGCAGGGTCAGAAACGTCAACCCGAGGATGGCGATATCCGCCGCCGAGCTGTGCTCGCCTGCGCCTGCAAACTGCGGGAACACGGCGCTGAACATGATGATGGTCTTGGGGTTGGAAAACCCGGTGAGCAACCCCTTGCCGAACAGGCTGCGCGAGCCTTCCACGGCGCCGCCCTGGTTGATCGACACGCCGCTGCTGGTCCACTGCTTGTAGGCCAGGTACAGAATATAGGCCACACCGACGAACTGGATGGTCTGGGTAATGGCGAGGTTGCCCTTGATCAGTTCCGAAAAGCCCACGGCAAAGATCAGGATGGAAATCAGGTAGGACACACTGGCGCCGATCTGCGCCGGGATCGAACTGCGCAAGCCGTCCTTCAAGCCCAGGCTTAGCAGCAACAGGGTCATGGGGCCGGGGCTGAAGGTCATGGTGGCGCAAAACAGCAGGAAGTAGAGAAACGAAGACAGCGTTAACGCACTTGTCATGGGCCAGAACCTTGGAATGGTAAAAACAACAACGGGGCGCGCTTGAAACGCACGCCCCTGCGCCTGTCAGGCAACGGCAATTTCAGTGGTCAGGGATTCACGGTACATCAGCGCCAGGTCGGCCAGGGCGGCCTTCGCGGTCTGGTTGCGGGTTTCGAACGCCACCAGGCCCTTCCAGTTGGTTTCTACTATTGCCTGCACCACGTCGGCGTAATCACAGTTGCCGTCATGAATGCCGAAGTGCTGATCCTGCACGCCATTGTTGTTGCTGAAAGAAATGCCCTTGATCAAGTGGTGATACTTGCGCACCACGTCGGCCGGCAGGCCGTTCTCGATGTTGGCGTGGCCCGCATCCAGGAAGAAGTACACGTTGCCATGGGCCTTCAAGCGCTCGAACACAAACGCGTATTCGGCCTCATGGGTAAAGATGTAGTGGAACGGCCGGTAGTTGACGTAGTTGGACAGGTTCTCCAGGTAGATATCCGTGCCCTTGGCCTCGGCGTAGCTCGCCAGTTCCTGTACCGACTTGAGGTAGTGCTCCAGCGCAACCTTCTTGGCCATCAGCACCATTTTTGGCTCGACGATGCTGCCGCCGTGGATGATCAACGGCGCGCCCAGGCGGCTGGCGATATCAATCTCTTTTTTCACGTAGTCCACCGCCGCTGCGCGGAACGCCTCGACGTCACTGCCCAGCGGCGCCTTGAAGTTGCCGTGGAAGATCGGCGTGACGCCACTGGCCGCGATGTGCGCCTGCAGGCTCTCAATGCGTGCATCGGTCCAGTCATCGACCATCTCGCCGAACAGGCTGCCGTCGATGTACCAATGGGTGCAATCACCCTCGATAGCGGTTTGCAGGCCTTTTTCGGCGCTGAGGTATTTCTGGTGCGCCACGCCGGTACAGAACGGCACGGTGGGGTTGATCAGTTTGCTTTCCATGGAGCGATTCCTTTCGTTGATGGAGGATTAGAGTTCAATGGCCATAAAGTCGGCCTTGGTCACGCCGCAGTCAGGGCATGTCCAGTCTTCCGGCACTTCTTCCCAAGGGGTGCCGGCCGGGATTCCGTCCTCCGGAATACCCAATTCTTCTACGTACATAAAACCGCAGGGGGCGCACATATAAGTCTTCATGAGAATGCGAAATCCATTGCTCGCGTGTAAGAAACTTCGCCAGTTTCCGGCGAGATGGCGCGCAGTCTAGGGCAGCGTCATTGCACAAGGCAGGTAAAGTGGTGCCTAATCCGGCCTAACTTCACCGGTAAAAGCACCGGCAAAGACAAGGAAGGTTTATGTTTGTATCCGCCATCGCTTTTGTGGAAGGCACGCCCAAGGTGCAGCAGATCGTCGACGCCTTCAGCCAGGCCATCGAGGCCGGTGAATGGGCACCCGGCAGCAAGTTGCCGTCGGTGCGTGAGCTGACCCAGACCCTGGGCGTCAGCAAGTTCACCCTCAACGAAGCACTGGACCGCCTGCGCGGGCGCCACCTGCTGACCTCAAGCCAGGGCCGCGGCTATTTTGTGGCGATGGAAACCGCACGCCCGGCCGCCGCGACCTGGGTCGACCTGCTGCCCCAAGACCTGCTCAGCGTGCTGCGCCGCCCGCTGGTCACCGCCAGCGGCGAGCTGCGCCCCGGTGGCGGGCACTTGCCGGAGGACTGGTTGAACGGCGAGGCCATCCGCCAAACGATGCGCAGCGTGGTGCGTGCGCCGTCACTGCGCATCGCCGGCCTGGGCACGCCGGCCGGGTTGCTGCCCTTGCGCCAGGCCCTGCAACAGAAGCTGCACGGCGAAGGCTTGTCGGTACCGGTGGAACAGATCATCACCACGCCCAACACCGTGCAGGGCCTGGACATGCTCATGCGCCTGCTGGCGCGCCCCGGCGACACGGTGCTGCTGGACGCGCCGTGCTACTTCAACTTCCACGCCAACCTGGCCCTGCACGGGGTCAAAGTGGTGACCATCGAGCGGCGCCCCGACGGTTTTGACTTTACTGCCCTCGAACAGCTGCTGGCCGAGCACCGCCCCAGCCTGTACCTGACCACCAGCGTGCTGCATAACCCCACCGGCCATTCCTTCAGCCCCGGCCAGGCGTTTCGCCTGCTGCAACTGACCCAGCAGTACCATTGTCATATCGTCGAGGACGACCTCTACGGCGACCTGCACCCCAACCCGCCGCCGCGCCTGGCCGCCCTCGCCGGGCTGGATCAGGTCACCTACCTGTCCGGGTTCTCCAAGATCCTCAGCGCTAACACCCGCGTCAGCTACGTGGTGGCCGCGCCGCAATTGGCCGCCAACCTCACCAACATGAAGCTGATGAGCGGCGGCGTGACCTCGGAGCTGTTCGAGCAGATCGTCTACCGCATGCTCAGCGAAGGCAGCTACGCCAAGCACCGCAAGCGTATGGTCCAGCGTTTGATGGAGTCCGGCGGGCGCGTCGAACAATGGCTCAAGCGCTGTGGCTGCGAGCTGCCGATGGCGTATGAAGGCGGGATGTTTATCTGGGCGCGCCTGCCCAAGGGCGTAAACGGTGAACTGCTGGCCCAGGAGGCGTTGAAACGCAGCCTGGTGCTGGCGCCGGGCGCGCTGTTCGGCTACGACCCGGCGCACCTCAATTCGATGCGCTTCAATGTCGCCCACACTGATGAGCCGCGCGCCCAGCGGGTGTTCGAGGCGCTGTTGCTCAAGGCCGTGCGCCACTGATTTTTGCTTCGCCGTGTATCTGGTCAGCGCCAGATACACTGCAATACAAAGCGCACAAGGCAAAGGCTGCGGCGATGGCTAGACTGCGGCCAAGAGCATTTAACGAGGAAGGCAGCATGGATCATGTCGATCACATCCTGATCGTCGATGACGACCGGGAAATCCGCGAACTGGTGGGCAATTACCTGAAGAAAAACGGCATGCGCACCACCGTAGTCGCCGACGGCCGCCAGATGCGCAGCTTCCTCGACACCACCCCCGTGGACTTGATCGTGCTGGATATCATGATGCCCGGCGACGACGGCTTGCAGCTGTGCCGCGAACTGCGGATGGGCAAGCACAAAGCCACGCCGGTGCTGATGCTCACGGCGCGCAACGATGAAACCGACCGCATCATCGGCCTGGAAATGGGCGCCGATGATTACCTGGTCAAGCCTTTCGCCGCGCGTGAATTGCTCGCACGCATCAATGCGGTATTGCGCCGCACACGCATGCTGCCACCGAACCTGATAGTGAGTGAAACCGGGCGGCTGATTCGCTTTGGTCGCTGGCGCCTGGACACCACCGCCCGCCACCTGCTCGACGAGGACGACACCCTGGTGGCACTCAGCGGCGCCGAATACCGTCTGTTGCGGGTGTTTCTCGACCACCCGCAGCGCGTACTCAACCGCGACCAATTGCTGAACCTGACCCAGGGGCGTGACGCCGACTTGTTCGATCGCTCCATCGACCTGCTGGTGAGCCGCTTGCGCCAACGCTTGCTGGATGACGCCCGCGAACCGGCCTATATCAAGACCGTGCGCAGCGAGGGTTATGTGTTTTCACTGCCGGTGCAAATCCTCGGGGCCGAGCAATGAGGCCATGGCGGTTTGGCTGGCCGCGCACACTGGCGTCCCAACTGTCGCTGATTTTTCTGATCAGCCTGGTGTGTGCCCATGGGTTGTCATTCAGTGCGCAGTTCTACGAGCGCTATATCAGTGCGCGCACGGTGATGCTCGGCAACCTGGAAAACGACGTGTCCACCTCGGTGGCCATCCTCGACCGCCTGCCCGCCAACGAACGCGCCAGTTGGCTGGCGCGTCTCGACCGGCAGAATTACCGGTACTTGCTCAACGCCGGCGAGGCCGGTGAACCGATGACTAGCAACGATGTGCCAATGGCCGCCACCTCGATTGCGGACGCACTGGGCGAGCATTACGCCCTGACCTTTCGCGATATTCCAGGCATCCAGAAACACTTCCAGGTGCACCTGACCCTGGCCGATGGCAACCCGATCACCCTCGACGTACGCCCCGCCGCCCTGCCCGTAGCCTATTGGTTGCCGGTGGTGCTGGTGCTGCAACTGGCGCTGCTGCTCGGCTGCACCTGGGTCGCGGTGCGCCTGGCCGTGCGCCCGCTGACACGCTTGGCCCGTGCGGTCGAAACCCTCGACCCGAACGCTCACCCCACACCCCTGGACGAAACCGGCCCGAGTGAAGTCGCGCATGCCGCCGCGGCGTTCAATGCCATGCAACAGCGCATTGCCGAATACCTCAAGGAACGCATGCAGATCCTCGCGGCGATTTCCCATGACCTGCAAACGCCGATCACCCGCATGAAACTGCGCGCCGAGTTTATGGACGACAGCGCCGACCGCGAAAAACTGTGGAGCGACCTGAGCGAAATGGAGCACCTGGTACGTGAAGGCGTGGCGTATGCGCGCAGCGTTCACGGCGCCACCGAGGCCAGCCACCGCATTGACCTGGACGCCTTTCTCGACAGCCTGGTGTTTGACTATCAGGACATGCAAAAGCAGGTCAGCCTGCGCGGCAAAAGCGCGCTGATCCTCGACACCCGCCCCCACGCGCTGCGCCGCGTGTTGGTGAACCTGGTGGACAACGCCCTTAAATTCGCCGGCAACGCCGAGCTGGAAGTCGGCTCGACAGCCAATGGGCAGTTGTCGATCAAGGTGTTGGACCAAGGCCCCGGAATTGCCGAAGACGAATTGGCGCAGGTGCTGCAGCCGTTCTACCGGGTAGAAAGCTCACGCAATCGCGGCACCGGCGGCACCGGGCTGGGGTTGGCGATTGCCCAGCAACTGGCGGTGGCGATCGGCGGCACGCTGACCTTGAGCAATCGGGTTGAAGGCGGTTTGTGCGCCGAGATTCGTTTGAGTCTTTAGCGCACTGTTCTGTGGCGAGCAGGCTTGCCCTGCGTTGGGCTGCGCAGCGGCCCCTTCCAGTTGATTCACCGCGCCGTCTGAATTGGGGCGGCTTCGCCACCCAACGCAGGGCGAGCAGGCTTGCCACATTGAATGCACAGCTTTAATAAAATTTACGCATGATAATTCTGCTTTTTATAATTAGGTTAGAACCAACAGGCATTTTACAGACCCCGCCACGGCCCTTACTTTTGACCCGAGTGACCGACCCCACGCCCGGAGGAGGTGTTAATCGCGCAATCGACAAGGACAGACCATGAGCATCGAATTTATCGGTTACATCGGCGGCCATCACGCTTCCGAGATTCACCCGCGCAGCGGCCCTACCCTGCAGCCGGACTACGTCGAAACCGTGGCCCGCGCCCACGAAGCGGCCGGCTTCGACCGCGCGTTGGTGGCGTTTCATTCCAACAGCCCGGACAGCACGCTGATCGCCGCGCATGCCGCCAGCGTGACCCAAAAGCTGCAGTTCCTGATCGCCCATCGCCCAGGTTTTGCCCAGCCGACCCTGGCAGCTCGCCAGTTCGCGACCCTGGACGTGTTCAACGGCGGGCGCACGGCCGTGCATATCATCACCGGCGGCGATGACCGTGAACTGCGCGCCGATGGCAGCCATATCGGCAAGGACGAACGTTACGCACGCACCGACGAATACCTCAGCGTGGTGCGCCAGGAATGGACCCACGAGCAGCCTTTCGATTTCAAAGGCACCTACTACCAGGTCGAAGGCGCGCACTCGACGGTGAAGTCGCCGCAGCAACCGCATATCCCGCTGTACTTCGGCGGCTCTTCAGCGGCCGCGATTGCGGTGGCCGGCAAACATGCCGACGTGTATGCGCTGTGGGGCGAAACCTACGAGCAGGTGCACGAAGTGGTGACCCAGGTGCGCGCAGAAGCGGCCAAGCACGGGCGCACGATTCGCTTCAGCTTGTCGTTGCGCCCGATCCTCGCGCAAACCGAGGAGCTGGCCTGGGCACGTGCCGAGACAATCCTGCAACAGGCGACCGCACTGGCTGACAAGCAGGGCTTTGTGCGCCGCGAACCACCCAACGAAGGCTCGCGCCGCTTGCTGGCAGCGGCAGCGCAGGGTTCGCGCCTGGATAAGCGCCTATGGACCGGGATCGCCGAGTTGCTGGGCGCGCAGGGCAATTCCACTTCATTGGTCGGCACCGCCGAACAAGTCGCGCAGGCATTGCTGGACTACTACGACCTGGGTATCACCACCTTCCTGATACGCGGGTTCGACCCGCTCAACGACGCAATCGACTACGGCAAGCAGCTGATCCCGCTGACCCGCCAGCTGGTCGCCGAGCGCGAACAAGCCAAACAGGTCGCCTAATCACACCACAAAACCCATGTGAGAGCTGATCAACTGTGGGAGCTGGCTTGCCTGCGATGGCGGTGTCTCAGTCAACATCAATCTTGACTGTTACACCGCCATCGCAGGCAAGCCAGCTCCCACAGGAGTTTGGCGTCAAGCATGGGTTCAGTTTTTGTAGTCGGTATCCGTACGCTCCAACTGCCGAATCAACGCATTCCAATGCCGCACCACACCCGGCCCTGCGCCATTGCTGAACACCTTGGCCTGCTCCTCCACCTTGGCCACCACCTCTGCCGGCGGGAAGACAAGCTCGGCATTGCCGCCTGCCTGCGCCGCGATCTGGATATTGCACGCGCGCTCCAGCCCTTGCAGTTGCTGGAAGGCGTGTTCCACGCTGATACCGGCAGTCAACAGCCCATGGTTACGCAAAATCATCACACTCTTATCGCCCAGGTCAGCCACCAAGCGCTCGCGCTCATCCAGGTCCAACGCCACGCCTTCATAACCGTGGTACGCCACGCGCCCGGAGAACGCGATGGCGTGCTGGGAGATCGGCAGCAGGCCATCCTTCTGTGCCGACACCGCAATGCCGTCGCGGGTGTGAGTGTGCAGCACCGCTTGCAGGTCATGACGCGCGCCGTGGATGGCGCTGTGGATCACGTAACCTGCGTAGTTGATACCCAGGCCGGTCGGGTCGTCGACAATCGTGCCGTCGAGGTCGACCTTGACCAGGTTGGAGGCGTTGATTTCATCGAACAACAGCCCGTAGGCGTTGATCAGGAAATGCTCATCCGGCCCCGGCACACGGGCGGAGAAGTGCGTGTAGATGTGATCGGTCCACTTATACAGCGCCGCCAGCCGATAGGCCGCCGCCAGCTTGACGCGCACCTCCCACTCTTCTGGCGTGACACGCTGGCGGACGTTGCTGGAAACACTGGAAAGCGAGGTGACGCTGCTCATGGCAAAACTTCCTGGATGGCCTTAAGGACTTCCAGTCAGCCTAGGGGATGGCCAAAAATAATAAAAATCACATTTTAATCTAAGCTAATTATTATTTTTTTTTATAAAAAAACCAGCTACCACATAGATAGTTCCCACGCTGCGCGTGGGAATTCAGCCCTGGACGCTCCGCGTCCCAAAGCGTGACGCAGAGCGTCACAGGAGGCATTCCCACGCAGAGCGTGGGAACGATCAGTCTGCACTCACGCAGCGTTGCGAATCTTGTGTAAAGAGGCCGCCACCAGCGTCCCAAACGCATCCACCGGCCCTTGCAGGTTGCCCAGGAAGTGCGGGTAGATCAGCCACAAATCCATCACCGGTTTGAAGTCCTTGAGCGGCACCACCGCCAGTTGCTCAAGGTGCGCGCTGCGTTCCAGCAGCGGGCGCGGCACCAGCCCCAGGCCCAGGCCGTCCGCCACCAGGCCCAGTTGCAATTCGGTGCCAAAGGTTTCCAGGTTCACTCGCAGCGCCAAACCCTGGTCGGACAAGGTGCGCTGCAACCCGGCACGAAAACCACAGCCATCCGGGTTGAGAATCCAGCCGCCCTGGTACACATCAGCCAACTTGCAGGGCTTTTTCGGCAACTGTGCCTTGGCACACACCACCACCAACTCCATCTTGCCGATTGACTCGCCGACAATGTTGTCCGGGAAGATCTTGCCCGCCGGGAACAACGCCACTGCCGCATCCAGCTCGCCGCGCTCGATCTTGCCGACCAGTTGGCTGCCCCAACCCGTGGCGACCTGGGCGCGCAAGTCGGGGTATTCACTGCGCAAATGCTTGAGCGCATCCAGCAGCACCACATCGCCAATGGTCTGCGGCACGCCCAGGCGCAACACGCCGGTGGGCGGCGCATCGGTGGCCACCAACTCACGCAGGGCATCCATCTCGCGCAGGATCAACCGGCATTGTTCATACACCCGCGTGCCGATCAGCGTAGGTTTGAGCGGCTTGGTGTTGCGGTCGAACAGCTCCACGCCCAGCGCCTGCTCGAAGTTCTGCACGCGGCGGGTGATGGCCGGTTGAGTCAATTGCAACGACTCGGCGGCGTGGCTGATGGACTGGCAACGAATCACTTCGACAAAGGCATCGATATCGTCAATTTTCATTTGGGCCGCACATAGAGAACAGTCATTAAGATGTGTGGCAAGCATAGTTGCCACACGGCGGTCTGGATAGCCTGCGCTGTGATCGATAACGTCTAACGCTATTCAGACCGGTTCTAAATTACCTAAAGCTATAAGCTAATCATTAAAAAATAGCATATTAACTATAAACATTATGCTTATATAAACCCATCAAGCCATCCCCATAACCGCCATGATGGAATTGCCATGACCCAGTCCCGACACCCCGAAAGACTCAGAGCCTTTATAGGCGCCCTGGCGGAACTGATCGACGGCAACCCGCGCGAAGGCGACCTGTTGCACCGTGGCGGCAAGCTGTTGGCGCAACTGGTCAGCCATGACGACTGGCTGCCCGACGAGTACGCCCAACCGGATCCCGAGCGCTACCAGCAATTTTTGCTGCATGCCGATTCGCGCCAGCGTTTCAGCATCGTCAGCTTTGTCTGGGGGCCGGGCCAGCGCACGCCGATTCACGACCATCGGGTGTGGGGCCTGATCGGCATGTTGCGTGGTGCGGAGTTCTCCCAGGGTTTTGAGCGTGCGCCCGATGGCAGCCTGGTGGCCGAAGGCACACCGGTTCAACTGCTGCCCGGCCAGGTTGAGGCGGTGTCGCCCAAAATCGGCGATATCCATCAGGTCAGCAATGCCCACAGCGACCAGGTGTCGATCAGCATTCACGTGTACGGCGCCAATATTGGTGCCGTGCGCCGTGCGGTGTATCAGCCCAACGGCAGCGAGAAACTGTTTATCTCCGGTTATTCCAACGCCTACCTCCCGAACATCTGGGATTTGTCCAAAGAAAAGAGCCCTGCCCTATGACCACCGTATCGAACCGCAGCTTCGCCCAGATTCGCCAGGCCCTGTTGGACCGTGAAGAAGTCGCCTTGGTCGACGTACGCGAAGAAGCGCCCTTTGCCGAGTCGCACCCGCTGTTCGCTGCGAATATCCCGCTGTCCAAGCTGGAGCTGGAGGTGTATGCGCGCATTCCCCGTCGCGATACCCAAGTGACGGTCTATGACAATGGCGAAGGGTTGGCCGAACGTGCCGCCGCACGCCTGGTTGCGTTGGGCTACACCCAGGTCAGCTTGCTCGAAGGTGGCCTGGACGGTTGGCGCCGCGCCGGTGGCGAGCTGTTTATCGACGTCAACGTACCGAGCAAAGCCTTCGGCGAGTTGGTTGAGAGTGAGCGCCACACGCCCTCCTTGGCCGCCGAAGAAGTGCAGGCGCTGCTCGACAGCCAGGCCGATGTGGTGGTGCTCGACGCGCGCCGCTTCGACGAATACCAGACCATGAGCATTCCTACCGGCATCAGTGTGCCGGGTGCCGAACTGGTGCTGCGCGCCCGTGAACTGGCACCGGACCCGGCCACCCGTATCATCGTCAACTGCGCCGGGCGTACCCGCAGCATTATCGGCACGCAGTCGCTGATCAACTCAGGCATCGCCAACCCGGTGTCGGCACTGCGCAACGGCACCATCGGCTGGACCCTGGCCGGGCAGAAACTCGCCCATGGCCAAGCGCGCCGCTTTGCGCCGACCCGCGAAGAACACCGCCAGATCGCCGCACGGGATGCGCGCAGCGTGGCCGACAAGGCGCGGGTTGGCCGCGCCACGCTCGCCGACCTGCAACGCTGGCAGCAAGAACCCAAGCGCACCACCTACCTGTTCGATGTGCGCACGCCGGAGGAATTCGAAGCCGGCCACTTGCCGGGCGCGCGCTCCACACCGGGCGGCCAGTTGGTGCAGGAAACCGACCACGTGGCCAGCGTGCGCGGCGCGCGCCTGGTGCTGGCCGATGACGACGGCGTGCGGGCGAACATGTCCGCCTCATGGCTCGCGCAATTGGGCTGGGAGGTGTACGTGCTGGACGACCTGCAAGCGGCGAACTTCAGCGAACAAGGCGCCTGGGTAGCGCCGGTGCCGGCACCCTTGCAGGCCGAACTGATCAGCCCCCACACCCTGGCCGAGTGGCTGCCCCATGGCGACACGGCGGTGCTGGATTTCACCCCCAGCGTCAACTACGTCAAACGCCATATCCCCGGTGCCTTCTGGGCCTTGCGTGCGCAATTGGCCAACGCCCTGGCCAAGGTGCCACCCGCCGAACGTTATGTGCTGACCTGCGGCACCAGCCAACTGGCGCGCCTGGCAGTCGCCGAAGTCGAAGCCATCACCGGCAAGCCGGTATTCCTGCTGCAAGGGGGCACGCTTAACTGGATCGCCGAGAAGCTACCGCTGGAAGAAGGCGAAACCCATCTCGCGTCACCGCGTATCGACCGCTATCGCCGACCGTACGAAGGCACCGACAGCCCGAAGGAAGCCATGCAGGCGTATCTGGACTGGGAATTCGGCCTGGTCGACCAGCTGGCACGCGATGGCACCCACGGTTTCTACGTGATCTGAACCACCTTCACGCCTGCCCCACACCGGGGCAGGCCGCACCGACCCCTTGCCAGGCGGAGGTAACCCACACTTTTTCAATTTGCCTGGGATTTATCCATCATGGTCTTTAGCACGCCCTTCAAACACCTGCTGCTGAGCAGCGCCCTGGCCCTCGGCCTGATCAGCACTGCACACGCCGCCGACTTGCAACCGCTACGCGTGGCCAACCAGAAATCCACGATCAAGGCATTGCTGGAAGCCTCGGGCGAAACCAACAACGTGCCCTATCAAATCCAGTGGTCGGAGTTCCCTTCCGCCTCGCCGCTGGGCGAAGCCCTGAACGCGGGCGCCGTCGATATTGGCGCCCTCGGTGACGCGCCGTATGTGTTCGCCTTGGGCGCCGGGGCCGCGCTCAAGGTGGTCAGCATCATCCACGCCGAAGGGCGCAACACCACCGCCCTGGTGGTGCCCAAGGACTCGCCGATCAAGACGGCCGCCGACCTCAAGGGCAAAAAAATTGTCACCGGACGCGGCTCCATCGGGCACTACCTGGCGATCAGGGCCTTGGCCAGCGCAGGCCTGACGACCAAGGATGTGCAATTCATTTTCCTGCTGCCCGCTGAATCCCGGCTGGTACTCGATAACGGCACCGTTGATGCCTGGGCCACTTGGGATCCCTACACCACGGTGGTCACCTCACAAAGCCACGCCCGCGTCCTGGTCAGCGGCAAACAGTTGTTGAGCAACCACCTGTATTTCGCCGCCACCAGCCAGGCCATCGCCAACAAACGCCCGCAACTGGATGACTTCGTGGCCCGCGTCGACCGTGCCTACGCCTGGGCCAACACACACCCGGATGAATACGCCGCTGCCCAAGCCAAAATTACCGGCCTGCCCTTGGCGGTGCACCTGGAGGTGGCCAAAGACACGCAACTGAACCCCGTGGTGATTGACGACAGCGTGATCAAGGGCCTGCAAGCCACCGCCGACACCTATCAGCAAGAAGGCCTGCTGCCCAAGCGCATCGACGTGTCCCAGGGTTTCGACACGAGCTTTAACGCCGAACGTTTTCCCACTTCCCAAGCATCGCGCTAAGCAAGGAGCCGCACATGAGCACGCCACGTCATCTGAAACTGGGCGCTATGGTCCACGGTGTCGGTCACGGCTGGGGCGAATGGCGCCATCCGCAGGCGCAACCGAATGCCAGTACCAACTTTGGCTTCTACAAACAGCAGGCCGAGTTGGCCGAAAGCGCCAAGTTCGACTTCGTGTTTATCGCCGACAGCCTGCACATTCACGCCAAATCCAGCCCGCATTACCTCAACCGTTTCGAGCCGCTGACCATTCTCTCGGCCCTCGCCGCGTTGACCACCCACATCGGCCTGGTCGCCACCGTGACCGTCAGCTACACCGAGCCCTACCAGGTGGCGCGCCAGTTCGCCTCTTTGGACCATATCAGCGGCGGCCGCGCCGGCTGGAACGTGGTCACCTCCTGGCTGAGCGGCACCGCCGACAACTTCGGCAAAGCCGAGCACCCGCCCCACGCCGTGCGCTACCGCATCGCCAAGGAACACTTGAACGTGGTCAAGGGCCTGTGGGATTCCTGGGAAGACGACGCCTTTGCCTACAACAAGCAGAGCGGCGAGTTTTTCACCCCCGAGAAGCTGCATGCGCTGAACCACAAGGGCGAGTTTTTCTCGGTCAAAGGCCCGCTGAACATCGCCCGCTCGCGTCAGGGCCAGCCGGTGATTTTCCAGGCGGGCACCTCTGAAGATGGGCGCAACTTTGCCGCCGAGCATTCCGATGCGATTTTTGTGCATGTGGAGACACTCGAAGAAGCCAAGGCGTACTCGGCTGATTTAAAACGCCGCGCCAAGGGTTTTGGCCGTGATGCGGGCAGCCTGTCGATTTTGCCGGGCATTCGTCCGATTGTCGGGCGCGATGCCGCCGAGGTGGAAAGCCGCTATCAGCAGGCCGTGGATCTGGTCACCGTCGAAGATGCGATTGTGGCGCTGGGCCGCCCCTTCAACGACCACAACTTCAGCCAATACCCATTGGACGAACCCTTCCCGGAACTTGGCGACCTGGGCAGCAACAGCCAGAAAGGCGGTTCTGACCGTATCAAGCAACTGGCCAGGGACGAAGGCCTGACCCTGCGCGAAGTGGCCTTGCGCTTTTCGCGGCCCAAGCGCGAGTTTGTCGGCACTCCGGACCAGGTTGCCGATGCCATCCAAACCTGGTTCGAGTCCGGCGCCAGCGACGGTTTCATCATCAACTCGGTACTGCCCGATGGCTTGCAGTACTTCACCGAACTGGTGGTGCCGGTGCTGCAACAACGCGGGCTGTTTCGCAGCGAATACAGCGGCCAGACCTTGCGCGACAACCTGGGGCTGGAGGTGCCGACCAATCGGTACAGCGAAGTGGAAGTGCAACAGGAAGCGCTGGCATGAGTGAACCTCTCAACCGACTAGCCAAGGTGGGAGCTGGCTTGCCTGCGATAGCGGTCTCTGGGCCTGCCTTGCGGGTGGCTGATACACCGCCTTCGCAGGCAAGCCAGCTCCCACACGGGGCGGCGCAATTCGACGCCCTGCTCGAACGCCTCAGCGCCGAGCTGGCCAGCAGCGCGCACCTGTATGACGAAAGCGGCGCCTTCCCCCACGCCAACTTCAAGCGGCTGCATGAACATGGCCTGGTCGCCCTCACCGTGCCCAAGGCCCTGGGTGGGGGTGGCGCCAGCTTGGCGCAGGCGCGCAAGGCCATCAGCGCGATTGCCAGGGGCGAGCCGTCTACCGCGCTGATTCTGGTGATGCAGTACCTGCAACACACACGCCTGCAAGACAGCAAAACCTGGCCGCAGCACCTGCGCGTGCAGGTCGCCGAAGACGCCGTGCGCAACGGTGCATTGATCAATGCGCTGCGCGTCGAACCTGACCTGGGCACCCCGGCCCGTGGCGGGCTGCCGGCGACCACGGCGGTGCGCACCGCCGACGGCTGGCGCATCAGCGGCCGCAAGATTTACTCCACCGGCAGCCACGGCCTGAGCTGGTTCAGCGTGTGGGCGCGCAGTGATGATGCCGACCCGCTGGTGGGCGCCTGGCTGGTGCCGAAAAACAGCCCCGGCGTGAGCATCATCGACACCTGGGACCATCTGGGCATGCGCGCCACCTGCAGCCACGAAGTGGTGCTCGATAATGTCCTGGTGCCGCTGGACCATGCCGTCAGCGTCAGCCCCTGGAGCGCACCGCAACCTGAGCTGGATGGCGAGGGGTTCCTGTGGATGTCGGTGCTGCTGTCGTCGGTGTACGACGCCGTGGCCCAGGCGGCGCGGGACTGGCTGGTGAACTGGCTGGAGCAGCGCAAGCCGTCCAACCTCGGCGCCGCGCTGTCGAGCTTGCCGCGTTTTCAGGAAACCGTCGGCCATATCGACACCCTGCTGTTTGCCAACCGCAGCCTGCTCGAGGCCGCCGCCCAGGGCCACACGCCAGCCGCCAATGCGGCGCAGCTTAAATACCTGGTGACCGGCAATGCGATCCGCGCCGTGGAGCTGGCCATCGAAGCCTCGGGCAACCCTGGCCTGTCGCGCCATAGCCCGCTGCAACGGCATTACCGCGACGTGCTGTGCAGCCGCGTGCATACGCCGCAGAACGACGCGGTGCTGCAAGGTGTGGGTAAAGCAGTGTTCGCTCAACGTGCGCAACAATGAATAAGGAACGCTCATGAGTCAGGTGATTATCGCCAGCCAGCTGGACGAAGATTACAACCAGGTATTGCGCGAACGCCTTGCCTCGATCCACCCCCATGCCCAGGTGATCGGCGTGCCGGCCGGTGTGCCCAGCGACCTGCCGCCGCAAGCCAATATCCTGCTGCTGCGCCCTATCAATGTGCGCGGCTACACCGCGCCCGATACTCCGCCGCCGGGCTGGCCGTATGGCGCGCAGTGGGTACACCTGGTGTCGTCGGGCATCGACTTCTACCCGCAGTGGCTGTTCAACGGCCCGCCAGTGACCACCTCACGGGGCAGCGCGGCCGATAACCTTGCCGAGTTCGCCCTGGCGGCGATCTTTGCGGCGGCCAAGCATTTGCCGGCTATCTGGGTGAAGGATGCCCAGTGGACATTCACCGCGCTGCGCCCGCTCAAGGGCAGCACATTGGGCATTCTCGGCTTTGGTGCGATCGGCAAGAGCCTGGCGCAAAAAGCCCAGGCCTTGGGGATCAACGTGGTTGCGCTGCGCCAGAGCCAGGCCCCCTTTGAGGTGGACCATGTTGAGGCCGCCAAGGACATCCACGACCTGTTTGCCCGCGCCGACCACCTGGTGCTGGCGGCGCCGCTCACCGAGGCCACGCGGCATATTGTCGACCGCGATGTGCTCGGCAGCGCCAAGCCGGGATTGCACCTGATCAATATTGCGCGCGGTGGTTTGCTGGATCAGGAGGCCCTGCTGGAAGCCTTGGATAACGGTCAGATCGGCCTGGCCTCGCTGGATGTGACCGAGCCTGAGCCACTGCCGCAGGGCCACCCGTTGTACAGCCATGCGCGGGTGCGGTTGTCGCCGCATACCTCGGCGATTTCGACCAACAGCCAGCAGGAGATTGCCGATACGTTCCTGGCGAATCTGGAGCGGTATGTGCAAGGTTCAACGTTGGCCAATCTTGTCGCCCCTTGAATATGTGTGGGAGCTGGCTCCCACATAAGCCAGTCTTCACAATAGATGCGTGTGGGTCAGCAACCGCTGGCCAGGCGTTCGCGCAAAAACTCCACCAGCGCCTGCACTGGCCGCGAACTTTGCCGGTGCTGCGGGTACACCGCCGACAAGGTCAGGGCCTCGGGGGCGAAGTCGTCCAGCAGGGTTACCAAACGCCCGTCCTTCAAGGCCTCGGCGACGATAAAGGTCGGCAAATAAGTGACGCCCAACCCGGCGATCGCAGTGTCGCGCAGCAACTCGCCATTGTTTACGCGCATGCGTCCACTGACATTGAGCGCCTGCAACTTGCCTTTGAAGCGCCATTGCACTTGGCGGCCATGGCCGTAGGGCAGGCAGTCGTGGTCGGCCAGGTCTTCAGGCCTGAGCGGCGTACCCTTGGCGGCGAGGTAATCAGGGCTGGCGCAATACACTCGCTGCACACTGGCGATGCGCCGGGCAATCAGGGTTGAGTCTTCCAGCGTGCCGATGCGCAAGACCAGGTCGTAGCCCTCGCCGATCAGGTCCACCGGGCGATCACTCAAGTCGACTTCCACCGACACCTGCGGGTGGCGTTGCAGGAACTGCGGCAACAGGCAGCCCAGATGGGCCATGGCAAACGACAACGGCGCGCTGAGCCGAATCGTGCCCCGCGGTTCGCTGTTCTGGCCGGCAATGCCCTGCTCCACTTGCTCGACTTCACCGAGCAGGCGCAAAGCGGATTCGTAATAACTCTGGCCCAGTGGCGTGACGTCCAGCCGACGCGTGGAGCGGTTGAGCAGGCGTACGCCCAAACGGTCTTCCAGCTGGATCAGACGGCGGCTGACGAATTGTTTGGACAAGCCCAATTGCTCGGCCGCGGCGGTGAAGCTGCCGGACTCCATGACCTGGCAAAACAGGCGCATGTCTTCGAAGGGGTTCATTGTCGCTTCTCGGTGGACATTTGGCTGGTTTATAGCCTGTCAGCCGCTACGACACAATTAAATGCAGGAGGGGCTTACCCCCTCCTACAGGGTTAATCTACCCCTTCAAACGCAGCTTACTTGGCCGTAAACGCCGAGTAGCTGTTCATCAGGTTACGGTAGTTCGGAATGCGCGGCGACAGCAGGTTGGCCAGGCCTTCCATATCGTTGCGCCAGTCGACTTGCAGCTCACAGGCGACAGAGAACCAGTTCACCAGTTGCGCGCCGGCGGCCGTCATGCGTGCCCAAGCGGCTTGTTGCACGGTTTCGTTGAAGGTACCCGAGGCGTCGGTCACCACGAACACCTCAAAGCCTTCAGCGAGGGCGCACAGGGTCGGGAACGCGACGCACACATCCGTTACCACGCCGGCAATGATGATCTGCTTGCGGCCGGTGGCCTTGACGGCCTTGACGAAATCTTCGTTGTCCCACGCGTTGATCTGGCCAGGGCGGGCGATGTAAGGCGCGTCCGGGAACAGCGCCTTGAGTTCCGGAACCAACGGACCGTTAGGGCCACTTTCAAAACTGGTGGTGAGGATGGTCGGCAGGTTGAAGAACTTGGCCACGTCGGCCAGGGCCAACACGTTGTTCTTGAACTCGTTCGGAGAGAAGTCTTGCACCAGGGAAATCAGGCCGGTCTGGTGATCGACCAGCAATACAACGGCGTCATCTTTGTTCAAGCGCTTGTAAGTCATGGGTGAACTCCTTTGGGTGTTTTTAAAATCAGAAGGCAAAGCACGAGCAACCAAACGCGCCCCAGAAACCCTGGAAATCGCTGACCGGTACGCTGGAGAGCCGCGCTTTTTCATGGCCGTGGGCATGCACGCCGCACGGTCCGCTGCAGTGGTGTACTTGAGCTTGCACCGCTGAACCTGGGCGCCAGTGCCCCGGCACCTTGACCACCGGCGACCAGTCCGGCAGCACCGGTACTTGGGGCGGGGCGAAATCTTCGAAGTCGCCGGCGCCGTACACCACCTTGCCGCCGACCACGGTCAGTACCGACTCGATCCATTTGATGGCTTCTTCATCGACGCTGAAGAAGTCCGCCGAGAGTGCCGCCACATCCGCCAACTGGCCTACCTTGATCTGGCCCTTCTTGCCCTGCTCCGAGGAGAACCAGGCGCTGCCGTGGGTGAACAATTCCAGCGCGGTGAGGCGCGGCAGGCCTTCGGCGTGCAGCTCCAGGCCGCCGACGGTACGGCCGCTGACCATCCAGTACAGCGAAGTCCAGGGGTTGTAGCTCGAGACCCGCGTGGCGTCGGTGCCCGCCCCTACCGGCACGCCTTCGGCCAGCATGCGCTTGATCGGTGGCGTGGCTTCGGCGGCCTTGGCACCGTAGCGCTCGACAAAATACTCGCCCTGGAACGCCATGCGGTCCTGGATCGCGATACCACCGCCCAAGGCCCGGACGCGCTCGATGTTTTTCGGCGTGATGGTTTCGGCGTGGTCGAAGAACCACGGCAGACCATTGAACGGAATGTCGCGGTTGACCTTCTCGAACACATCCAACATGCGCGAAATGGATTCGTCGTACGTGGCGTGCAGCCGGAACGGCCAGCGCTGCTCAACCAAATGGCGCACCACCGGTTCCAGTTCCTGCTCCATGGTCAACGGCAGGTCGGGGCGTGGCTCAAGGAAATCTTCGAAGTCCGCCGCCGAAAACACCAGCATCTCGCCTGCGCCGTTGTGGCGCAGGTAATCGTCGCCCTGGTGCAGGGTGACGCTGCCGGTCCAGTGCTTGAAGTCGCTGAGTTCTTCCTTGGGCTTTTGGGTGAACAGGTTGTAGGCGATGCGCACCGTCAGCTGTTGGTCCTTGGCCAGTTGTTCAATGACCGCGTAGTCATCGGGGTAGTTCTGGAAACCACCGCCGGCGTCGATGGCGCTGGTGAGGCCCAGGCGATTGAGTTCACGCATGAACTGGCGGGTCGAATTGACCTGGTATTCGAGCGGCAGTTTCGGGCCCTTGGCCAGGGTTGCATACAAGATCATCGCGTTGGGACGCGCCACCAGCATGCCGGTGGGGTTGCCGTTGCTGTCGCGCACAATCTCGCCGCCCGGCGGGTTCGGCGTGTCCTTGGTGTAACCGGCCACGCGCAGGGCGGCGCGGTTGAGCAAGGCACGGTCATACAGGTGCAGCACGAACACCGGCGTATCTGGCGCGGCCTGATTCAACTCTTCCAGGGTCGGCATGCGTTTTTCGGCGAACTGGAATTCGTTCCAGCCCCCCACCACACGCACCCATTGCGGCGTCGGCGTGCGATCGGCTTGATCCTTGAGCATGCGCAACGCATCGGCCAGTGACGGCACGCCTTCCCAGCGCAGTTCAAGGTTGTAGTTCAGCCCGCCACGGATCAGGTGCAAGTGCGAGTCGTTAAGGCCGGGGATCACGGTGCGGCCCTTGAGGTCGATGACCTGGGTGCCGCTGCCGCGCAGGGCCATGGCCTCGCCGTCGGTGCCGACCGCGACAAAGCGGCCCTTGTGGATTGCGACCGCAGTGGCCCGTGGGTTTTCGCGGTCCACGGTGTGGAACTGGCCATTGAACAGAATCAGATCGGCGTTCATAGGGTGTCCTTTACAGAGGCTTCAAGCCAGGGAGCGAACAGGCGGGTGGCGGCCGGCATCAGCAGGTAAACCACCAGCAACACAATGGTCAGGGTCACCAAAAAAGTGGAAACCACATAGTTGGACAGGAACGGGTGCAGACGCAGGATCGGCCCCCAGATAAACGGCAGCAGCAGGGTTTGCGGCAGAATCACGCACAGGCTGACCACCGCCTGCTTCCAGCGCGGCGGTTTGGCGGCGCTGTCGGCCAGTGGCGCGAACCAGAACTCATTAGCCGCACCGATTTCGGTTTTGTCGCCGTCGGCCAGCATCGGCGCCGCTTCAGCGATCAGCGCCTGGCGTTCGGGGGAGTCGAGCCAGCGTTGCAGCGCGTCGGTGGAGCGATAGCGCAAGACGCAGGTAAACAGTGCTTGCCCGCCCTGCTTGCCGCGCACCACATCCACACCGAGGTGGCCGGGCCGCTCGCCGGCGATGCGCACGATGCGCCGCAGCCAGGCCTCGTAATCGGCTTCACGGCCGGCCTTGATCAGGTGTTTGACGACCAGGGTGACGACTTCGTCGGGGCTGGTTTCAGGTGTCGGGTCCATACGGTGTGATTCCCCCTGGAAAGCTAAGCGATGGGGGGAGTCTGGCGGGGAACGGGGGGCAGGAATTGGATGTTTGTGCTGTTTCGCCTGGCGCGCTCACGCCACACGCGCCATATGCTCACTGATGCGCGAGCGCAACCAGCGCTCCGCCGGGTCGTTGTCATGCACGCCGCTCCAGACCATCGACAATTCCGAGGCTTCAATTGCGAACGGCGGGTCCTCGGCGCGCAGCACCGTGCCTTCGGTCAAGGCACAGGCGGCGTAGTCGGGCACTGTCGCGATGATTTGCGTGCCCGCCAACAGTGCGCGCAAGCCGCTGAACTGGGGTACCGCCAGCACCACCCTGCGCGCCCGGCCGATGCGCGCCAGGTCAAGGTCGATATTGCCGCTCAAGTCCCCCGAGAACGACACCATAGCGTGGGGCCGCGTGCAGTAGTCATCCAGTGTCAACGGCGCCGCGCCGTCGTCGCCGCGCAGCACCTTGCAGGGAATGTCCCGCAGCTTCTTGCGCTTGGCATTGGCCGGCAGTTCGGTGGTGTAGCTGACGCCCACGGAAATCTCGCCACTGGCCAGCAACGAAGACATCAACAGGTAATTGGCGCGGCGTACCACCACGATGATCCCCGGTGCCTCTTCGCGCAGCTGGCTGAGCAACGGCGGGAACAGACCGAACTCGGCATCATCGGACAGGCCGATTCGAAACACCGCGCAACTGGTGGAAGGGTCGAAATCCTTGGCGCGGCTGACCGCGCCTGAAATGGTGTCCATCGCCGGTTGCAGCTCCTTGAGTATCGCCACCGCCCGTGGCGTGGGCTCCATGCCGCGCCCGTTGCGCAGCAGCAATGGGTCGTCGAACAAGTCGCGCAGGCGCCCGAGCGCGGCACTCACGGCCGGCTGGCCCATGAAGAGTTTTTCGGCGACCCGGGTCAGGTTCTTCTCGAACATCAGCGCCTCGAAAATCACCAACAGGTTCATGTCGACGCGGCGCAGGTCGTTGCGGTTCATGGCGGTATCCAAACGGTTATCAGGCCGTCAGGTAAGCATGTCGCACGGATCGACGATTGCATGCCTGTGCTGTCTTTTCCGGGCGCGCACCTGGCGAAATTAACAACGATTAACTCGCCAGCCAGACGGCCCGGCGCCAAAAATACAGCGGTCTACACTGCATCCATTCACCGGGAACGCTCCCATCGACTACGGATATTTGTCATGGCCCGACTTGATGACTGTGCCCCTCGCCTTGGCGTCACCGGTGGCTTGTGCCCCCGGCGCGAGCGAGTTGCCAAGCAACTGATCCTCGCCAACCTCGGCGAAAGCCTGGCAATTGCCGACTTGGCGCAGGCCTGTGCGCTGTCGCGCAGCCATTTTTCCCGTGCGTTCAAGTGCACCACCGGGCTGTCGCCCCAGGAGTGGATTCGCCAACAGCGCATTCAGCGGGCCAAGGAACTGATCACCGGATCGTCCCTGAGCCTGACCCAGATCAGCGTCGAATGCGGCTTCTGCGACCAGGCGCACTTCTGCCATATGTTCACGCGCAGCGAGGGCGTGAACCCGATGACCTGGCGAAGTCACCACATCCGTCAAAAATCACAGGTGATTGCAGCCTAGTGGTCTGCACCGGCCTGGAATATGCTGGCCAAACTCTTTTCCTGAACAGGGGCCACTATGCGTGACCTCAACGACCAGGCCGTGCATTTCGGTCCCTACCGTGTCCACCCGCGCCAGCGCCTGGTGCTGGAGGCTGGCCGCCCCTTGCGCCTGAGCCGACGCGCGCTAGAAATCTTGCTGATTTTGCTGGAGCACGCCGGCAATGTGGTGAGCAAGCAGGAACTGATCACGCGGGTATGGCCCAAAACGGTGGTCGAAGACGGCAACCTGCGTGTGCATATGGCCGCGTTGCGCAAGGCCCTGGGCGATGGCCAGGCCGGGCAGCGCTATATCGTCACCGTCGCCCAGCGCGGTTACAGCTTTGTCGCCCCCCTGAGCATTGAACCGATGACGACAGCCATCGACGGTATTCCCCACAACCAGGGCCATAACCTGCCGCTGCGCCGTACGCGGATGATTGGCCGCCAAGTGTTGATCGACGCACTGGTGCAGCAACTGCCGCAGCAACGTTTCATCACCCTGACCGGCGCGGGCGGTATCGGCAAGACCACCGTGGCGCTGCGTGTGGCGGAATTATTGATCGGCCATTACCGCGACGGCATTCACCTGCTGGATTTGGCGCCGCTCAGCGCGCCGTCAATGATCCTGCCCAACCTGGCCGCCCTGCTCCATCTCGCACCCACCGAACATGACCCGCTGCTGACCTTGGCCCGAAGCCTGCACGCGCGGCAGTTGCTGCTGGTGATCGACAACTGCGAACACCTGCTGGACGACATCGCGCTGATCAGCGAAACCTTACTGCGTCACCTGCCACACCTGCACATTTTGGCCACCAGCCGCGAAGCCCTGCGCGCCGAGGGCGAGTACGTGCAACGCCTGGAGCCGCTGGCCTGCCCACCCGCCACCGGGAACCGCGCCCAGGCCCTCGGCTACCCGGCCTTGCAACTGCTGATCGAGCGTGCCATGTCGCACCAGGACAGTTTTGAGCTCAGCGAGGCGCAACTGCCCCTGGCGATCGAGATCTGCAAGCGCCTGGACGGCATTCCCCTGGCAATCGAATTGGTCGCCACACAGATCGAGCGCTTCGGCTTGCCGGGTTTGCTGGTGCAGATGGAGGACAATCTGCGCCTGCTCAACCGTGGCCTGCGCAGCGACCTGCCCCGCCAGCAAACCTTGCGCGCCACGCTGGATTGGAGTTTTAACCTGCTCACCGCTTGCGAACAGATCTGCCTGCGCCGCCTCGCGGTGTTTCGCGGCGGGTTCAGCCTGGCAAGCGCGGCGGCGGTGATCGCCGGGGAGCAGATCGCACCGGCCGAAGTGCTGGGTTCGATCACCCAACTGGTGGCCAAGTCGCTGCTCAACGTCGAGGCCGGCGATGATGACATGGTCTATCGTCTGCTGGATGTCACCCGCAGCTATGCCCTGGAAAAGCTCGACCACGCAGCTGAACTCGACAGCACACGCGAACGCCATGCGGCGCGCTGTCTGGCGCTGATGGACCAGGCGCGGGAAGACTGGGAATTCACTGCCACCGAGCTGTGGATCAACCGTTATGCGCCGTTGCGCGAGGACATTCGCGCCGCCCTCGACTGGGGCTTGGGCGAACACGGCGCGCACCTGCTTGGCATTCGCCTGACGGTCAGCGCCATGCCCTTGTGGCAGGAGTTGTCGCTGCTGCGCGAACATGGGCTGTACGTAGACCAGGCCCTGGCGCTGATGCCGCAATCGGGCGCGCCCTGCACGCAGTTGACCATGCAACTGCAACTGGCCCTGGGCAGCCTGTCCTATCACGCCTTGGGCGGCGCACCGCAGACCATCGCTGCGTTTGTGGCGGCCCGGCGCCTGGCGCAAGCGCTCCAAGACAATGGGGGCCAGTTGCGAGCCGTCTCCGGGCACATGGCGGTCAACCTGTGTGCCGGCCGCTACCGTGAGGCGCTGGAGCAGAGCATGCAGTTCGACCGCCTCGACCCGCGCACCGATCCGCTGCTGGATTTGAGTGCCCAGCGCTTACGGGTACTGGCCCAGCATTTCGCGGGCAACCAGGTCCTGGCCCTGCACAATGCCGAACAAGTACTACAGCGCATGGCCCACAGCGGCCATCTCAACCGTTTCACCCATGGCTTTGGCGTGCAATACGACCAGAGTGTGGCGTCGCTGACGGTGCTGGCGCGCATCCTGTGGCTGCGCGGGTTTCCAGAGCGGGCCGCACGAATGGCAAACCAGGCGCTGGAGCTGGCGTTGCAGATCAACCACGGCACCTCTATCTGCTACACCCTGGCCCTGGCCAGCGTACCGATTGCCCACTACAACGGTGGCAGCGGCGCGGCGCACGCGCTGCTGGCGATGCTGCTGGAACACTCACAGAAACATTCGGTGCAGTTGTTTCATACCTGGGCGCGGCATTACGAGGGCACCGCACCCCATGCGACATTGCAAGGCCTGGGCCTGGTTCAGGACATACTGGTGACCTTCAATGCCGCGCAGGTAGATGACACGGTATTTGAGCGCGCCAGAAACGGCGCGGCCGGTTGGTGCACGGCCGAGATTCTCAGGGTGCGCGCCGAGGCCCTGCCCGACCTGCGCGCGCGCGAATCGCTGCTGCTGGAGGCATTGGGCTTGGCGCACGAGCAAGGCGCACTGGCCTGGCAGTTGCGCTGCGCGACCTCACTGGCTTGCCTGTGGCAAAGCCAGGGCCGTGTGCGGGCAGCACGTGAGCTGTTGAATTCGGTCTACGGGCAATTTACCGAAGGCTATGCCACCCAGGATCTAGTCCGCGTGCGCAGCCTGCTCGACCAGTTGCAGGACAAACGGCCGGCCTGAAAATGGCCCCAGATAATGCCCATAGCCCTGCTGCAAACGCGCCACCTGCAACGGGTCACGCAGCTGCGCCAGGGCGTAGCTGCGCACACTGTTGAGCAGCCGATAGCGCCGCGGGCCGGGGCCGGGCTCGACCACCAGGGAAGACATCGCGACCAGGCGTGCCAGCAGGTAAGCCAGGTCGGCGTGCGCAAGTTCAGTGCCGGCCACCAGTTCGGTCAAGGCCGGCAACGTCACCGCGCTTTTGAACAGCGCCAATTGCAGGAACAGCCAACGCTGCGGCAGGCTCAGGCGTTGATACGTCCAATCCAGCGCCGCCGTCAGCGACTGATGGCGCTCGACCGCCGTGCGTCGGCCACGCCTTAACACTTGCACGCCGTTGTGTAACTGCTTTTGCAACCCGCGTATTCCCAGGGCTTCAACCTGGGCCGCCGCCAGTTCCAGCGCCAGCGGGATGCCGTCCAGACGCCGGCAGATATCGCACAACGGCGCCAGGTCCTCAGACCGCAGTACAAATCCCTGCTGACCGGCACGCACCCGCGCCACAAACAATTGCAGGGCCGGATACAGCATGGCCTGCTCGACACCACCCCGGTCAGCCGATGTCGGCAGCGCCAGCCGTGGCACGTGGTGCACCCATTCGCCGGGCACCTGCAAGGTTTCGCGGCTGGTCAGCAGCACGCTCACCAGAGGCGCCCTGGCTTGCAGTGTATGCACCAGATGACGGCAGGCGCCCAGCAACAAATCGGCATTATCGAGCACCAGCAACAGTTGCCGGGCGGCCAATTGCTCGCACAGTGCATGGGCGCCGACACAGGGTTGGAGGTGCAGGGTTTCGCTCAGGTAGTCCAGCAACCGGTTCGGCGCCTGCACAGTTGCCAGGTCCAGCCACCACACGCCATCGCGATAACGCGGCAACACCCGTTCGGCCAGCGCCAGTGCCAGGGTGCTCTTGCCGATGCCGGCGCAGCCGGTGAGCATCATCAGCCGTTGGCCGCCCAGGCGTCGCACCAGGCTGCCCAGCAGTTCGTCGCGGCCGATCACTGGGCTGAGCCGTGCGGCCAGATTGTGCCGAGGCCGCGGTGACGGCACCGGTGACGGCGCCACGAAGCAGTAGCCGCGTTGCGGTTCATTGAGGATATAGCGTTGTCCGTCCAGCGCACGACGCAGGGCGGCGATGTGCACGCGCAAATTATTGTCTTCCACCACGCTGTTCGGCCAGACCCGGCCGATCAAAGTGTCCTTGCTGACAAATTGCCCCGGCGTCTCCAACAGTATCGCGAGGATATCCAGCGCACGCCCACCCAATGGCACCGGCTGGCCGGTCTTGCTGACCAGACGTTGATCACGATGAAAGGTATAGGGGCCGAAGCTCACCGAGTGTGCATTGTTCATCTGCTGACAGCGCTGGAACACCCGGCCTTGGGCGCCTGCGCCTCCTTTCAAGGGGCCTGGGGCTATCTTGCCAGCTATGCGTGACAGGACAATGCTGGCACAGGGAGCGACACGGACAATCAGGGCAGCCAGACGGACATTTCGGCGTCAACTGAACTGTTGTCGGTACTGCGTGGGGTTAAGGCCGAGTTTTTCACTGAACAGAAAGCGCATATGCCGCACGCTGCCGAAGCCTGCGCGGAAAGCCACGGTCTTGAGCGGCAGGTCTGTGCTTTCCAGCAGATGCCGGGCACGGTCGATACGCGCGCCTTGCACAAAGGCCATGGGCGTCATGCCCACCTCTTTGGCGAACAGCCGCGCAAAATGGCGCGCGCTCATGCCCGCCAGCGCGGCCATGGACACGATGCTCAATGGCTGATCCAACTGCGCCAGCACCTGGTTCTGCACGCGGGTGATCGGGGTTTCCAGCGGCGCGACGGCGGCGGTCATCGGGCTGAACTGAGCCTGCCCGCCCTGGCGTTTCATCACCACCAGCAGCACCTTGGCGACGTCGACCGCCACCTGCCGGCCATGGTCCTGGGCGATGATCGACAGCGCCAGGTCGATGCCGGCAGTGACCCCGCCGGAGGTAATCAAGCGGCCATCCTGCAAGTAAATGCGATCGGTTTCGACGGTGGCCTTGGGAAAGCCTTTGATCAGGCGGTCGGTGTAGTGCCAGTGCGTGGTGACGCGGTGGCCGTCGAGCAGCCCGGCGTGCCCCAGCACAAAGGCGCCGGTGCAGATCGAACCGAAGCGCCGTGCCCGAGGCGCTGCGGCCCGCAGCCAAGGCAGCAGAGCCGGATGGCATTCGTTATAAGCGCCAGGCCCGCCGGGCACCAGCAGAAGGTCGTAGGCCTCATCGGCATGCGCCAGTTGCAGGTCGGCATGCACGTGCACGCCATTGGAGGCGCGCAGCGGACCGGGCTCGGTACCGATCGTCAGGATCCGATAATGCTCCGACGCCGGCAAGTAGCGATTGGCTATGGAAAACACCTCCAGCGGCCCGGCCATATCGAGCAGCAGGAAGTCTGGAAACAGCGCCATGGCCACGGTTTTCATCAAGAGCAAGTCCATCGTAACGGGAGTCGGGACGGCATTATGGCACGCTTGAAACTGTCAACTAAAATGAGACATTAATTCAATTTTCAGCTTATTAATGAATCACTGGAAAACCATTAACCTTCTTCTCAACGCAAGCGCCCTGCATTTCGCAGCCAGCGCTCACTTGAGGACAAGACCATGCTGACCCTTCGCAAAGCCTCGGAACGCGGCGCCGCCAATCACGGTTGGTTGAAGTCGTTCCACACCTTCTCGTTCGCCAACTACTGGGATCCCAGGGAGCAGGGTTTTTCCGACCTGCTGGTGATCAACGATGACCGCGTCGCCGCCGGCAAAGGCTTTGGCCAGCACCCGCATCGGGACATGGAGATTTTCTCCTATGTGCTCGAAGGCGCCCTGGAACACAAGGACACCCTGGGCACCGGTTCGGTGATCCGCCCTGGCGACGTGCAACTGATGAGCGCCGGCAGCGGCGTGGCCCACAGCGAGTTCAACCACAGCCAGAGCCATGGCGTGCACTTCCTGCAGATCTGGATTGTGCCGAATGTGGTCGGCGCCGAACCGCGCTACCAACAGGAGCACTTCAGCGCAGCGCAAAAACGTGGGCGCTTGCAGTTGATCATCTCGCCGGAAGGCACGGATGGCTCGCTCAACGTTCGCCAGGATGCACGGGTGTATGCCGGGCTGTTCAACGGCGACGAAACCGCAACCCTGGACGTGCCGGCGGACCGCCATGTGTACGTGCACGTGGCCCGCGGCAGCGTCGAACTCAATGGCCACCGCTTGCAGGAAGGCGATGGCGCACGGCTGCGCAATGAGCGGCAGATCCGCCTGAGCCAGGGCGAAGACGCCGAGGTGCTGGTGTTTGACCTGCGCCCTCAGGAACTGCCGCAGATGCCTTGAGCGCCTGCACGATGGCCCGCCACAACGGGCCATCGCTGGCGTCGATAGTCACCATCAGCGCAATGAAGTTCTCTTAAAAAATCCAACGCGTACCATCAAACCCATACCCGGCAACACCCAACTACAACTCTCGGAGCACACCACCATGAAACGCCAACTCTTGCTTAGCCTCGCTTTCTCGGTACTGGCTGCCAACGCTTTTGCCCACCCGGTTGTCGCTGAAGGCGGCGCGGATCGCCTGCAAGGCAACCACGTAGCCGAAAATGGTTCTGACCGTCTGCAGGAACGCCGTATAGCCGAAGGTGGCGCTGATCGCTTGCAGGAACGTGGCCTGGCTGAAGGCGGTGCTGATCGCCTGCAGGAACGCGGCCTGGCTGAAGGCGGTGCTGATCGCCTGCAGGAACGCGGCCTGGCTGAAGGCGGTGCTGATCGCCTGCAGGAACGCGGCCTGGCTGAAGGTGGTTCGGATCGCCTGCAGAGCAACCACGTATAACCCTCGCTGTTGGCGAGGCACCCCAAACCGGCCTGATCAGCCGGTTTTTTTTCGCCTGCGATCTGGCCATGTACCCCACCCAACGTCTGGTTAACGGGCTGTTGTGGCGAGCAGGCTTGTTGTGGCGAGCAGGCTTGCCCTGCGTTGGGGCGCGCAGCGGCCCTGAAACCTGAACACGCGGTTTAACTGAAAAATCGGATTAGCCGCACTGGGGCCGCTTCGCAGCCCAACGCAGGGCAAGCCTGCTCGCCACAACAAGCCTGCTCGCCACAACAAGCTTGCTAGCCACAACAAGCCTACTCGCCACACCGATCAGCGCAGGTCGCGGTCCACCCACAACACCGCCTTGCCGATCTGCTGGCGCGCCTCGATGCGCGCGTGTACCTGTTGCACCGTCTCCAGGCTGTAATGGCCCTCGATCTCCACGCTCAACGACCCTTCCAGCATCGCCGCGAACACCGCATTGGCACGCCGCTGCACGGTCGCCCCGTCGGCCATGTGGTCGGCCAGGCGTGGTCGGGTCAAAAACAGCGAGCCCGCCTCGCCCAATTCAATCGGGTCCAAATCGCTCAGTGAGCCCGACACGTTGCCATAATTGACGATCAAACCCCGCGTGCGGCAAGCACGGAAACTCTCGCGCAAGGTGTTTTTGCCGACTGAATCAAACACCACATCCACCCCGCGGCCATCCGTAGCTTGCAGCACCTGATCGGCAAAGCCGTCATAGGTCCAGGCCTGGTGGGCGCCACGTTGCCGGGCAATCGCGCATTTTTCGGCGCTGCTGCCGGTGGTCAACACGGTCGCGCCCAACCGCCGCGCCATCTGCACCAACAACTGGCCGATGCTGCCGGACGCCGCGTGAATCAGGCAGCTGCTGCCTGCCTGCAAGCGCGCCACGTCCTCAACCAGGTAGTGCGCGGTGCAGCCCTGAAACATCGCCGCAGCCGCTTGATCGAAGGGGATGGCGCTCGGAATCTGCGCGACTTTGTCGGCAGGCACATTGGCGTATTCGGCATAGGCGCCCCAGGCAATGCACCAGGCCACCCGGTCGCCCACGGCCAGGTGGCTCACGCCCGGGCCAACCTCAACCACCACGCCGGCGCCCTCCATGCCCAGGGTGCAAGGCAAGCGCACCGGGTAAGTCACCGACGCCGCGTATTTGCCCTGGCGGGTATGAATATCCATGAAATTAATCCCGGCGCAGGCCACCTTGACCAGCACATGCCCGGCCGTGACCTGGGGTTTGGCCACATCATGGCGCAGTTGGGCGACATCGGGACCGCCGTAGGCTTGCAGGGTAATGGCTTTCATCAGGGAACAACTCCGTTTGCACTGGGAAGCGGCCATGGTAAAAGGGATTATTCGGTTGCAATATTCCCCAATCCCTCCCAGCCTCTGTGCGGAAATAACCCGATGTTCGATTGGCAGGACCTCTACTACTTCACCGTGCTGGCCCGCACCCAGTCATTGTCGGCCGCCGCCCGCGAGCTGCAGGTGGAGCACGCCACCGTCGGGCGCCGGGTCGATGCACTGGAAAAAGCCCTGGGCGTAAAGCTGGTGGACCGCCTGCCCCGCAGCCGCCCGCTCACGGCGCAAGGCCTGGCCTTGGCGCAAGTGGCGGCGGGCATGGGCGATATGGCCACGCAGGTGATGCGCTTGTCGCGTGTGGCCTCCATTGAACTGGCCGGCACTGTGCGCGTCAGTTGCCCGCCGTCCATCGCCAACCACTGCATTGCACCTCAGCTTGCGCGTTTACGCGCCCACTACCCGCAGCTGAATCTGGTGCTGATGCCGTCCACTCAACTGGCCGCGCTGGACAAGGGCGAAGCCGACATCGCCTTGCGCACCCTGCGCCCCGACGAAGCAGCCCTGGTGCGGCGCAAAGTCGGCGTGGTGCGCTTCGGCTTGTACGCCGCACCTGCGCTCGAACACTTGCCGGCAGCGCAATGGACCTTCATCGCCTACGACGCCAGCCGCGACCACCTGCCCCAGCAAGCCTGGCTGCACCAACTGCGCGGCCCTCGCCCTATCGTATTTGCCGCCAGCGAGTTGATCACCCAGCAGATGGCCGCGCGCGCGCAGGTCGGCGCGGTAGTGCTGCCGACCCTGGTGGGCGACCACGACCCGCTGTTGACCCGGTTGCCCACGCCCAGCGACGGCCCGGTGCGTGATATCTGGCTGACGGTCTACCCGGATATGCGCCGCTCACCGTCGGTGAAAGTGGTGATGGAGTTTCTGGTGGAATGTATTGAAGCGCAGGCGCAGCTACGTCGCTGATTCAGGCCGTGGCGAGGAATTTCTTGCGATACGCCGCCGGCAGCATCCCCACGCGCTGCTGGAACAGGCGGCGAAACGAATTACTGTCTTCATACCCCACCGCGTAGGTGATGCTTTCGAGGGTCATGCGCGTGGACTCCAGCATCTGCTTGGCCCGCTCCAGGCGCAGGGTTTGCACATAACCCACGGGCGTATAGCCGGTCGCCTCCTTGAAACGCCGCTTGAAATTGCGCACACCAAAACCAAAGCGCCGCGCCACGTCGTCAATTACCAACCCCTGGGCAAAGTGCTGCTCCAGCCAATGCTGCACCCGCAGGATCTCGCCGTCGCCGTGGTTCTTGGGCAACGACCACAGGGCGTACACCGACTGCTCGGTACGCACGCCGTCGATCAACAGGTATTTGCCACAGGTATGCGCAAGCTCTGGTGAACCGAAGCGGCGGATCAGGTGCAGCATCAGGTCCATCGCCGCGCTGGCGCCACCGCTGGTGATTACACGGTTTTCTTCACACAGGATCTGCGCGTCCTCCAGGCTCACGTCGGGGTAACGGCGCCGGAACAGCTCGGCAAACGCCCAGTGGGTGGTAGCGCGCAAGCCTTGCAAAAGGCCGCTTTCAGCGAGCAAAAAAGCTGCGGTGCACATCGATGCCAGCACCGCGCCCTGGGCATATTGCTCACGCAGCCACGGGCCGTAGGCAGGAAAAGTGGGCAAGGCCTGCTTGAGGGTAAACAGGAAACCGGGGATCAGGATCAGGTCGGTGCGGCGCACCTGCGCCGCCGCGCACGCCACCTGCATGCACTGCCCGCTCCACGTGGTGACGGGCTGGCCGTCCAGGGAGACAACCACGACCTCAAAGGGTGGGCTGTCGGCAAACAGATTGGCGGCGCTGAGCATTTCCAGGACCAGGGTGGCGTTGGCGGCAGAACAATCATCAGCCAGGAGCAAGGTAATGTGCATAAAAAGCCTGTTTGCGTTTTTCGCATGTAATAAGTCATTTGCGCACCTACCTTAGCCGATTCCGGCTGCGTACAGTGCGGCTTCTGATCAACTGCCTGGCACGTTTATGAATCTCTGGTTTCGATTGCTGTTCATGTTGTTCCGTCGTCCCTGGCGCAAGCCCGTGCAGGGTTTGGACACCACTGTAGTGCGCATGCGTGTGTGGCCGCTGGACCTGGATATCAACCGGCACGTCACCAATGGCCGGTATTTCACCCTGGCAGATGTTGCGCGGATGGATTTTGTGCTGCGTACCGGCGCTTTTCGCGTGGCCCTGCGCAACAAGGCGTTGCCGATTGTGGGCGACACCTGGGGCAAGTTCCGCCGCGAGCTGAAGCTCTTTGAAGTGTTCGAGGTACACACGCGCATGCTCGGCTGGGACCACAAATGGAGCCTGATGGAGCATCGTTTTATCAGCAAGGGCCGAGTGGTGGGCGTGGTGGTGATGCGCGGCCTGTTCCGCTCCGCCAAGGGCACCCTGCCCCCGGCCGACTTTGTGCGCGAACTCGGCTTGGCCGAAGCGTCACCGCCCATGCCGCAGTGGCTGAGTGACTGGGCAAACAGTTGTGATGAGATGAGCGTGCAGTTGCGGGCGCAGGAGCAGGTTTGAGCGCACCTAGGCCTTGGATACGAGTTTCTTCAGGTTGGCTTCGGCGTCATCCCTGGCCAGGTACAGGAAGCTTTTGCCTTCCTGGACCTTGAACAGCACCTTCATGCCAACCAACTTCTCCAGGTCCTTACGCGCGGTATTTTCCGAAACGTCATAGTCATGGGTGATCTCCTTGGGCGTGAAGGTGCGCCCTGGGTGTTGCAGCACCTTTTTCAGGAAATGTCCCTGCCGATAATTGAGTGCATCTTTCAATTCAAGCGTATCCAGCCAGCCCATCAGCTCGGTGGATTCTTTCCTTTTGGCCTCGAAATACGTCATGAATGCTTGCATTGCACGCTCAATGACGCGCAATTGGTAAATCACGAAATAGGTCAGGTCGAAGGCGTCGGTTTCCGTGTAGACATAGGAACGCCCATATTGCATTGGCGCCTCTTTAAGCAGCGTGCTGATAGAAATATATTCAAACGGCCAGTAACCACTTTTGAGCATGAACCAATAAAACAACGCGCGTGCGGTGCGCCCGTTCCCGTCCCTGAAAGGATGCTCATAGCCCAGCATGAAATGCAGGATGATGGCTTTCACCACCGGGTGGATAAAGTGCCTGCCCTCCTGCCCGTCATGCCGCTCATTGGCAAACCGGCAGAGCGCTTCAAGCCTGGCTGGCAGCAGGGCTGCCTTGGGCGGCTGATGCACAATGTCATTGCCCGCACCGCCGACAAAAACATCGTCTTCGTCCCTGATGGCCCCCGGATGAACATGCGCCTCATCAATGCCCGCCGTGGCAATGCCATGAAACTCGCAGATCAACCCGAGCGACAGACTTTCGTCCTTGTTGTATTTGGCATGCTTCATCAGCTGATAATTATTCAGGATCATCCGCTCATCATCATCTTGAGGCGGGCGTTCCTTGGCCAACATGTCCTTGGCGATTTTACGGGTCGTCGCGGCGCCCTCCAGTTGGGCGCTGGAGATGGCTTCCTCCATCATCAAGGCGTCAACCAGGTAGCGGGTGTTATCCCGGTATTGGGGAGACGACGCCGCCGCCCCGCCCAGCCTGGACGTCACCGACTCCACGGCGTGAACGACCGCGTCACAGAAATCCGTGGTGCACACAAAAAAAGGGCTGCCACACTCGCTGCGCAGTTCGAGGGTCTTGCTTGCGCAGGCCCGCGACATTTTAATCGCGGCCCAGGCAGCGTCTTTATTGATGCCCGGCGCGGGATATCGACGAAATTCATCCCAGTGCAAGTACCGACCTTTGCCGTCGACCGCTTTGTAGAGGCGCGCCAGCTCGAAAATCTCCAGGCCATATTGCTTTAACAAGTCGGCGAATTCGGTTGGCTTATGGATTCTCGCCATCGCTGAAACTCAATTTTCGAAAATTGAGTTGATCCTTGCGCAAGGGGTTGGCGGTGTCAAGGGCTATGCAGTCAGACTGTGGGGTTGCGGGACGCGGAGCGCCCCGAGCGGCATTCCCACGCAGAGCGTGGGAACGATCAGACCAACAACTACCAGCTCTCCCCCAACCCCAACAACCCCAGAATCTGCCGGCGTAAATCCACCAGATAGGCATCATCGCGATGCCGAGGATAGGGCCGGTCAATGGTCAACTGCGCCTGGATCTTCGCCGGGCGGTCGCTGAACACGATCACGCGGTTGGCCAGCAGCAAGGCTTCTTCCACGTCGTGGGTCACCAGCAACGCCGTATAGCCCTGGCGCTGCCACAGGTCGATAAGCTCCTTTTGCAGGGTGATGCGCGTCAGCGAGTCCAGCTTGCCCAGGGGTTCATCCAGAATCAGCAGCCGTGGCTGGTTGACCAGCGCACGGGCCAACGCCACGCGCTGGGCCATGCCGCCGGAAAGTTGTCGAGGGTAGGCGTGCGCGAAGGCGCTGAGGCCGACTTTTTCCAGGGCTTGATCGACCTTGGCCGAATGGGTCTTGAGCAAGCCTTGAGCCTCCAGGCCCAGTGCGACGTTGTCCCACACGCGGCGCCACGGGTACAGGGTCGGGTCCTGGAACACCACCACGCGGCTCGGGTCGGGGCCGGTGATGGCGTGCCCATCGGCCAGCAAACGCCCGGAGTCAGCCGGTTCCAACCCGGCCACCAGGCGCAGCAAAGTGGATTTGCCGCACCCCGAAGGCCCCAGCAACGCCACGAATTCACCGGGCGCCACCTCCAGGGAAACCCGCTCCAATACCGGCAAATGCTGCCCGTCCAGTGCAAAGCCATGGCTGAGGTTTTCAATGCGAAGCGCCAGCCCCGACGAGGGTTGAACTGCCTGTGCCAGCGCTACCATTTCATCGCTCCTTTCTGCCAGGCCAACAAGCGGTCACGCACCAGGAACAACCCGGTGATCAACCCCGAACAGGCCAGTGCCATGATCAATAATGCCGCGTACATATTCGCGTAGGCGGCCCAGCCCTGAGCCCATTGCAAGTACCAGCCGATGCCGGATTTAACCCCCATCATTTCCGCCACCACCAAGGTCGAAAACGAGGCGCCCAAGCCCATGAACAAGCCGACAAACACGTGGGGCAACGCGGCGGGGATCGCCACTTTGAAAATCAGGAAGCCCGGCTTGGCACCCAAGGTGCGTGCCACGTCGTAATAGGCTTTATCGACACTCGCCACGCCGGACCAGGTCAGCACCGTGACCGGAAACCAGGTGGCCAGGGCGATCAGGAAAACACTTGCGCTCCAACTGCTGGGAAAAAGGAAAAAACACAGCGGCAGCAACGCCGTCGACGGCACCGGCCCGAGGATACGCAGCACCGGGTGCAACCAGTAGCCGATGCGCGTGGACCAGCCGATGGAGACGCCCGCGACAAAACCAGTCGCCGCGCCCAGCGCCACGCCCGAACCCAGCAGCAAGGCCGAATGCAGCAGGCTGTCGGCCAGGCGCGCATAGTCTTCGACATACACCGCAAGCAAGGCCTGGGGCGGCGCGAAAAACGGCACCGGCAACAGCGCCAGTTTGGCGGTGAGCAGTTCCCAGATACCCAGCAACACGGGCAAGGCAATCAGCCACGGCCCGGCCTTTTGCAAGCGCTGGCCGAGCCGCGAAAAACGCAGGCCCAGCAGGCTCAACAGAATGAACAGCGCAGCCACCGCCACGCACACATTGGCCAGCCCTTGGGTCATCGGCCAATTGCGCACGGCATTGGGCCAATAGCTGATCAACAGTGCCACGGCCACCCAGGCCGCCACCACCGTGGCGCCCTGCCAGCCGGCCTTGAATGTCAGGGTTGGGTTCAGAGTTGTAGCGTCAACTGAAGACATCAGCGGTGATCTCCTTGGCAAACTCCACCGGGTCGGTGCCTTTGCTGATCACCTCGACGGTTTTCAGGTCGGTGACATAGGTGGTGATTTCCTGCGTCAGCGCCGCGCCGACCGCATGGTGGCCGTGGGTATGATCGTGCAGGATCGCCTGCACTTCCTCAGTGGTGGTATTCAGCGCATAAGCCTGGAAGCCCTTGGCGACTTCTTCGGGGTGCTGCACGGAATAATCGTGGGCCTCCAGAATCGCCTGGGTCAGCGCCGCGACCACGCGCTTGTCTTCACGTACCAGCTTGCCGGTGACGCCGACCACGCAGCAGCTGAGGTTGGCGTATTCCTCCACCAGGTTGGTGGACAACTCCCGCGCCACGCCGGACTTGATCAGGCGGTACATGAACGGGTCACTGCCGCTGACCGCCTGCACTTCGCCACGCTCCAGCGCGGTGCCCAGCAGGTCGGCAGGGTACAGGCGCCATTCGACGTCGCGCACCGGGTCGACGCCGTGCTTTTTCAGCAGGATCGAGAAGAAATTGCGGTCGGGGCTGGCCATGTCGGTGACGCCGATGGCCTTGCCCTTGAGGTCCTCCAGCCTGTTCACGCCGCCGTTCGCCGCACTCAGCAAGCGCAGGCAACCGCCGTGGGTACCGGCGGTGAGCTTGACGTCAAAGCCTTGTTCCAGCGCCTTGAGCCAACGCAGCGCCATGCCTATGCCGGCATCCGCCTTGCCGGTGGCGATGGCTTCGAGCAGCACTTCGGTGGAGTTGCCGAAGTTGACCAGCTCCACATCGAGGTTGTGCTTGGTGAAGAAGCCCTGGCCGTGGGCGATCACCACTGGCGCCAGGCACACAGCGTTGAGGTTGACCGCCAGTTTGAGCTTGCGCGGCGCGTCGAAGCGGATGAACTCGCCGGTACCTGCAGGTTCCGCAGGCGTGCCGTGCCCGGCGTGCTCGTCGGCCGCCAAGCCCAGGCTGGGCAGCGCCAGGCCGGCCATGGAAATGCCTGCCATGCCGAGCAAGCGGCGACGGGTCAAGAGATCAAAAGCAGCCATGCGCACTATTCCTTTAAATTGATGTACCCAATAAAAAACACCGCCGCCCAAATGTGGGAGCTGGCTTGCCTGCGATAGCGCAGTGTCAGTCAACAACGGTGCAAACTGACCCACCGCTATCGCAGGCAAGCCAGCTCCCACATAGAGCGCATCAGTCCAGACCGAGGTGCTCACGCAACGTCGAACCTTCGTACGCCGTGCGGAACAGGCCCTTGCGCTGCAAATGCGGAATCACGCTTTCGACAAATTCGGTGAACGAGCCCGGCGAGTACCCCGGCGAAATCACAAAGCCGTCGCAACCGCCTTGCTCGAACAGCTCAGCCAATTGGTCGGCGATCTGCGCGCCGGTGCCCACCAGTTGCGGCACGCGCACGCTGCTGGCGAAGATCCGGCCGAGTTGTTCCAGGGTCAGCTCAGAGCCTTGCATCAGCAGCTTTTCAGCGGCCGCCGCGTGGATCAGCGGCGATTGCGCCACCTCGGCCAAGGTGGCCGACAACGGGAACGGCGACAGGTCCACATTCAGCTGCGAAGCCAGTGTCACCAGCCCCAACTCCGGCCGCGCCAGGGCGTTGTGCTGGTCGCGCTTGGCGCGGGCTTCGGCTTCGCTGCCGCCAATAAACGGCATCACCGCGGTGAGTATTTTGCAGCTGTCGGCGGCGCGGCCTTGTTGCACCACCTGGGCGCGCACGTCATCGCGAAAGGCCCGCATCGCCGCCAGGTGCGGGTGAATGGTAAAAATCGCCTCGGCCCACCGTGCGCCAAAGCGCCGACCCCGCCCGGAAGACCCGGCCTGGATCAGCACCGGCCGGCCCTGGGGCGAACGCGGGATATTCAGCGGGCCTTCAACCCGGAACCACTCGCCCTGGTGTTGCACCGAGGTAATCAATGCCGGGTCGGCGAGCACGCCGCTTTCGCGGTCGAGCTTGAGCGCGTCCTTGCCCCAGCTGTTCCAGAGTTTCAGCGCGACCTCGACAAACTCATCGGCGCGGTCGTAGCGCAGGTCATGCTCCAGGTGCTTGGCCTTGCCGAACAGGCGCCCTTCGCTGTCATTCATCGAGGTGACGATATTCCACGCCGCGCGGCCCTTGGACAGGTGGTCCAAGGTGGCGAATTCGCGGGCAATATGCGCCGGTTCGTAATAGGTGGTGGAACGGGTCGCGCCCAGGCCGAGTTTGGTGGTCTGGCCCACCAGGTACGACAGGATCGGCAACGGGTCGAGGCGCGTGGCGTCCTGGGCGCCGTAGCGCAAGGCAAACTCACGGGAGCCGCCCATCTGGTCGCCCACGGCCAGGCGATCGGCGAAAAACAGGAAGTCGAACAAGCCTTCCTCCACGACTTTGGCGATACGCGTGTAGTACTCGGGGTCGAGGTAATTGCCGACGGTTTCGGGGTGGCGCCATACCGCGTGGCTGTGCACCACCGGGCCGCTCAACAGGAAGGCTGACAAATGGATCTGGCGGCGTGAGGTCATAAAGCGTCTTCGCGGGAAAGTTCGCTTTTGATTATATTAATCACGCACGATTATGAAAGAATCATATAACTCTATGGTTATGCCCGATTCGTCGGACGCTGCAAAAAGCGCCCTAAGCTCAGATCGAAAGAGTATTTATCGAATGCTTTTCATAACTTTAAGCTTGGCGCTATTTCGCAAGAAAATCGCGGTGATGACAGGCACGCCTTACGCCAAGGCGGTGGATGCGCAGGATGTGCAGACCTGGAAGCCTTAAGGCCGCGACAGGTTTGCACGCGCGGTAAACAGGGCGCCCCGGAAATGGTACAACAGCTACCTTCACTCTTTTCCTGGGGACCGCCACTCATGACGTCCAAGCTCGAACAACTCAAGCAATTCACCACCGTGGTCTGCGACACTGGCGACCTGGAAGCCATCAGCCGCCTGCGCCCGGTGGATGCCACCACCAACCCGTCGCTGCTGCTCAAGGCCGCCGCCATCCCGGAATACGCCGAGCTGCTGCGCAATGCCGTGAGCCTGTCCAAAGGCAATGTGGGCCTGGCCTGCGACCACTTCGCGGTGTCGGTGGGCGCGGGCATTCTCAAGGTGATTCCGGGGCGTATTTCCACTGAAGTCGACGCGCGTTTGTCGTTCGACGAAGACGCGCTGTGGGCCAAGGCCAACCAGCTGATCGCCCTGTATGACCAGGCCGGTGTCGGCCGCGACCGCGTGCTGATCAAACTGGCCTCCACCTGGGAAGGCATCCGCACCGCCGAGCGCCTGGAAAAAGCCGGCATCCAGACCAACCTCACCCTGCTGTTTTCCTTCGCCCAGGCCCAGGCCTGCGCGGATGCCGGGGTGTTTTTGATCTCGCCGTTCGTGGGCCGCATCTACGACTGGTATCGCAAAAACACCGGCCTGGACTACACAGGTGCCGAAGACCCGGGCGTGCAGTCGGTGACGCGTATCTACAACTACTACAAGGCCAATAAAATCGACACCGTGGTGATGGGCGCCAGCTTCCGCACCTTGAGCCAGATCGAAGAGCTGGCCGGTTGCGACCGCCTGACCATCAGCCCTGACCTGCTGCAAAAACTGGCTGACGATAACGGCGTGCTGCAACGCAAATTGGCGCCGGGCGTAGAAGGCGAAGCGCGTCAGCCATTGACCGAAGCGCAATTCCGTTGGGCGTCGAATGAAGATGCGATGGCCACCGAGAAGCTGGCCGAAGGCATTCGCCAGTTTGCGCGGGATCAGGAGAAGCTCGAGGCGGTGCTGGCTGCGCTGTAAGGTACTAAAACCGCATGCGGTCAAATGTGGGAGCTGGCTTGCCTGCGATAGCGGTGGTGGCTGACAGATCGCTATCGCAGGCAAGCCAGCTCCCACAGAAAAGCCTGCTCGCCACAACAAGCCAGCTCCCACAGGTTGCTTTTTTGCCTAGGATTGCTGGCTCAAAACGGCCCTTTCGTCATCACCCGCTCATCAATGAACCCGCGCAACAGGCCAATCCGCTGCGTATAAGCAGCGCTCAGGCAACTGACTTTCGCCCCGCAGGCATGCCGCTGTTTGAGCCATTCGGCCTGCCCGTCCATCAATGACCCGCGCCCGCCCATGGCCATGAAGTGCTTGTTCAGGTCGTAGAGCAACGCCATGGTCACGTCCTGGTCGTTGAGGCTGACGTTCTTGCAAATCGCAATTTCGTCAGGCGCTTTGGCCTTGCCACAGTCGAAGCTGGCGGCAACGCTCGAAGGGCTGAGCAACAGCGCAGACACGCTGGCAAGCATCGCGAAAACAGCAGGTTTGATCATCAATCGTTACTCCTCAGCTACGCACCACACCCGTCCCAAACTTGCGAATCGCCAGGCAATACCCGATCAACGCCACCGCTGCCAACGCCCCGCCCGCCACGCCGATCCAGGCGAAGCCGAAGTGGCTGCCGACCCAACTGCCCATCAGGGCGCCGCCGCCGATGCCGATGTTGTAGATGCCGGAGAACATTGCCATGGCCACGTCGGTGGCGTCGGGGGCCAGCACCAGCACCTTCGATTGCATGGCGAGGCCGAAGCCCATGATGGCCATGCCCCAGAAAATGCTCAGTATCACCAGGTACGACTCGGCGCCGCTCAAGGGCAGCATCAGGGTCAAGCAGGCCGCGAGCAGGAACACTGCGCTGACCACGAAAATATGCGGGTTGAAACGGTGCACCAGGCTGAACAGCAGCGAGCCGATGATGCCCGCGCCGCCGAACACCAGCAAAATCAGGGTTACGGCGCCACCGCCCAAACCGGCCACGCCTTCGACGAAGGGTTCGATGTAGCTGTAGGCGGTGAATTGCGCGGTGACGGTCATGGCGGTGAGCACGTACAGCGCCACCAGTGCTGGGCGTTTGAACAGCAACGGCAGGCTGCGCAGCGAGCCGGAGTTCTGGCTCGGCAGCGGCGGCAAGGTGCGCGCCAGCCAGAACACCAGGGCGCCAGCGAACGCGGCGATCACCAGGAAGGTGGTGCGCCAGCCCATGGCTTCACCGAGCAGACGGCCCAGGGGAATGCCCAACACCATCGCCAAAGAGGTGCCAGTAGCCAACAACCCAAGGGCTTGCACCTGCTTGCCTTCCGGCGCCAGGCGCACGGCCAGGGACGCGGTAATTGACCAGAACAGCGCGTGGGACAACGCAATGCCGATGCGACTGACCATCAGCAGGCCAAAACTGTTGGCGACGCTGGAGAGGATATGGCTGGCGATAAACAGGCCGAACAGCACGATCAGCAATTTTCGCCGCTCGACGTTGCGCGTCAGCAGCATTACCGGCAGCGAGGTCAACGAGACGATCCAGGCATAGATGGTGAGCATCAGGCCGACGTTGGCGATGGGCATGTCGAAGCTCGCACCGATGGCGCTGAGCAGGCCCACGGGCACGAATTCGGTGGTATTGAACACAAAGGCGGCCAGCGCCAAGGCGATGACCGGTTGCCAATTGGCTTGGGGCGTTGCGGCTGAAATGCTCATTGGCGGGCGAGATACTCTGGCGATGATCCGACGGCCGCGCAGAACAGCGCCGCCGCCGGGCATTCTATAGGTTTCTTGGCCCGCTGTTGACGCGGATCGTCGCCCGAAGGCTTAGGGCGAGGTCATGGTAATCACGTAGTTGCCCGACTGGATCGCCTTGCCGGCGGCATCCACCAGCAAGTAACTCTGGTTGTAATAACGCCCATCGCCGCTGTCTGCCACCAGCTTTACATGGGCGGCGTTGACGCTGGCCACTGGCGCAATATTGCGCACCTCGAAGCGACTACCACGATTGGAACTGGCGCACCCGGTCAACTCCATCACCGCGCCACTGCGCGCATTTGTCGCACAGCCGGGTTCGACGATGGCGCCGCGAAATTGAATGGTGCCCTGCCCTATGGTCTGCGCGGCACCACAGGCTCCCGCCCATAGGCAAAACAGGCCGGTTAATACCGAAATACCTTTAACGTTCATGCCGACACTCCTTATTGGGCTCTCAATAAGGAAGTCGTCTGCTCGAGCGTTAACTTGAGGTCAATCTTGCCAAGGTGTGCGCTGGATCACGGATCGACCTGGCCCATCATCTCGGAGATGCTTTCCGGGCGCTTGGCATAACGCTGCGCCAGCGCCGCGCAGACCATCAACTGGATCTGGTGAAACAGCATCAACGGCAAGATCAGCACGCCCATGGTCGCCCCGGCGAACAGCACCTGGGCCATCGGTACACCGGTGGCCAGGCTTTTCTTCGAGCCACAGAACAAGATGGTGATGCGGTCTTCCTGGTTAAACCCAAATGCCTTGCCCAACACGGCGGAGGCCACCAGCACCAAGCCCAGCAACACGCAGCAGGCGACGACCAGACCGCCCAGCTCCCACAACGGGATCTGGTGCCAGATGCCTTCGTTGACCGCTTCGCTGAACGCGCCATACACCACCAGCAGAATCGAGCCCTGGTCGACGAACTTCAGCCAGGACTTGTTACGCCCCACCCACTCGCCAATCCAGCGCCGGGCGATCTGCCCGGCCACAAAAGGCAGCAACAGCTGCACGCTGATTTTCAGGATGGCGTCGACCGTGGAGCCGCCATCGCCGTGTACGTTAAGCAGCAAGGTCACCAGCAACGGCGTCAGGAAGATGCCGAACAGGCTGGAGGCCGCCGCGCTGCAGATGGCTGCCGGGATGTTGCCGCGGGCCAGCGAGGTGAAGGCAATCGCCGATTGCACCGTGGCCGGCAGCGCACACAGATACAGCATGCCCATGTACAGGTCGTTGCCGATCAGCGGCGACAGCAGCGGCTTGAGCGCCAGGCCCAACAATGGGAACAGCACAAAAGTCAGGCTGAACACCAGCAAATGCAGGCGCCAATGCCCGGCACCGGCAACGATGGCCTGGCGTGACAGCTTGGCGCCGTGCAGGAAAAACAGCAGCGCAATGGCCAGGTTCGTCACCCAGCCGAAGGCCACGGCGGTCTGGCCGCTGGCCGGCAGCAGTGACGCAAGGATCACCGTGGCGATCAGGGTCAGGGTGAAGTTGTCAGGTAGAAAACGCGGGCGGGTCATAAGCAAATCTTCCAGGGGTTGCCAAGAGCATCGCTGCGACTCTAACTTAACGGCCTGTTACCGACTAACGCCAATGAGCCAGTAAATGCCGCCTAAAGGACATGACAAGACGGTCCGACGCAGTGTGCCCGGGCTTTCCAGCCTGCCACGCCCGGTGTATGGCCGCACCGAATCGCTGCCCAACCGCGCACTGACCCGCCGGCACAGCCACCCGTGGGTGCAGTTGTCGTATGCGATTTCGGGGGTGCTGGAGATCCAGACCAGTGTCGGCCGTTTCGTCGCCCCGCCCCAGCGCGCCGTGTGGATTCCTGCGGGCGTACCGCACCGGGTGTTCAGCTCACCGCACACGGAAATGCGCAGCCTGTACCTCGATTGCAGCGTCACCGCCTGGGCGGCCGAGCGTTGCCAGGTGCTGGAGGTGAGCAGTTTGTTGCGCGAGTTGATCCGCAGTTTCAGCGAGTTGCCGGTGGAGTATGCCGAGGACGGCCCGGACGGGCGGCTGGCCCAGGTGGTGCTCGACCAACTGGCGGCCGCGCCTCAGGTGGATTTGATGCTGCCGTTGCCCCATGACCCACGGCTGCGGCAGATTTACCGCAGCCTGAACCTGCACCCGGAGCAGCAGACCACCCTGGGTAACTGGAGCCACAAGCTTGGGGTCAGTGAAAAGACCCTGAGCCGGTTGTTTTTGAGTGATACCGGGCTGACCTTTCGCGCCTGGCGTCAGCGCCTGCGCTTGCTCAGCGCCCTGCCCGCGCTGGAGCAAGGCGAGCGGGTGACGGATGTGGCGCTGGGGTGTGGGTATGAGTCGACGTCGGCGTTTATCAATGCGTTTCGACAGCAGTTTGAGTCTACGCCGGGTGAGTTTTTCCGCTGACACATAGACAACAACGATCCACTGTGGGAGCTGGCTTGCCTGCGATGCAGGCACCTCGGTGTGTCAGGTACACCGAGTTGATGCTATCGCAGGCAAGCCAGCTCCCACATTGGCTCCCAATTACAAATCAGCTGCCATCACCACCATGGGCTTCTTCAAAGAAGTAATCCTTCCAGCTCGCCGCCTTGTTCTTCAGCACGCCCAATTCCTGCAGCTTTTGGGCATAGATAAACGTACGCTGCGGCACGATGGTGAAGTCGATTTCCGGGTCCTGGACGATTTTCTCCACCAGGTCCAGCGGCAGCTTGGATTCCTCTACGCGAATATACGTCTTGGCGGCCGCAGGTTTATCGGCCTTGATGATCTTCTCGGCCTCCGCCAGCGCGTCATAAAACGCCTTGTAGGTCTTGGGGTTGTCATCGTGAAATTTCTGCGTGGTGTAGAGCACGTTGAACGACGCCTGCCCGCCAAGAATGTCGTAGGAACTGAGCACCTTGTGCACGTTAGGGTTCAACAACTCCTGATACTGAAACGGCGGGCTGGAGAAGTGTGAATTGATCTCCGAACCACCGGCAATCAACGCCGCCGTGGCATCCGGGTGGGCCAGGCTGATGGAGATGTCGTCGAACTTCTTGAAATTGGCATCGCCGAACAGCTTGGCCGTCTCTATCTGCAAGGTGCGCGACTGGAAACCCACGCCGGCGGCCGGCACAGCGATGCGGTCTTTCTCGGTGAAGTCCTGCAGGGTCTTCACGTTGGGGTTATTGGTCAGCAGGTAATTGGGCATCGAACCCAGGGAGGCGATGGCCTTGACGTTCTGCTTGCCCTTGGTGCGGTCCCACAGGGTGAGCATCGGCGGCACACCCGCCGAGACCACATCCAGGGCGCCGGCCAGCAGCGATTCATTCATGGCGGTGGCGCCGGAAATGCTGTTCCATTCCACCTTGATATCCAGGCCCTGCTCCTTGCCATGTTTTTCGATCAGGTGCTGGTCGCGCACCACGTCGAGGATCAGGTAGCCGATACCGAATTGCTGGGCAATGCTGATCTTGCCTTCGGCCTGGGCGCCGGGGCTGAGCAAGGCGCTCGCGGCCGCCAGGGACGCGGCCAACAGGGTCAGGGAGGAACGCTTGAAAGTCATGGGAATCTGCCGCGTTTTCGAGAAGGTGATAGAGACTAGCGACGAATTTTAAGACTGGAAAAGAATATCGGGATCTATTGTTATGCTAATCATCCCCAAAATGCCGTGTGGCTGTTATTGTGCCGCGCTTTGAAATACACCTGCCAACCTGCGAGGAAATGGACGTTGAACACTGACGATAAAATGACTGGGGATCTGTTCGAGGTCGATAAGCGCCTGTCACTCAAGCCCGTGGTGGACTTCAACGCTTACCTGCGCAGCGCATTCGGCGATGGCCCATGCACCTGCGTGCGCTGCAGCGCCGCCAACGGTGACGAAACCGGCTACGCGTTCCAGCACACCTTCAACTTCGACGGCAAACCCACGCACCGCCGCTTTGCCTCTACGGCGGGCAGCGATGTGTTGATGGTGTTGAAGAAGGCGTGGCTGTCATACACCAAGGCCGAGCTGCCGCTCAGTGGCGTATTGGTGCTGGAGACGGTGAAGGAGTTTGTCGAGCCGCAACTTCACAAGCGCTTGGCGCCGCTGTTTTTGGCCAGTGAGCTGGTCAAGGATGTGGATGGGCAGTTGCAGGTTCAGCCGCAGGCCGCCTAACCTAGTGTTTACCTGCCCTTGTGGCGAGGGAGCTTGCTCCCGCTGGGCTGCGCAGCGGCCCCAAAAATGGGCCTGCTACGCAGGCCAGCGGGAGCAAGCTCCCTCGCCACAGGTACAGTGTTTCGGCCTCTGGGTTACTTACGCGCCGCCTCCCACTGCTTCAACAGATCACCATAAGCCACGGTCTCCCCTTTGGGCTTCTCATTCGCCAGCTTGGGCTTCGGCGCGCCCGGCTGGTCAAACCAGTACTGCGCATCCCGCTCCGGGTTCATTTTCGGGCCGCACACCGGCTGCACCTTGGAACGCTCCAGGCGCGTCATGATCGCGTCCTGTTCCTTGGCCAGGTTATCCAGCGCCTGTTGCGGGGTTTTCTCGCCGCTGGCCGCTGCGGCGATGTTGCTCCACCACAACTGCGCCAGGCGTGGGTAGTCGGGCACGTTGGTGCCGGTCGGCGTCCACTCCACCCGCGCCGGGCTGCGGTAGAACTCCACCAGCCCGCCGAGTTTCGGCGCCATGTCGGTCATGGCCTGGGAGTTGATGTCGGACTCACGAATCGGCGTCAGGCCAACGATGGTTTTCTTCAGTGACACGGTTTTCGAGGTGACGAACTGCGCGTACAGCCACGCCGCAAGCTTTTGCTTCTCGGGCGTGGACTTGAGAAAGGTCCAGGAACCCACGTCCTGATAGCCCTTTTTCATGCCCTTTTCCCAATACGGCCCGACCGGCGACGGCGCCATGCGCCATTTCGGCGTGCCATCGGCATTCACCACCGGCAGGCCCGGCTTGGTCATGTCGGCCGTAAACGCGGTGTACCAGAAGATCTGCTGGGCGATGTTGCCCTGGGACGGCACCGGCCCGGATTCAGAGAAGGTCATGCCCGCCGCTTCCGGAGGCGCGTAGGCTTTCATCCAGTCCACGTACTTTTGCGTGGCAAACACCGCGGCCGGGCCATTGGTGTCGCCGCCACGGGTCACGCTGGAGCCCACCGGGTGGCAGTCCTCCACGCGAATGCCCCATTCGTCCACCGGCAAGCCGTTGGGCAGGCCCTTGTCGCCGCCGCCGGCCATGGAAAACCAGGCATCGGTGAAGCGCCAGCCCAACGATGGGTCTTTCTTGCCGTAGTCCATGTGCCCATAGATGCGCTTGCCGTCGATTTCCTTGACGTCTTCGCTGAAGAACTTGGCGATGTCTTCATAGGCTGACCAGTTCACCGGCACACCCAGCTCGTAGCCGTATTTTTCCTTGAACTTGGCTTTAAGGTCCGCGCGCTCAAACCAATCGGCGCGGAACCAGTAGAGGTTGGCGAACTGCTGGTCGGGCAACTGGTAGATCTTGCCGTCCGGCGCGGTGGTGAACGAGATGCCGATAAAGTCCTTGATATCCAGGGTCGGCGAGGTGAAGGCCTTGCCTTCGTTGGCCATCAGGTCGGTGATGGATTCGGTCTTGCCATAGCGAAAGTGCGTACCGATCAAGTCGGAATCGTTCACCCAGCCGTCATAGATATTCTTGTCGGACTGCATCTGGGTTTGCAGCTTCTCCACCACGTCGCCTTCCTGCAGCAGGTCGTGGGTCAGCTTGATACCTGTGATTTCGCTGAAGGCCTTGGCCAGTACCTTGGATTCGTACTCGTGGGTGGTGAGGGTTTCCGACACCACGTTGATCTTCATCCCACGGAACGGTTCCGACGCCTTGATAAACCACTTCAACTCTTCGAGCTGCTGGGCTTCGGTAAGGGTGGACGGTTTAAACTCGCTGCCGATCCATTTTTTCGCGGCATCTTCGTACGCATCGGCCCAGGCCGTGGCGCTCAAACCGCTCAAGGCCAGTACGGCGGCCAATGAAATGCTATGTCGCAGCTTATTGTTTTTATTCAACATAGAGACCTCCTGGTGGTTTATTCATAAGGGCACTAGTTCATAAGGGCACTAGCCCCAACGCATCACACTCAACAGCCATACCAGGGATAGCGCAGACGCCACCCAGATGCTCCAGTCGGTAACGCCGATCACCAGCAAATGCAGGTAGGCGCTGCCGAGAAGACCGATAAACAAACGATCACCACGGGTGGTGCTGATCGGCAACAAACCGCGCCGAGGAATACTCGGCGAACGCAGTTCCCAGGTGGTCATGCCTGCCAGCAGCAGGCCAATCGTCACAAAGAACAGTGCGGTGGGGGTGGTCCAGGCCATCCATTCCATCATCGAACCCTCTAGACCCGGCCCAGGGCAAAGCCCTTGGCCACGTGGTTGCGAACAAACCAGATCACCAGCATGCCCGGCAGAATGGTCAACACCCCCGCCGCTGCCAGCACGCCCCAATCAATGCCCGAGGCCGAGACCGTGCGCGTCATCACCGCCGCAATCGGCTTGGCGTTAACCGAGGTCAAGGTGCGCGCCAGCAGCAGTTCGACCCAGGAAAACATGAAGCAGAAAAATGCCGTCACACCGATACCGGAGCCAATCAACGGGATAAAAATCTTCACGAAAAACTTGGGAAAACTGTAGCCGTCGATGTAGGCGGTTTCGTCGATTTCCTTGGGCACGCCGGACATGAAGCCTTCCAGGATCCACACCGCCAACGGCACGTTGAACAGGCAATGCGCCAGCGCCACGGCGATGTGCGTATCGAACAGCCCGATGGACGAATACAGCTGGAAAAACGGCAGCAAAAACACCGCCGGCGGCGCCATACGGTTGGTCAGCAGCCAGAAGAACAGGTGCTTGTCGCCCAAGAACCGATAGCGCGAAAACGCATAGGCCGCCGGCAGCGCCACGCTCAGGGAGATCACCGTGTTCAGGCTCACGTAGTACAGCGAGTTGAGGTAACCGGTGTACCAGCTCGGGTCAGTGAAGATCACCTTGTAGTTGGCCAGGGTAAAGTCCTGCGGAAACAGCGTCAGCCCGCCGAGGATTTCGGTGTTGCTCTTGAATGACATGTTCAGCAGCCAGTAGATCGGCACCAGCAGAAACAGGATGTAGATCAGCAGCGGAATAACCTTGCGCTTGCTCATGTTGGCGGCCTCAGCGGTTGGCGTCGGAGTGGGTCATGGCGGTGTAGAACAGCCAGGACACCAACAGGATGATCAGGAAATACACCAGGGAAAACGCCGCCGCCGGGCCCAGGTCGAATTGGCCTACGGCCATTTGGGTCAAGGTCTGACTGAGGAACGTGGTGGCGTTACCCGGCCCGCCGCCCGTCAGCACGAAAGGCTCGGTGTAGATCATGAAGCTGTCCATAAAGCGCAACATCACCGCGATCAGCAGCACGCTTTTCATCTTTGGCAATTGGATATGCCGGAACACCGCCCAAGCGGATGCGCGATCAATCCGCGCTGCCTGGTAGTACACGTCCGGAATCGCACGCAGCCCCGAGTAACACAGCAGCGCCACCAGCGAAGTCCAGTGCCACACGTCCATCACCAGCACCGTCACCCAGGCGTCCATGGTGTTGGCCGCATAGTTGTAGTTGATGCCCATGGCGTTGAGCGTCGAACCCAACAGGCCAATGTCGGCGCGGCCAAAAATCTGCCAGATGGTGCCGACCACGTTCCACGGGATCAGCAGCGGAATCGCCAGGATGATCAACACCAGTGACGACCAGCGGCCCTTGGTCGGCATGGTCAGGGCGATGGCGATGCCCAGCGGGATTTCGATCAACAGCACGCAGGCCGAGTAGATGAACTGGCGCAGCAAGGAGTCATGCAGGCGCGGGTCGAGCAGCACCTGTTTGTACCAGTCGGCACCGACAAAATAGCGGCTGGACTGGTCGAAAATGTCCTGCACCGAATAGTTGACCACGGTCATCATCGGGATCACCGCGCTGAACGCCACCAGCAGGAACACCGGTAACACCAGCCACCAGGCCTTGTTGTTCTGCACCTTGTTCATGGCTGCACCTCCAGCAGGTAATCGTCGGCGTACACCATCAACCACTGCGCGGGAAAACTGATCGAGGCTTTGCCTTCCGGCACCGGTTTGTCTTCGGCCAGGCGTACTTTCAACGGCGCGCCGTCGAGGTTGAGGGTCATGATCTTGTAGGTGCCGAGGTCTTCCACATGCACGACGTCGGCCTGCAGCGCGTCAGGGTTGTACTCGTCCCACACGTGGATAAATTCCGGGCGGATACCCACCTGCAGCTTTTTGTAGCCCGTCTCGCGCAGGCGCTGTTGCAACGCCTCGGATAACGGCAGCAACGTACTGGCAAAGCGCACGCCACCGGCTTCGGCCTGCACCTCGATCAGATTCATCCCGGGGCTGCCGATGAAATAGCCGACAAAGGTGTGGCTGGGGCGCTCGAACAGCTCACGCGGCGTGCCGAACTGCACGATCTGCCCGCCGTACATCACCGCGATTTTGTCAGCGAAGGTCGACGCCTCAAGCTGGTCGTGGGTGACGTAGACCATGGTGATATTGAACTGCTCATGAATCTGCTTGAGCTTGCGGCGCAATTTCCATTTGAGGTGCGGGTCGATCACCGTCAGCGGTTCGTCGAACAGGATCGCCGACACGTCATCGCGCACCAGGCCACGGCCCATGGAAACTTTTTGTTTTTCATCGGCGGTGAGGTTGCGGGCTTTTTTGCTCAGCAGGGCTTGCAGGTCGAGGACTTCGGCAATTTCCTGCACCTTGCTGTGAATTTTCGCTTCGGCCATGCCCTGGTTTCGCAGGGGAAACGCCAGGTTGTCGAACACCGTCATGGTGTCGTACACCACCGGGAACTGGAACACCTGGGCAATATTGCGTTTCTCCGGGGTCAGCTCGTTGACCACTTTAGCGTCAAACAGCACCTGGCCTTCGGACGGGCTGAGCAAGCCGGAGATGATATTGAGCAATGTCGACTTGCCGCAGCCCGATGGCCCGAGCAAGGCGTAGGCACCGCCCTGCTCCCACACATGGTTCATGGCCCGAATGGCGTAGTCCTCGGGGCCATTGGGTGTAGGGCTGTAACTGTGCGCGAGGTTCTGCAAATGGATCTCGGCCATCAGGCAACCCTCGCGACGCGGCGCCCGGGGGCCTGGACCAAACGCCCCTGGCCATCGAACACAAAGAGTTTATGGGTGGGGATGTACACACGAATCGGCGCGTCGACGTCGTACTCATGCACCCCCGGTAAATGCAGCACCAACAGGAAATGCTCGCTGCGCACGTGCAGGAAGGTTTCCGAACCGCTGATCTCGGCCACCTCCACGGTCACCGCCAGTTCCAGGTCATCGTCGTTGCTCGGCACCAGGCTGATATGGCTGGGGCGCACGCCAAACCGGAACTCGCCTTCGCCGATGGGACGCAGATCCACGTTCAACGGGAAGTGCACGACATTGGCAAAACTCACTTCATTGCCACTGATACGCCCCGGCATCAGGTTGATCGGCGGCTCGGAAAACAGCTCGGCGGCCAGCACCGTCTGGGGCTGGTGATACACCTCGGCGGCCCTGCCGCTCTGGATCACCCGGCCTTCGTGCAGGATGGTGGTGGTGCCACCCAGGGCCAGGGCTTCATTGGGTTCGGTGGTGGCGTAGATGGCAATGGTGTGGCGCGCCTTGAACAGTTCGCGCATTTCCTGACGCAGCTCTTCGCGCAGTTTGTAGTCCAGGTTTACCAACGGCTCATCGAAAAGGATCAGCTCGGCGTCTTTGACCAAGGCGCGGGCCATGGCCGTGCGTTGCTGCTGGCCGCCGGAAAGCTCCAGCGGGTGGCGCTGCAGGAACTTCTCGATGCGCAGCATCTGCGCGGTTTCCAGCACTTTGCTGTGGATCAGTTCGTTGGACACACCGGCCTGGCGCAACGGCGAGGCGATGTTTTCGAACACGGTCATGGTCGGGTAATTGATGAACTGCTGGTAGACCATCGACACGTTGCGCAGGCGCACCGGCTTGTGGGTGACGTCTACGCCGTTCATCAGGATGCGGCCGCTGTCGGGCTTGTCCAGCCCGGCCATCAGGCGCATCAGGCTGGTCTTGCCGGACAGCGTGCGGCCGAGCAATACGTTGAAAGAACCGGCTTCGAAACGCAGGTTGGCGTCGTCGATCCAGGTCTGGCCTTCGACAACGCGGGAGACATGTTCCAGGGTCAATGACATGACACGCCCTTTTTATTATTGGAATGATTCTGGCCATTCGTAAGAGCGAGTTTCGTGCCAGAAGTGGCAGGTGGTTGATCTGTAAGGAAATGGGTTGAACAGGATGTTCAGGCATGAACACAAATGAACAACCAGCGCTGAACAACTGAACATTAAGCGGGTTGACATTGAACAGTTCTGAACAACAATCGATGGGCGCCACAGATTTAATGTGGGAGCTGGCTTGCCTGCTCCCACAGTTGGACGGCGTAAGGCTTGATAACAATAAAAATAAAAGAAGGTCGCCCCCATGGCCGAACCCCTCGCACACGACACCCTTATCCAGGAATCCTGGCGCCGTTGCCGCGCCTTTGGCCTGGACCACCAGAGCACCCCCAGCTTTGATCAACTGCCCGCCGAAGGCATCAGCCAGTTGCTCGAAAGCCAGCATTCACTGGTGCAGACCACCCATCAGGAAGTGCTGCCCTACTACGAAAACATCCTCAGCAATTCCAACTGCCTGATCATGCTGGCCGACAACCAGGGCCAGGTGCTGACCTCGTGGGGCACCCAGCGTTTTATCGAGCCGAAGCTGGCGCGCGGCTTCAGTGCCGGCGCCAGTTGGAGGGAGCGCTCAAGCGGCACAAACGCCATCGGCACTGCGCTGGCCTGTGCCCAGGCGGTGCATATCGAGCACGATGAACACTTTCTCAAGGCCAACCGCTTCATGACCGGCTCCGCGGCGCCGATTTTCGATGCCCAGCGCGAAATCATTGCGGTACTGGATGTGTCCAGCGACAGCTACCTGCCGCCCTCCCACACCCTTGGCATGGTCAAGATGATGAGCCAGACCGTCGAGAACCGGCTGATCCTCAACCTGTTTCGCGGCGAGCATTTCCAACTGACCTTCAACACCGGCCTGAACAACCTCGACAGCCAGTGGGCGGGCCTGATCATCTTTGATGACAGCGGCCAGGTGCTGTCGGCCAACCGTCGCGCCGATAACTTGCTGGGCATCAGTTTGTCGCGGGTGCTGATCGACAGTTTGTTTAAAGTCTCGCTGCTGGAATTGTTGAATCAACCCGAGGGCTTGCCGTTCTCGTTACAGGCCGCGGGCCGCAATCGGTTCCAGTGTTTATTGAAGCGGCCGCAGAAGATGCCGGTGCAGGCGCGGGTCTTTGCTGAACCCAAGCCCACAAAACCTGCGCCGATGAGCATCCAGACCCTGCATTTTGGCGATGTGCGCGTAGAAAAGGCCGTGCGCCAGGCTGAGCGCTTGTTGGAAAAAGACATTCCGTTGTTGATTCACGGCGAGACCGGCGTTGGCAAAGAGGTGTTCGTCAAAGCCCTGCACCAGGCCAGTTCGCGCAGCAAACAGGCGTTCATTGCGGTGAACTGTGCAGCGATCCCCGCCGAACTGGTCGAGTCCGAGCTGTTTGGCTATGAAAAAGGCGCCTTTACCGGTGCCAACCAGAAAGGCAGCATCGGCCTGATCCGCAAGGCGGATAAGGGCACGCTGTTTCTGGATGAAATTGGCGACATGCCCTTGCCGACCCAGGCCCGCTTGCTGCGGGTGTTGCAGGAGCGTTGCGTGCAGCCGGTGGGCAGCAGCGAGCTGTTCCCGGTGGACTTGCGCATCATCTCGGCCACCAACCGCGTGCTGCGCGACTGGGTGCAGGCCGGGCGCTTTCGTGAGGATTTGTACTACCGCATCGGTGGCCTGACCCTGGAACTGCCGCCCCTGCGCGAGCGTACCGACAAGCAGGCACTGTTCCAGCAGCTGTGGCAACAGCACCGTGAGCCGACCCAATGGGCCGGGCTGAGTGCCGAAGTGCTGGCCTTGTTCGAGCAGCACCCGTGGCCGGGCAACCTGCGCCAGGTCAGCAGCGTGTTGCAGGTGGCGCTGGCGATGGCCGAGGAGCAGCCGGTGCGACCGGAGCATCTGCCGGATGATTTCTTTGTCGACCTGAACGTGACCGCGCCCTTGCCCACCCAGCCAAGCCTGGAAGACAACAGCGACCTGAGCCAACGCTTGAAAGCAGCGGGCGGCAACATCTCCCACCTGGCGCGGGAACTGGGCGTAAGCCGCAACACCCTGTACAAGCGCCTGCGCCAGCACGAAGGCTGATCTAGCGCGGTTTGACCACCACCATCAGGTCGGTGAAGTACTCCACCCGAATCGGCAGGTTATCGGCCAGCGCCGAGAGCGCCGCCGCCGTGTCGTCGAGTTTGAACACCCCGGACACACGCAGGTTTTTCAACGCCTGGGCATCGAAGCGCACCAAGCCGTGGCGGTAGCTGGCCAGGGTTTGCAGCACCTCACTCAGCGGTTGGTCGTTGACCTTGAGCAGGCCACGCGTCCAGGCATCCGGGTCGGCGCTGCCGCTGGCCTGTGCAGGCCCCGCGTGGCCATGATCAAGAATCGCGCGCTGCCCGGCCGTGACCTTGACGCCCTCGCCCGTGTCACCTTGGACCGCCACAGTGGACTCGATCACCGTGACCACGGTGCTGCCGTCCACTGCGCGCTTGACCAGATAACGCGTGCCCAAGGCCGTGGCCGTGCCTTGATCGGTGCGTACCACGAACGGCCGTTGCGCGTCCTTGGCCACGTCAACCCACAGCTCGCCTTGCAGCAGTTCGATCACGCGCTGGTGGCCGTCGAATTTCACGTCCACCGCCGAGTTGCTGTTGAGCTGCAACTGGCTGCCGTCCTCAAGAGCAACCTGGCGGCGCTCGCCGATGCCGGTGCGCTGGTCGGCCGTCCACACCGGCATGTGCTGCACACCGAACCAGCAGCACAGCACTACGCCCAGCACCCCCAAGGCCTGCACCCTGCGCGAACGTTGGGGCGCAAAGGCGCGATTCAGGGCGATGCGTGCCGGTTGCGCGGGCAACGTATCGAAGCCACCCCAGAGCGAGCGCATACGCTCGATGGCCACGGCATGGCGCGGGTCGGCCTGACACCAGGTATTGAAGGCGTGGCGCTCGGCATCGCTGACGTCTTCATCGTGCAGCCGCGTCAGCCAATTCGCCGCTTGTTGAATGATCTGCTCGGCGTTCACGGCAACGGGTCCGCCCCGTACAGGCTGTGGTAGCAATGCACCAGCGCGGTGGACAGGTAGTTTTTGACCGTGCTGGGTGACACCTCAAGACGCGTGGCGATCTCACTGTAGGTGAGCCCGTCCAGGCGGCTTAACAGGAAGGCTTCACGGGTTTTCGCCGGCAGGCCGGCGAGCATCTCGGCGATGCGCTCCAGGGCTTGCAGCGCCACATGGATCGCGGCCGGGTCGGGCATGCCGGCGTCTTCACACTGCACCAGCAGGGCTTGCAGGTAGGCCTTTTCGATCCGGCGGCGCCGCGCCCCATCGATCAACAGGCGCCCGGCGGTGGTGGCGAGAAAGGCGCGAGGCTCCTTGATGGTGTGCGGATCGGCCAGCATCAACACGCGGATAAACGCATCGTGGGCCAGGTCGGCAGCGTACTGGGAACACCCGAGTTTTTTGCGCAGCCAGCCGTGCAACCAGCCATGGTGCTCGCTGTACATCGCCGTAAGGGTCTGCTGACGGGCGCAATCGCCCGGCGCGGCCGGAATGTCATGCATGCGCAAAAACTTCTCAAATGGGAAAGATTACCAATTGAGCGAACAATGCCAGTAAAACTGTGGCGGGGCAAGGGCCACTCGGGTGGGCTGGATGCCGTGGGCGGGCTTGTGTGGGAATTGGTCTGAGTGGATGCTGGTCTGTGTGGATGCTGGTCTGTGTGGGAGCTGGCTTTTGTGGGAGCTGGCTTGCCTGCGATGGCATCGCCTCAGTTCAACTGAATGACCGAGGCGCCTGCATCGCAGGCAAGCCAGCTCCCACACAAGCCAGCCCCCCACACAAGCTCGCTCCCACAGTTAGACCTCGGTGACAGTTAAATTGGCTTAGCGCCAGTTCCACGACACACCGGTATAGATACCGCGCCCATCGGCCGGTGTGGAGCGGGCCACATCCAACCCCTTGTCGTCATACCCCGGCGTGACGGTATTGGCATAACGCCGGTTGGTGAGGTTGCGCAGATCAACCCAGGCTTGCCAGTCCTGTTTCGGCGCGTCATAGCCGAAAGTGGCGCCCAGCGTTGTGTACGCCGCCGCGTAGTAAGAGTTGGCGTAATCCACCGCCACCCGTGAAGCGTGCTCGGTGTTGAGGCTGGTGTAGAAACCAGTCGGGTGGCTGTAGCGCACTTGCGCCTGGTAGTAATGCTTGGGGATGCCCGGCAAGGTGTTGGCGCCGAAGCGGTCGTCGTCACGGTAGTGAAAATCGCTGTAGGTGTAGGCCTGGCGCAAGGCCAACTGGCCATTACCACCGCCGTCCCAGAGTGGGCTGAGCAGGCTCAACTCCACGCCCTGGTGCACGGTGGGGCTGGCGTTGGCTTCGGCGACGACGGCGCTGCTGGTCTGTGTCTGCGCCTGGGTCTCCACTGTGAGCAGTTCGTGACGCACTTCGGAGCGATACAACGCCAAATCCCACTGGCCGAACCATTGCTCACCACGCCCGCCTATCTCCAGGGTAGTGGCGGTCTGATTGCGCAAGCTCACGCCTTCGCGGGCCAGCCCCTTGGCCGGGCCGCCGGTGAAATACTTGTTGGAGCCCCAAATCATCGACCACGCGTGCGGCGGTTCGACCGAGCGACTCAGGTTGCCGTACACCTGCAACTGCGGGGTGAAGTCATAGCGCAGGCCAATGCGCGGCGCGTAGTCCCAATCATGCTGGCTGAGCGGCGCCTGCCCTTGCGGGTAGCTGACCTGGGTTTCGCGGCGGGTGTAGATCGCAGCCAGGCCGGTGGTCAGCCACAGGTCTTGCACCAGTTCCAGCTCGTTGCCGATATGCAACACCGTGTCGGAACCCAGGTAGCTGTAGTCGCGGGTCTTGGTGCCGGGGGCGTAATAGGTGGCGGGGTTGCTCGACGGTACGCGCACATATTCCGAGGCACCGTTGTTGGGCATCGCCTGGGTGGTGCGCAGGCCAATGGTGGTTTTGCTGTCGTGGCCGAACCAACTGTCCTGGCGAATGTAGTTCAGGGTGCCGCTGACATCCGTGTAGGCGACTTTCAGGCGGTTGAGCCCTTCGCGCAAATCCATCGGGTAGTCGTGATAGGCCAGCCCCACCTCGACGCGGGAAGTGTCATCGAGCTGCAAGGTGGTCTTGTTGGCGATCCAGGTCGAGCCCGGCTGCAGGCGTTTCGAGTCGCGGGCGGCGTTGAGGCTGTTGGCGGCGGTTGGATCGTGGCTGATCTGGTAGCGCGTCAGCTTGCCGGGGCTGTCGTTGGTGGTTTCGCGGTAGCGAAAATAGAAGCGCGTCTCCAGGTCCGGGTTGAACCGGTAGCCAAAGTTGGCCGCAATGCCCTTGCCGGTGCCGGCGCTCTGGTGCTGGTAGCCGTCGGATTCGGAGTCGGTGAGGCTGATGTAGTAGTCGGCGTCGCCCAGCACCTGGCCGGAGCTGATTTCGCGTTGGGCATAACCGCGACTGCCCACTTCATAGCGCACCTGCAACTTCGGCGCGTCATAGCCGGTGTGCGTGACATAGTTGACCGAGCCACCCAGGGCCAGGGCGCCCTGGTCAAAACCGTTGGCGCCGCGCAGCACCTCGACGCGGCTTTGCCACAGCGGGTCCTTGAGTTCATAGGGCGTGCCGCCGGGGCCGGTGAGCGGCAAACCGTCGAGCATTTCATACAGGCCCGAGGCGTGGGAGCCGGGGCTGCGGTTCAGGCCGGAACCGCGGATCGACAACTTCACGCCTTCATTATTCGCCGCCTTGGCATAGACGCCGGCCTGGTACTTGAACACGTCTTCGTTGGTGCTGACGCGCCCCCGTTTCACGCTGCTCATATCGATGAAACTGGTGCCACCGGGCACGCTCTTGAGCTGCGCCTGGGCCACCTCGCCAGCGCTGGCTTCGCTGCTGGAGACCTCGACCGGGGCCAGTTGCAGGGTATCGGCGTGCGCCAGTGAACTGAGGGTCAGGGCGGCAAACAGCAGTGGGGGTTGGCGCAACAGCATGGGGTAAATCCTTGGCATTCGGGGGCGTGACAAAGCCTGGGCCATCACGCGAACAGTGATGGGAAGCCAGGCAGGCTCACCAGGTCACGCTTAATTAACGGACCAGACCCTTCCCACAACAGCATCGGACCGGGATTATTTTCTAAGTCCAAAATCGCATTAACACATGCAAACTCAGTATTTAAAGAAATAACCAGCACGCATTACTGTGGAGGCATTGAGTCGCCCACGAGATTTCCCCCATGCAAACATCCGCCAGCGTTATTGACTTCACCCTCCACCGTAAACGCCGCCAGGCGCGTGCCGCGGCCGAGCTGATGTGGGCGATGTACGCGGCACGCGCGGGGCTTGCGGTGTTCTCCGCCCACACCGCAACCGCCAGTGATACGCGCCGGGCGTAACGCCGATGAATTTTTTACAGGTACTGCCCGAATCAGCCCAAGCACTGCCAAAACCTGCGATTGAGGATGACGACACCAGCCTGTGCGTGGCGCAGAACCTGCAACGTTTGCGCAGTAAGCGCCACCTCTCGCTGGACGGGTTGGCACGCGCGTGTGGCGTGAGCCGGGCGATGCTGGCGCAGATCGAATCGGGCCGCAGCGTGCCGTCGATCAAGGTGCTGTGCAAAATCGCCAAAGGCTTGAAGGTGTCGGTCGCGGCCTTTCTGGAGGACCGTGCCTTTGAAGGCGTCGAGGTGTTGCCGGCGCGACAAAGCAAACGCCTGGTAAGTGCCGACGGGGCATTCGTCAGCCGTGCGTTGTTTCCCTTTGATACCGCCCGCCAATCGGAATTTTACGAAATCCGCTTGCGTGCGCTCGGCGAAGAAATTTCTGCCGGTCACGGCCCCGGCATTCAGGAAAACCTGGTGGTGGCCCAGGGCGTACTGGAAGTCAGCGTCAACGATGAGCGCTACTTGCTCTCCACCGGCGACTCGATCCTGTTCTACGCCGACCAGCCCCACCGCTACCGCAACCCGGCGGACAGCGAGGCGGTGGCATTTTTGGTGATCACCTACCCGGAACGCCTGGACTGAATGCAAAAAGCCCCGACAAGTCGGGGCTTTTTTTTGCGTTTTAGGCAGCAGCGGTCAGCAGGTGCAGCACATCATAGGCATGCCGTTGCAGCTCATCATCATCGGCATGGCGCAGTCATTCATCAGTTTGTTCATGAGCATGCAGCAGCTTTCCATCATGGCCATGCTCATGCCTGGCATTGGCAGCATTTTGCACATCATGCTGTGGCCCATCACGCTGCATTCCATCATGCATTTCATCATCGGCATCGACATGCCCATGGTCATCATCGGCATGTTCATGTCAGCCATCATCTTCATGGCATCGGCCGACATGCACAGCATCGACATATTTGCGCACTGCATCATCATCGGCATGCCGCAGTTCATCATCATCGCCATCATGTCGGCATTGGTCTTGAACTGCGCCATGTCCATACCGGCCGCCGGCTTCATGGTGCACATCATGGCGTCGCCCGCCATTTCGCACTTCATGGTCGCCATCATCATCGGCATGCCCATCATCGGCATCATTGGCATGGACGTGTTCATCGGCATCTGCATTGCGTTCATCATGTTCGAAACTCCGTAATCGACAGGAAATGGCTAAGTTCTGGCGCCGATTCTAGAGACACCGGGCGACGGCGCAAGACGACGGCAGAGCAGCACAAATGGCTGTTCGGGAGCTTGCTTGGGTGAACAGGACAGCGACACCGGGCGTGATAACAGATAAATCGCTGTAAAGACGTTTAAAGCCGCTACTGGCACCGCATAAACGTCAGGATGGATATGCGATTAAAGCCTTGCGACCTCACTTAAGGAAATAAACGATCTAACCCGAGAGCAAAACCTGGTGATCAGTCGCGTCCGTGAGCGGTTCGATCGTGCGCATAAAATCATCCGCCTCAGACCCCCTGAGGAAACTGAACCCCGCCATTTCATCGCAGGCCAGGATGTCAGCCAGGGCTTTACGTAACTGAGACTCCGCCGGCGAGTCGCGCAGCAGTTTATGTGCGGTCAATAACACCTCGGCAGGAACACCCTGGGCGCTTGCCACGTCGATCACCGCAAAGAGAATGAATCGCAGACGAACTTCGCGATCCGTAGGCCAAACCGTTTTTCGCTTACCCAAGGTAGGCACTCATCCGTTGAGAAAAGTCTGAGGCTATTGCCCACCGAGGGGTGTTTCAAGCGTGGGGACTTAAGATAGGCCACTTCCTACACCTGAAAGGGAAATACCGTACCTACATTACTGCACCGGCAAGAAATTCATCAGCAGCAAACTCTGCGCGTAGTTGAGCGCCACACGTCGGTAGCGTTCATCGAGCATCTGCGCGAGCAAGTCCAGGCGCGCAACCACTTTGCCGAACTCGACCGCAAAGCTCAGGTTACTGCCCTCCTCCGATATCTCGTTGGAAAACAGCAGCAACACGCCATTGGCATCCTGGCGCTGACTGAGCAGCCAGGTGGCTTTTTCGATATTGCGTGCGGCGTTGCTGACAAACTGCGGGTTGATCGAGTCAGTCATATAGAACTGGGTGCGGCCGCCGTGGGCGGTCACCAGCATGCTGCCGATCGCGTAGATAAACGCACCGACCCGGTCGCCTTTGAAGTCGGGGCTTAACGAGTAACTCAAGGCCGCGAGATCGCGCCGCTCGCCGAGGGCCGGCAGCGGTTGCTGATGCTCGATGGCCTGGCGGATTTCCCGCGCGGCACTCACCGCATCCGGGTAACCGGATAGGCGCCACTGGCTGGGGTTGCGCAGGTAGAGCTTGCTCATCAGCAGATACAGGCTTTGCAAGTTGTCGCGCATGCTCAGGGTTGCCATGCGGTCAACGCTGGTCTGAAAGAACTCATCGGGCCTGCCATTGCTGAACTGGCTGGCGATATCGCGGCCCTGCTGCTGGCTGCAACCACTGGCAAACAGTGCCAAAAGAACAACCAAAAACAACGGCCAGCGGGAGATACAAGTATGTGACGTTCGATCCATCGGCACCGGGTCTGATTCTGCTGCCCACACTCTGAATGAGTGGGGTCGTGACAGGGATAGATCAGGAGAATCAAAAAAAGTGCGGCGAGCCGGGTCGGATCAGAGGTTGCCTACACACAAAGGAGTGCCTATAGGATCGTTCCCACGCGCCGCAAAGGAATGCCGCCCTGGACGCTCCGCGTCCCGCTTCTGACGCCGTGACGCAGAGCGTCACAGGATGCGTTACCACGCGGAGCGTGGGAGCGATCAAGCTGCCGGTAGTGCATTCCTGCGAAATACTTGCCTGATCCTCCGACTTATCGACTGGCGGATAGATAGCCCTTGCGCCGTGGTCTAGAGTGCAACGATGGGCCACAAGTCCCACTCTTCTTATAAGGGCTCAAAAGAGCTCAGCACCACCAACCGATGATCAGCAGGTGAACCCGCCATGGAATTACGTATCAACCAAAAGACCTACCAGGTCGATGCCGACGCCGACACGCCGCTGCTGTGGGTGATCCGCGACGACCTCGGCATGACCGGCACCAAGTACGGTTGCGGCCTGGCCCAGTGCGGCGCCTGTTCGGTACTGGTGGACGGTAATGTGGTGCGCTCTTGCGTTACCCCGGTGGCAGGTGTGGTCGGCCGCGAGGTCACGACCATCGAGGCCATTGAGGACGATGCGGTGGGCAAGCACGTGGTCGCCGCCTGGGTCGAGCATCAGGTGGCGCAATGCGGCTATTGCCAGTCCGGGCAGGTGATGGCGGCCACGGCGCTGCTCAAGCACACCCCCGCGCCGACGGTCGCGCAAATCGATGCCGCGATGGTCAACCTGTGCCGCTGCGGCACCTATAACGCCATCCACACCGCCATGCAGGATTTGGCCCAGCAGAAGGAGCGCGCATGATGAATACGCGCAACGAACTGCTTGATGTGGCCCTGGGCGACCCGGTCAACCTGTCACGCCGGCGCTTTCTGGCCAGCACCGCCGTGGGCGCGCTGGTGATTGGTTTCGGCCTGCCGCTGGGTGGCGGCCGCGCCTTCGCGGCCACCGCCAACCCTGCGGAGCGCGGCACGCAGGTGCCGGCGTTTCTCGAGATTCGCCCAGACGGCACGGTGCGCCTGCTCAGCCCCTTTATGGAAGGCGGCCAAGGCACCCACACCGCCATGGCGCAAATTGTTGGTGAAGAATTGGACGCCGACCCTGCCACCTTTGTCGTCGAAGCCGCGCCACCGGGCGATGCCTATGTGGTGATGGAAAACGGCATGCGCATCACCGGCGGCAGCATGTCGGTGCGCATGAGTTACCCGGTAATGCGCCGCCTGGGCGCCCTGGCCCGCGCCATGCTGTTGCAGGCCGGCGCCGAGCAACTGGGCGTGCCGGTCGCGCAACTGACCACCACCCCCGGCCGCGTGGTACACGCCGCCTCGGGCCGCTCGCTGGGCTACGGTGAACTCGCCAGCCGCGCCCTCGACATGCCGGTGCCTGACCCGTCCACCATCACCCTGCGCGACCCGAGCCAGTTCCGCTGGATCGGCAAGCCGGTCAAACGCCTGGATGCCTACGACAAATCCACCGGCAAGGCGCAATACAGCATCGACCTCAAGGTCGACGGCATGCTCCACGCCGCCGTGCAGCATGCGCCGCGCCTGGGCATGACCGTGGGCAGCCTGCGCAATCAGGCGCAAGTTGAGGCCATGAAAGGCGTGCACTCGGTGCATCAACTGCCTGGCGCCGTGGCCGTGGTGGCCGAGCGCTGGTGGCACGCCAAGCGTGCAGTAGAAGCTATTCAGGTCGAATGGCTGGAAGCCGCCGCTGACTCTACAGTGCGCGCCATGCCGGCGGATTTTTCCAGCGACAAATACCGTGACTTCCTCGCCGCCCAGCAAGGCCCGGCCCGCGACGAAGAAAACGAAGGCGACGTCAACGCCACGCTGGCAAACGCCAAGACCAAGGTCGAAGCCACCTACCACAACCAGTACGTCAACCACGCCCAACTGGAGCCGCCATCGGCCCTGGCGCGCTATAACCCGGACGGCACGCTGGAAGTCTGGCTGCCCAACCAGGCGCCAGACATGTTCCGCGCCGACATCGCCAAGCGCACCGGGCTGGATGTGTCAAAGATCACCTTGCATTCGCCGTTGCTGGGCGGCTTTTTCGGTCGGCATTTCCTGTACGACTCAGCCAACCCGTACCCGCAGGCCGTCGCATTGGCCAAGGCTGTGGGACGCCCGGTCAAGCTGATCTGGAGCCGCGAAGAAGAGTTCCTGCGCGATGTGCTGCGCCCGGTCGCGGTGGTCAAGTTCCGCGCGGCGCTGGATGACAAAGGCTTGCCGGTGGCCATCGAAGCCGTGAGCGCCACCGAAGGCCCATCCGAAGCCATCGCCGGCAAACAGGGCGACAAAATCGACCCGACGGCTCTTGAAGGGTTGTCAGGCAAGTCCTACGCGATTCCCAACAAACGCATCGCCCAGATCTACGTCAAAGGCCCGGCCATGCTCGGCTACTGGCGCTCGGTGGGCAACTCGCTGAATGACTTTTTCTACGAAGCCTTCCTCGATGAACTGGCTGACAAAGGCGGCCATGACCCGTATGAGTTGCGCCTGCACCTGCTGCGCGACAACAAACGCCTGACCACGTTGCTGCAAGCGGTGGGCGAGTTGTCCGGTGGCTGGAAACGTGGCCCGTATACCGCAGAAGACGGCAGCCGGCGTGCCCGTGGGGTGGCCATGGCCTCGCCATTTGGCTCGCATGCGGCGGTGGTTGCCGAAGTGTCGATCGAAAACGGCCAGGTCAAGGTGCATAACATCTGGGAAGCCATCGACCCTGGCAGCATCGTCAACCCGGCGATCATCGAGGCCCAGGTCAACGGCGCCGTAGCGTTGGGCTTGTCACAAACGTTGGTGGAAGAAGCGGTGTACGTGGACGGTAAACCACGGGCGCGCAACTACGACCTTTACCCGATCCTGCCACCCTCGCGGATGGCCAAGGTGCACGTAAAGATCGTCGAGAGCGGCGAAAAGATGGGCGGTATCGGCGAGCCGCCGCTACCCGCAGTGGCGCCTGCCGTGGCCAATGCGGTGGCGCACTTGACCGGCCAGCGCATCCGCAGCCTGCCCCTGAGCCGATACACCTTCGCCTGACCGACAAGGAACGCCTATGAACAACCAACGATTGGCTAGAACCGCTGGCTGGCTGGTGCTGGCCGGCGCAGTCGCCGCCGGCCTGCTGGCCTGGTACGTCACCCGTCAACCTGCTTCGCCGTTTGAACAGGCCAACGCCACGGCTGACCCGACACTGGTCAGCCGTGGCGAATACGTCGCCCGCGTCAGTGATTGCGTGGCCTGCCACAGCCTGCCGGGCAAAGCGCCGTTTGCCGGCGGCCTGGAGATGGCCACCCCGCTGGGCGCCATTCATGCCACCAACATCACGCCAGACAAGAACGTCGGCATCGGCACCTACAGCCTGGCCGACTTCGACCGCGCCGTGCGCCACGGCGTGGCACCGGGCGGGCGACGGCTCTACCCGGCCATGCCCTACCCGTCCTACGTGAAACTCAGCGACGACGACATGCGTGCGCTGTATGCGTTTTTTATGCAAGGCGTGCAACCGGCCAGCGAGCCGAACATTCCCAGCAGCATCCCGTGGCCACTGAACATGCGCTGGCCCATCGCACTGTGGAACGGCGTGTTCGCGCCGACTAAAACCTATGCCGCCAAACCCGAGCAGGACGCGTTGTGGAACCGTGGCGCCTATATCGTCCAAGGCCCCGGCCACTGCGGCAGTTGCCACACGCCGCGTGGGCTGGCGTTTAACGAGAAGGCATTTGACGAGTCCGGCGCGCCATTCCTCGCCGGTGCCTTGCTCGACGGCTGGTACGCACCCAGCCTGCGCCAGGACCACAACACCGGTTTGGGCCGCTGGAGCGAGCCGGAGATTGTGCAGTTCCTCAAGACCGGGCGTAATAAACACGCAGTGGTGTATGGCTCGATGACCGAGGCGTTTAACAACTCCACGCAGTTCATGCAGGACGACGACCTGGCCGCCATTGCGCGTTACCTCAAATCACTGCCGGGCGACCCGCAGCGTGACGGTTCACCGTGGCAGTACCAGACGGCAGCGCTCGACACGAGCGCACCGGGTGCCCACACCTATGCCACCCGCTGCGCCTCCTGCCATGGCCTGGACGGCAAAGGCCAGCCGGAGTGGATGCCACCGTTGGCCGGTGCTACCTCAGCCTTGGCCAAGGAAGGTGCCTCGGCGATCAACATCACCCTCAATGGCTCGCAACGCATCGTGACCGCCGGTATGCCGGACGCGTACCGCATGCCGGCATTCCGCGAGCAATTGTCCGACCAGGAAATCGCCCAGGTGTTGAGCTACGTGCGCGGTACATGGGGCAACAACGGCGGCGCGGTGGAGGCTGCGGCGGTGAACAAGCTGCGTGGGCATACCGACCCGGCCAGTAGTAGCCCGATTATCCTGCATATGCGCTAACAGATCGTTCCCACGCTCCCGCGTGGGAATGCAGCCCGTGACGCTCCGCGTCGCACCTGCGCAAAACTTGAATGTTGTGGGCGGGACGCGGAGCGTCCCAGGCTGCGTTCCCACGCAGAGCGCGGGAACGATCTGATGGCCGCAGGCTACCAGCCATACAAGATGGACCAGAGGATACAGCCAGCAAACCATACCATCCCAAAATGATACGGCCACACCGCCCAACGCTTGAGGGACAGGGGGACGGCCGCCACCTCTGCCTCGGTCACCTCGCCTCTTTTAATGTGAAATTTAGGCATGCCCAACAGGTCACTGATCACGAGCATGCGATGAAACCTGTCGATGTGCTTGTTTCTGCCCCAAAACCGTTTGTTGGCGCAGACCACCTCGTTTTCGCTGAAGTAGCTTTCCAGGGCTTCGAGCTTTGTGCACTCGGCGTAGAAAGTGAGTCCGCCAAAAACGAACGTCGCTATGGATAGAATGATTGCAAGGATGAGTTGAAAATCCATGCTTATGCGCCCTCTGGCTGAAAGATCAGATCACCGTCGATCTCTTCGATTTGCCCGCCCAGAAACGCACCGAAATCGCCAACTACATTGCCTACTGCAAACCCTCCCGCAGCGCCGCCGATCACTGCGCAAGCCAGGTCACCGTTTCCTTTAGCCACGACGCCCAAAAAAACCTTGCAGCCGAGACGGGCTATTTTCGCGCCCGCCTTCCCTCCGCCATAAGCGCCCCCTACGCCACCCACCAACTTCCCCGTTTCCACATACTTCGCCCGCCGACACTGCGCCTCGCGTCCCTCCACACACGCCTCCTTGATCTCCAACCCTGCCACGCCCACGTCCAGTGCCAAGCCCACATAGGTGCCCATCCCCAATCACTTCGAGGTCTGCGCAATGCTCCGCATCCGCTGCGCATACCCGGCAATCTCACCCTTGTGCAGATAGCTTTTGGTTGAAACCCCCAATATCTTTTCAGCGCCTGATTACCTCGCAACCCCGTGCCAAATCGCGCCGCGCCTTGCAACTGGGTATCCAGCAGCCCAAACAGCGCCTGGCGCTGGCGCAAAAAAGCCTCACGCTCCAAGCCTGCGGTTTTCAGGCGCTGGTGCAGCCGCTCAATCTCTTCCAGCGTCTGCGCCACTTCGTCCAGATGCCGCGCCCACGCCGATGTTGAGCTGCCCACTCCCAACGAGCCGTACCCGAGAAGACTTTGCAGCAGGTCATAGTTGTTGACCACTTGGGTGGCGGCGCGCGCGTCCAGCTCCCGACCGATTGCCTCGGCATGGCGCACAAGCCAGGCCTCTTACAGCGAGCAGATCACGCTGTAGGGATCGGCACGCTGCCGTCCCGGGGCATGACCCATCAACTGGTTTTTCAAGCTGATGTAGTCCGTGAGGCGGTCGTTGATATAGCCCTGCGCCATGCTTCGTATCCCTGAATGCAATGAAGATGGCGTTGGAATATAAGCAGGCGAACAGGGCTCGGACACAAGGTCGGGAAGGCTGAGTGATATTTGGGAAGTTGCCTACATCACTAGAAATTAACGCCTACAAAAATGGCCGGACTTGATAGATCGTTCCCACGCTCCCGCGTGGGAATGCAGCCCGTGACGCTCCGCGTCGCACCTGCGCAAAACTTGAATGTTGTGGGCGGGACGCGGAGCGTCCCAGGCTGCGTTCCTTTGCTGCGCGTGGGAACGATCTGTGGCGAGATTAGTGGCATTTGGTCATGATTTTTAAAGGGCCAGCAGGGCGCGTCCCTTTAAATTGCAGGACGTTTCCTAGACAATCCTTGCCGCCTTGTGCCTGTTGGAATCGATGGCTAGTCTGCGATCCGTCACTGCTTATCAGTGATCGGGTTTAGTCGCTCGGTATTCCAAAAGGTGCATGGCCCTCCATGAGGTTTTATGGTGGCTGTGCGCAGGGCGCCCTCGGGTGCGCCGGTTTTTACCTTTTGGTCCGGTCGACTAACCTGCGTACAGCCGCCACCCTACGTTTAGTCGCGAACGGTTCGGCTCCTTGAATCCAAAAGGTAGCTAAACAATGAAAAAAGTCGTCCCCGACCCACCCCGCAACACCACCAAAGACCGCGCCGCCTTCAACCGCGCCATCGACCATTACCTACCCTCCAACGGCGTTAAAATCGAAGACCTGAGCTTCGAAGACGCCCTGCTCTACACCGCCAGCTTGCTCGACAGTGCTTCAGCTACCGCACTCAATTGCGGTGATCTGCTGGCCAGTCCCCAGCGCGCGAAGATTCTGGCGGTGTGGCATTTGCTGGAGATGGCCAAGACCACCGTGGACCGATCCATCGAGTGCCTTAAACCCACAGCCCCGCCTGCCTGAACACAATAAAAACGGTGGGAGCTGGCTTGCTCGCGAATGCGGTGGGTCAGACCCAGAGATGCTGACTGAACCACTGCATCCGCGAGCAAGCCAGCTCCCACATTTGACCTGCGTCATTTAATAGGCCTCATCACATTTGTTAACCGTTTATTTGACGTTTTTTTCTCATCTGCGCCTCTACATTCGCCGCGCCTCAATATGCAAATGATTCCTATTGGTCTAGTCTCAGTCGACCCCTCACGGGCTTCCCGTGCCTACATAAAAACCGGAGCATTCAACGTATGGCTTCCCGTCTACCGTCTTTCCTCACTAAAGCCCTGCTCGCCACTGCATTGGTTGGCGCCGGGCAAGTGTATGCCGCCGAAACCGCCGGCATCGTGGTGTACAACGCCCAGCACGAAAGCCTGACCAAGGCCTGGGTTGAGGGCTTCACCGAGGAAACCGGGATTCCGGTAACCATCCGCAATGGCGACGACACCGAGATGGGCAACCAGCTCGTGCAGGAAGGTGCAGCCTCACCGGCCGACGTGTTCCTCACCGAAAACTCCCCGGCCATGGTGCTGGTGGACAACGCCGGGCTGTTCGCGCCAGTAGCGCCGAGCACGTTGGAACAAGTGGACGCCGCCTACCGCCCCGCCCACGGCAAGTGGCTGGGCATCGCCGCACGTTCGACGGTGTTCGTTTACAACCCGAGCAAACTCAAAGAAGCCGAGCTGCCAAAGTCCCTGCTGGACCTGGCCTCGCCAAGCTGGAAAGGCCGCTGGGCTGCCTCACCGGCCGGTGCCGACTTCCAGGCTATCGTCGCCGCCGTGCTGGAACTCAAAGGCGAAGCCGCCACCCTCGACTGGCTCAAGGCGATGAAAGCCAACGCGAGCATCTACCGTGGCAACAGCGCGGTGCTTAAAGCCGTCAACGCCGGCCAGGTCGACAGCGGCGTTATTTATCACTACTACAGCTTTGTCGACCAATCCAAGACCGGCGAAAACAGCAAAAACACCCAATTGCACTACTTCAAACACCAGGATCCAGGCGCCTTTGTGAGCATCTCCGGCGCCGGTGTATTGGCCTCCAGCAAGCATAAGGAAGAAGCCCAGGCCTTCTTGAAGTGGATCACCGGCAAAGACGGCCAGGCGATCCTCAAGGACGGCAACTCGTTCGAATACGCCGTGGGCCAGGGCGCACAGTCCAACCCCAAGCTGACACCGCTAGCCCAGCTGGACGCGCCGAAAGTGGACGCCTCCAAGCTCAACAGCAAAAAGGCCGTCGAACTGATGACCCAAGCCGGACTGCTCTGATTGCTGCCTGAACCTTTAGCTCCCGCCTTAACGCAGGCGCAACCGCGTAAACGCGCCCACGGTTTGTTTAAAAGCCGTGGGGGCACGTGGGTCACCAGTTTGTCAGTAGTGGTGTCGCTGCTGGCGCTGCTGCCCATTGCGTTTGTGATCGGCGTGTCCTGGCAAATCGGCTGGGCGCAGATTGAAGCGTTGGTGTGGCGTCCGCGTGTGGGTGAACTGCTGGTCAACACCGTGTTGCTGGTGGTGTTCACCCTGCCCTTGTGCGTGGTGCTGGGCATTGCGCTGGCGTGGCTGACCGAGCGCACCAACCTGCCAGGGCGCCGTGTGTGGTCGCTGCTGGCGGTTGCGCCGCTGGCGGTGCCGGCGTTTGTGCACAGTTACGCCTGGGTCAGCCTGGTGCCGTCGATGCATGGTTTGCCGGCCGGCGTGCTGGTCTCGGTGATTGCCTATTTCCCGTTTTTGTACTTGCCGGTGGCGGCGACCTTGCGCCGGCTCGACCCTGCCATTGAAGACGTGGCCGAGTCCCTGGGCCTCAAGCCCTGGGCGGTATTTTTTCGCGTGGTGCTGCCGCAGTTGCGCCTGGCGATCTGCGGCGGCGCACTGCTGGTAGGCCTGCATTTACTCGCCGAATACGGCTTGTACGCGATGATTCGTTTCGATACGTTCACCACCGCGATTTTCGATCAGTTCAAATCCACCTTTAACGGCCCTGCCGCCAATATGCTTGCGGCGGTGCTGGCGCTGTGTTGTTTGGCGATGCTCACGGCGGAATCCGCTGCACGCGGGCATGCGCGTTATGCGCGGGTCGGCTCCGGCAGCGCACGCGAGCAACGTATTGTGAGCCTGCGCACGCGCACCACGCTGCTCGCCCTTGGCCTGCAAGGGCTGACCTGCGCGCTGGCCCTGGGTGTGCCGTTGATCACCCTGGGCAAGTGGCTGATCGCCGGTGGCCGTGAGGTCTGGCAGTTCAACGAACTGCTGCCCGCGCTGGAGCAGACCGTGCTACTGGGCGTGGCCGGTGCCGTGCTGACCACCTGTGCGGCGGTGCCGATTGCGTGGCTGTCGATTCGGGCGCCAGGGCGTTTACAGCGCATCCTGGAAAGCTGCAACTACATCACCAGTTCGTTGCCCGGCATTGTGGTGGCGCTGGCCTTGGTCACAGTGACCATTCATTTCGCCCGGCCGATCTACCAGACCACCATCACCGTGCTGCTCGCCTATTTGCTGATGTTCCTGCCACGGGCGCTGGTGAGCCTGCGCGCGGGTATCGCCCAGGCGCCGGTAGAACTGGAAAACATGGCGCGCAGCCTCGGCCGTTCGCCGGGCCGCGCCCTGTGGCTGATCACTTTGCGGCTGGCCGCGCCTGCTGCGGCTGCGGGTGCGGCGCTGGTGTTCCTGGCGATCACCAACGAGCTGACCGCCACCTTGCTGCTGGCGCCTAACGGCACGCGCACCCTGGCCACCGGTTTCTGGGCGCTGACCAGCGAAATCGACTACGCCGCTGCCGCGCCTTACGCGCTGATCATGATCCTGTTGTCACTGCCGTTAACCGGCCTTCTCTACCATCAATCCAAACGCACGGCAGGCCGATGAACGCCCTCGAACTCCACGCCCTCTGCAAGACCTTCGGCACCCAGCGTGCCCTGGCGGACGTCTCCCTGGCGGTGCCCACCGGCAGCCGCACAGTGATCGTCGGGCCTTCGGGCTCGGGCAAGACCACCCTGCTGCGCATGATCGCCGGCTTTGAATTCCCCGACACCGGCAGCCTCACGCTCAACGGCCAGGTATTGGTCGACGCCACCCATGCGGTGCCGGCCCACCAGCGCCAGATCGGCTATGTACCGCAGGATGGCGCGCTGTTCCCGCACATGACGGTGGCCGACAATATCGGCTTTGGCCTGGCCACCCAAGGTGAAGCCCGGCACACGCGCATCGCCGAACTGATGGACAGCGTGGCCCTCGACGCCAACATGGCCCGGCGCTGGCCCCATGAACTGTCTGGCGGCCAGCAGCAACGCGTGGCACTCGCCCGGGCCTTGGCCCAGCAACCCCGGTTGATGTTGCTGGATGAACCGTTTTCCGCGCTGGACACCGGCCTGCGCTCGGCCATGCGCAAAATGGTCGCGCGCCTGCTGAGCGACGCGGGCATCACCACGATCCTGGTCACCCATGATCAAAGTGAAGCGCTGTCGTTTGCCGACCAATTGGCAGTGATGCGCCAGGGGCGCCTGGTGCAGGCGGGCCACCCGATGGACCTGTACCAATACCCGGTCGATGAGCAAACCGCGTTGTTCCTCGGCGAAGCGGTGGTGATGCCCGCCCGTGTTGAAGCTGGCTGGGCGCATTGCGGGCTAGGCCGTGTGCCGGTGGACAGTACGGCGGACCACGCAGCAACGCGGATCATGCTGCGCCCGGAGCAATTGCAGCTGAGTACCACCGACCTGTCGGGCTGCCGTGGTGTCGTGACCGAGCGCGAATTCGGCGGCAATACCTGCACGTTGACCGTGGTGTTGCAGCCTGCCGAGGATGAACCGGGCCAGGCGATTCTGGTGCGCAGTTCCGGCCTGCAAGCCCCGCCCACCGGCAGTGTGGTGCACCTCACGACACTCGGCACGGCGCATGTATTGAAAAAAACCCAGGCCCTCAGTCTCAGCTAAGTGTCGGGGCTTACCTTCTCCCCTGCGCCAACCACTGCGCAGTCAAGGAGAGGTAACCCCGATGAATGCCACAGCAGCCCGTTGGCTGAACAAAGTACCCGAGGTGACGCTGTCATTCTGGGTGATCAAGATACTGTCCACCACCGTGGGCGAAACCGGCGCGGATTACCTCGCCGTGGATGCAGGCTTCGGCGCCGGCTGGACCAGCTTCGGCATGGCCGCTTTGCTGGGGCTCGCGTTGTTCTGCCAACTGCGCACCAAGGCCTACACGCCCTGGATCTACTGGCTGACGGTGGTGCTGGTGAGCATTGTCGGCACACAGATCACCGATATCCTCACCGATAAGCTCGACGTCAGCCTGTACACCAGTACGGCGATTTTTTCGGTGCTGCTCGCGCTTAACTTCATCGTCTGGTATCGCACCGAGCGCAGCCTGTCGATCCGCGACATCGTGACCCCACGGCGCGAGTGGTTCTACTGGACCACCGTGCTGTGCACCTTCGCTTTAGGCACCGCCGCCGGTGACCTGGCCACCGAAGCCCTGGGCCTGGGCTTTACCCTCGGCGCGGTGATTTTCGCCGGTTTAATCGGCGTGACACTGCTGGCCTGGCGCCTGGGCGTCAACAGCGTGCTGACCTTCTGGATCGCCTACATCCTCACCCGCCCGTTCGGCGCCTCCCTCGGCGACCTGCTCACCCAAGCCAAGACGTACGGCGGCCTGGGCATGGGCGCCAGTTGGACCAGCGCGCTGTTCTTGTGCGTGATCGTGTTGCTGGTGGCCGTGGCGCAAATCAGCATCGGCAGCCGTAAAACCCTCATTCAATAAACTCTCACTCCAAGGAAACTGCCATGAGCAAAATTCGCAATGTGATCCGCCACGCCGCCATTGTTTCAGCGATTTTCATGCTGGGCATCGCCACCGGTTGTTCCAAGCCAGCTGACAAACCTGCCAGCGCGGTCAACCCCACCAGCAGCCAGCGCCATATGTCGCAACTGGGTGATCTGTCGGCGTTTCGTAACATCGCGGTAGACGTTTCCGGTCTTGTCGCCAAGAACGACCTGGCAGGTGCCAAAGCCCGCATCAAAGACCTGGAAACCAGCTGGGACAGCGCTGAAGCCGGGATCAAGCCACGTGCCGCCAACGACTGGCACGTGCTCGACAAAGCCATCGACCGCGCCCTCTCGGCCCTGCGTGACGGCAACCCGAACCAGGCAGAGTGCAAAGCCTCGATGGACGACCTGCTCAAGACCTTCGACCTGATGAAAGGCTGATATCGGACAAATGCCTGCCCAGGTGCTTCAATACACACGCGGCGATCACCTCGCCGCGCGTGCTTTTTGTGCGGAGAGACTTATGCGAATACTGCTGGTCGAGGACGACCCGATGATTGGCGATGCGATCCAGCGTGCGCTCAGCGACGCGAGCTATGCCGCTGACTGGGTCAAGAATGGCCTCACCGCCCTCGCCGCCCTCGACACCCATCCCTATGACCTGGTGCTGCTCGACCTTGGCCTGCCTGGCAAGGATGGCCTCGACGTGCTGGACACGATTCGCGCACGCAACAACCCCGTGCCCTTGCTGATCATCACCGCCCGCGACAGCCTCGACGACCGCCTGCGGGGCCTTGACGGCGGCGCCGATGATTACTTGCTCAAGCCCTTCGATATCCCGGAACTGCTCGCACGCATGCGTGCGGTATTACGCCGCAAAGGCGGCAGCGCTCAATCGTTGCTGGGCAATGGCGTGGTGACGCTGAACCTGCTCACCAAGCAAGCCAGTACGCAAGAACAGCATGAGGTCGCCCTTTCCAGTCGCGAATTTGCGCTGCTGCAAGCGCTGTTGATTCGTCCCGGCGCCATCCTTTCGCGCAGCGAGTTGGAAGACCGCTTGTATGGCTGGGGCAATGAGGTGGAAAGCAACGCCATCGAATTCCTGATTCACGCCTTGCGGCGCAAATTGGGCACTCACGTGATCAAGAACGTCAGGGGCATGGGATGGATGGTTTCAAAAAACGTCTGAGCGAGTCAGTGCAACTGCGCCTGTCGGTGGCGTTATCCCTCGCTATTTTGCTGGTGGCCTTGGTGGCCAGCGTGTTCGCCTTTGTCTCGGCGTTTGAAGAAACCCACGAACAGCAGGACGCCACCTTGCGCCAGGTGGCGATGCTGTATGACCGCCAGCACATGACCCTGCAATACCCACAAGGCCCGGCGCTTAAAGGCGATGACGAAGAAACCCGGGTGATCATCCAGCACCTGAGTGACAGCCCAAGGGCCACGGGCACCACGGATGAAGCCTTGCCTTTGCCGTTTCCGGCCAGCCTCGCCGATGGCCTGTCCACCGTCGCCATGGTCGGCGAAAATTTTCGCGTGCTGGTGCACACCACCGCCCGTGGTGAACGCATCGCCGTGGCCCAGGAATCCGATGCCCGCGACAAGGACGCCCGCGAAAGCGCCTGGCGCAGTTTGTTGCCGTTCCTGATTCTGTTTCCGGTGTTGTTACTGGTGGTCGGCGACTTGGTGCGCAAGTTGTTTCGCCCCATTGGCGTGCTTGCCGCAGAGATCGACCAACGGGCCGAGCAGGAACTGCACCCGATTGAAGAGCAGCACCTGCCCAGCGAAGTACGCCCGTTTGTGGTCGCGATCAATCGCCTGCTGGCACGCGTCGGGCAGTCCATGGACAGCCAACGGCGCTTTGTCGCCGATGCCGCCCATGAACTGCGTTCACCGATGACCGCCCTGGCGCTGCAAGCCGACCGGCTGGCCGCCACCGAGCTATCGCCCGTCAGCCGCGAGCGGTTTGAGCCGCTGTCACGCGGCATTCAACGCGGGCGCAAACTGATTGATCAATTGCTGAGCCTCGCGGCGGCGCAGTCGGCGTCTGAGCGGGCGCAAACCACACTGTCGGTGCATACCGTGTACCGCCAGATACTGGAAGATTTGCTGCCGTTGGCCGAGAGCAAACAGATCGATATCGGCGTTGAAAGCACCCAGGATGTGCAGGTGAGGTTCAACGAATTGGACCTGTTTACGCTGGTGAAAAACCTGGTGGATAACGCCATTCGCTATACCCCGCCGGGTGGGCGTATCGACCTGTCGGTTGCGCTGACTGCCGACGGCGCTCAACTGCAAATCAAAGATTCCGGCCCCGGCATTACGCTAGAGGAACAGGCGCGCGTGTTCGATCCGTTCTATCGCAGCCTGGGCACCGACGAGGCCGGCTCCGGGCTTGGACTCTCGATCGTCAAGGTGATTGCCGATCGCACAGGCGCACGGGTGCAACTCGCGTTTACTGACGCCATTGCGCAACGGGGCTTGTGTGTCACGGTGTGGCTGGCGAAGTAACGTGCAGTTTTTTCTGACGTGGATATTGCCCAACAGAACTAAAAGTCCATAATAGACAAATTAGTTTATCTGCGGAGATTGCCATGTCCAGCACGCCCCTTGTCATGAATCAGGCCCAGGCCCGTGAATTGCTCACCCAGGTCGATGTGCCCCACATTCTGCACAAGCTGTTCCGCGACCTGGCGGCCGGGCTGGCGGTGCAGCCGGCGCAACAGTTGGTGGAGTTCCCGCACGGGGCCGGCGACTTTATCAACTACCTGGGCGTGCTGGCCGACGAGGGTGTGTATGGGGTCAAGACGTCGCCCTACATCGTGCGCGAGCAAGGCCCGCTGGTGACGGCCTGGACGTTGTTGATGTCGATGCACAGCGGCCAGCCGCTGATGCTGTGTGATGCGGCCGAGCTGACCACCGCGCGCACCGCTGCCACCACTGCATTGGCGGTGGACGTGCTGGCGCCTGCTGCCGCGCGGCGCCTGGCGATTATCGGCAGTGGCAAGGTGGCGCAAGCGCACCTGCACTACGTGCGCAACCTGCGCGACTGGCAGCAGATTCGCCTGTATTCACCGAGCCTGGGCCACGCCAGCGTCGACACCCTCGCCCACCTCAAAGGCCTGGACCCGCGCCTGACCCTGGCCGACAGCTGTGACAGCGCCGTGGAAGACGCCGATGTGATCCTGCTGTGTACCTCATCGGCCGGCCCGGTGCTCGACCCGGCGCGTTTGCGTAAGCCAGCGCTGATCACCTCCATCAGCACCAATGCGCCACGCGCCCATGAAGTGCCACCCGCCAGCCTGCACGCCATGCATGTGTTCTGCGACTATCGCCAGACCACGCCGGGCGCGGCCGGTGAGATGCTGATCGCCGCCGAGCAACACGCTTGGGACAAGCGCGCCGTGATCGGCGACCTGCCGGAGTTGCTCAGTGATATGGCGCAGCGCCCGGACTATGACCGCCACGTGTTTTTCCGCTCGATCGGCCTGGGCCTGGAAGACGTCGCACTGGCCAATGCCCTGTACCAAACCCAGCGCTAACCATTGTTTAAGGAGATGTTTATGAGCCATGCAAACTTCATCATCATCGGCGGCGGCATTGCCGGTGCATCCACCGGGTTCTGGTTGTCGCAGCATGGCAAAGTATTGGTGCTGGAGCGAGAAAGCCACCCGGCCTATCACTCCACCGGGCGCTCGGCGGCGCTCTACACCGCGGCTTATGGCACACCGCAAGTGCGCGCGTTGACCCTGGCCAGCCGTGCATTTTTTGATAACCCGCCGGCAGGCTTCTGTGAGCACCCGTTGCTGACGCCACGCGGGGAGATCACCGTGGATTTCAGCGGCGACCCGGCGGAACTGGAGCGTCAATACCAGAGCGCCAAGGCCACGGTGGCGCAGGTGGAACGGCTGAGTGTCGATGAGGCGTGCGCACGCTTGCCGATTTTGCGTCGTGAAAAAGTCCACGGCGCCATCTTCGACCCGACCGCCAGCGACATCGACACCGATGCCCTGCACCAGGGCTATTTGCGCGGTATCCGCCGCCACCACGGCGAAGTGCGTACCGACAGCCCGGTACTGGGCCTGAGCCGTGACGCCGACGGCCTGTGGCAGGTGCGCACCCAGGACGCGACCTACACCGCGCCGATCATCATCAACGCTGCCGGTGCCTGGGCCGATCAGATCGGCGGCCTCGCTGGCGCGGCGTCCATCGGCCTGCAGCCCAAACGGCGCTCGGCGTTTATCTTCGCCGGGCCAGAGGGTGTCGACACGCATGGGTGGCCGATGCTGGTGGCCCTCGACGAAGCCTTTTACATGAAGCCTGACGCGGGCATGTTCCTCGGCTCACCGGCCAACGCCGACCCGGTCGAACCCCAGGATGTACAGCCCGAAGAGCTGGACATTGCCATGGGCATTTACCAGATCGAAGAAGCCACCACCTTGACCATCCGCCGTCCGACCCGCACCTGGGCCGGGCTGCGCAGTTTTGTGCCTGATGGTGATTTGCTCGCGGGCTTCGACCCGCAAGTGCCGGGGCTGTTCTGGGTCGCGGCGCAGGGCGGTTATGGCATCCAGACCTCACCGGCCATGGGCCAGGCCAGCGCGGCGCTGGTACGCGGCGCACCGTTGCCGGAGCCGCTGACGCGGTTTGGCCTGGACGCTGGTATGCTCTCGCCCGTCCGCCTGGAGCCGCATTGATGAGCATTGCTGAACAAGAAAACGTTGTGCAGAACTTTCGGGCGATCGCCGATGCGATCGCCACGCTGTTCTTTCCCCACGCCGAAGTGGTGCTGCATGACTTGCGCACGCAAAAGGTCGATTACATCGCCAACAACCTGTCGAAACGCGCCATTGGTGACGACTCCTCCCTGGAGGACATGCTCAGCGATGACATCCGCGAAGTGAATATCGGCCCGTACGAAAAGCTCAACTGGGATGGTCAGAAAATCCGCAGCCTGAGCACGGTGCTGCATGACCACAAAGGTCGTCGGCTGGCAGTGCTGTGCATCAACCTGAATATCTCGTTGTTCGAAAACGCCAAGGCGGCGCTGGACCTGTTCCTGTCACCGAGCAAGCTGATCCCACAGCCGGATTCACTGTTTCGTGATGACTGGCAGGAGCGCATCAACACCTTCTTGCATGCCTGGATGCGTGAACGTCAGTTGAGCCTGAACCTGCTGACCCGCGACCATAAGCGTGAGCTGGTGCTGGCATTGCATGCCGAGGGCGCGTTCAAGGGCAAGAGCGCGTCGAACTACGTGGCGAATGTGCTGGGGATGGGCCGGGCGACGGTGTACAAGCACCTTAAGGAATTGAAGGGCTGAACGATCATTCATCAACTGTGGGAGCTGGCTTGCCTGCGATGGCATCAACTCGGTATTCCTGATGTACCGAGGTGTCTGCATCGCAGGCAAGCCAGCTCCCACATGTGACCGAGTATGGCTCTACTGTTGCTGTTTCACGCTCAGTCGCCGTAGATATCGGACTTGAAATACTGCTGTGAAATCTTCTGATACTCGCCATTCGCGCGGATGCCGTCGATGGCCGTATTCAGCTCACTGACCAGTTCGGTATTGCCCTTGCGCACTGCGATCCCGGCGCCCTCGCCCACGTATTTGGGGTCCTTGAGTTCCGGCCCGACGAAGGCGTAGCCCTTGCCGCGTGGCATCGACAAAAAGTCACTCAACGGGATGGTGTCGGCAAAAATCGCATCCAGGCGCCCCGCCGCCAAATCCATGTAGATCTCTTCGTTATTGCTGTAGCGCTTGACGTTGATGCCCTTGGGCTCGAACACCTCGGTGGCATAGCGGTCGGTGGTGGTGGCGCGCTGCACGCCAATGGTCTTGCCCTTGAGGCTGGCGTACTGGTCATCCACCACCGCGCCGTCCTTCATCACCAGGCGCGAGGAAGTGAAGTAATACTTGTGGGTGAAATCCACCGATTTCTTGCGGTCTTCGTTGATGGTCATGGATGACAGGGCCAGGTCGATTTTCTTCACTTTAAGCGAAGGGATCAGGCCGTCGAATTCACCTTCCACCCACACGCACTTGACCTTCATCTGCGCGCACAAGGCGTTACCGATGTCGTAGTCGAACCCGACGATCTTGCCGTCCTGGGTCTTGGAGGCGAACGGTGGGTAGGCCGCCTCAATGCCGATACGCAAGGTTTTCTCAGCGGCCAGCACATGGCTTGAAGCAAACAGGCCCAGGGCCAGTGCAGCGATCAGCGCGGGTTTCTTCATGGTCGTTATCTCGCAAGTTGTTGTTGGTTTGGCAAGCGTGAAGAAAGAGAGGCATAGGCTTTTTGTACTTATAATTCCATATTGGACTTTTAGGTATTATCCGTCAATCCATCCCGCCTCCTACGCGCTCGGGCACAAATTAGTGCCCGCCTCCATCGTTTCTCCACAAAACCTCCCATGAATGCGCACGTTGGTTGCGCACACTTGCGTTCACCGTTGCGTAGATTTACCAGGAGAACACGATGATTCCTGCTCTGGAGGTCAGCACCCTCACCCAGAAGCTATGATCACTACTGGCAAACGTGGCCATGGACCGGCAGCCACGATAAGGCAGATAAGCACGAGCGCAGGGATGCACAGGCTCGCCGCGTATTCACCGAGCAGACCATGACTGATTTCCCCGTTGCATCGATGCCCCGCCCGGACTGTGTCAGAGAACCCCAGGCCCTCGTGCTGATTGCCGAAGATGAGCCGCAAATCGCCGACATTCTGGAGGCTTACCTCAAACGCAGCGGCTTTCGCACCGCCCACGCGCGTGACGGCCAACAGGCGCTGGACATGCACCTGGCGCTCAAGCCGGAGCTGATGTTGCTGGACGTGCTGATGCCCCACGTGGATGGCTGGCAAGTGCTCGCGCAAGTGCGCCAACGCGGCCATACGCCGGTGATCATGCTGACCGCGCAAGACCAGGACATGGACAAGCTCATGGGCCTGCGCATCGGCGCCGACGACTATATCGTCAAGCCGTTCAACCCCGCCGAAGTGGTGGCGCGCACCCAGGCGGTACTGCGCCGCTCCATCGCTTATCGCGACCGCGCCTGCCCCACGGTGCTGCGGGTGGACGCGTTTGAAATTGACCTGGAAAGCTACGAAGCCACGGTGACGCTGGTCGGCCGCCGAGTGCCGCTGGCCTTGACCGTCACCGAATTCAGGCTGCTGGCGCAACTGGCCAAGGCACCGAAACGGGTGTTCACCCGCGCCGAGCTGTTGGCCCAGTGTTCACCGGAAAGCGACAGCCTGGAGCGCACGGTCGACAGCCATATCAGCAAACTGCGGCGCAAGCTCGAAGACCTCGGCGTGCAGGGTGTGCCCACCAGTATCCGTGGCGTCGGCTATCGGTTCGGGAGCATGGTGTGAAAGGGCTCAATGGCCTGAGCCGCCAGATCATCTTGTCGATGTGCGCCGTGGTGCTGTGCGTGATCGCCCTGGCGGTGATCGGCTCGTATATTTTTTACGCATTGCTGTGGACCTACTGGCCGCTCACCGACGCCGAAGTGGATGCCTGGCTGCCGGCCAAGGCTGAATGGGTGTGGATGGGCCTGACCACGTGCGTGAGCCTGGCGGTGGGCTCGATTGTGGCGCTGAAACTGTCGCGGCGAATCCTGATGCCGCTTAACTCCGTGGCCGAGAACCTGCGCAAACTGGCCGACGGCGACCTGGACGTACAGGCCGTTGCCGGTGACCAGTCGATCGGCGAAGCGGCGATCCTGGTCAATGACTTCAACAGCATGGCCAAACGCTTGCAGCGCATGGCGCAGGAGCAAGCGTTCTGGAATGCCGCCATTGCGCATGAACTGCGCACACCCCTGACTATTCTGCGCGGGCGCCTGCAAGGGTTGGCCGAGGGTGTATTCGAACCCGACACCGCGCAGTTCTATAGCCTGCTGGGCCAGGTCGAAGGCTTGACGCGCTTGATCGAGGATTTGCGCGTGGTGGGCCTGGCCGACAGTGGCTACCTGGAACTCAACCTGCAAGAAGCCGACCTGGCGACAGGCATCGAAGACGATGTACGGTTGTTCGAACCGAGCCTGGTGGCCGCAGGTTTTGTGCTGCAACTGGACCTGCAACGCCGCACGATGCGCTGCGACCCGGCGCGCATTCGCCAGGCCTTGCTGGCCCTGCTGGATAACATTCGGCGGCACGCGACACCGGGCAATGTCATCGTCCACCTGAGCACCCGCGACGGCTTCAACTACCTGCGCGTGCGCGATGACGGCCCCGGCATCGACGAAGGTTTTGCCGCGCGCCTGTTTGACGCCTTCCAACGCGGTGAAAACTCCCGCTCACGCGCCCAGGGCGGCAGTGGCCTGGGCCTGGCCGTGGTGCGCGCTATCGCCCTCGCCCATGGCGGCGCAGTGACCTGCCGCCGCATGGAAAACGGCGGCACGCTGTTTGAACTCAGTTGGCACGTTTGATTGAGCGAGGCACGGCGATGCGTATGTTTTTTTCGGTGTTTAAGCGCCCGCCCCGTTATCGGCACTTTGCTTTATTGGACGCAAAGCAGGTGTGTATTGCGTTTAAAAGCTGCCGCACAAAACCTGTCGGCGAGCATTGGATAGAAGTCGAACGGGTCAACCTGTCTTGGCTGGGAACCACGCTCCCAGGCTGCGCGCGTACCGTTGAGGGAGGGTAAACATGAGCAATGACATTTCCCGACTCGAAGCCTCGTTAAGGCTGCACACGGCCCGTTTGAAAAGGTTGCAGCGTTTCTGGGTGCCGCTGCAACGGCGTGCCCCGAAGTGGGTGCTGGGGTTGTGGATTGCAGGCATCTTCATATCGCTGGCCACCCAATGTTACGAGCACTGGCTGGTGACCGCACCGATGATCTGCGCATTGATCGTGGTGGAGATTATCGTCGATGAGCGGCAAATGACGCTGTTATTGCGCGTCGACCAGATGCGTGACCTGCTCAGAGAAGCACGCAACCGCTATCTGTGTTGATAAGCGCAAGTTGCTGGCGAGCCCTTGCGCAATCATCGTAGTCAATTTTGATCAGCAGATTCTTCAGGTCCGGGAACTACGCCTGGACTATGTGAAGGCCGAGCGAAGCTGACAGTAAAGGCCAGTATCTGCACCGGTAACCTGTGGCGAGGGCGCTTGCTCCCGGTGGACTGTGCAGCAGTCCCTTTTTTCAGGGCCGCTTCGCAGCCCAGCGGGAGCAAGCTCACTCGCCACAGAAGTGATACGGATCCTTAACTATTACAACGCTTGCTTGCACCCAATGCGCCCCGGCAACTGCCCTTGCCTGGCCTTCAACGCGGCCTGCACCGCCTGCGGCAGATCACTCCAGAACGTCAGCCCAGAGCGCTCTTCGATTTGACTCACGGGCACCTGGTAATCGCAGAAGTTCGCGCCTTTGGGCGTTTCCTGGTTCATGACGAACGAGGCGTACATTCCGCCTTCAGGCGAGCTGCCGACAAAGATGATTTTCCAGTAGCCACTGGGAATGGTGTGCACCTTGTTCGTACCCGGCAGCGTGCCGACAAAATGCTCATACAGCGGCCCGGTGGCGACATACACCGCGTCGATCCCCGCCTGCTTGCTCAGGTTGCGCTCTTGGTCTTCCAGGTGCGCCCACGGCCCCTGGTTGAGGTCGGACTTCTGCGGGGTGATGTTCGACAGGTAATTGAGGCTTTGCCAATCGGCTACCCCCGCCATCGAGGCGAGGTTGGCCTGATGGCCACGGTCGACTTTGAGCGCGACATTGGCGCCGTTGTAATCCACCGGGTCGAGGGTTTCGCCGGCCGGAATGTCCGGGTCGGTCTGCCAGTCGCGCGAGCGGCCGCTGGCGGGGGTGGTCTTGGTGATTTTGTATGACACCCAGTTGGCAAACTTGGTCGAGCCATTATTGTTCAGGGTGTACGCCTGGCGGTTCAGCGTCAGTGGGCTGCCACCGCTGGGGCAGCCGACCGAGCAGTTGTCGAACTGCCAGGCCTGTTGGGGCTGGGCTTGCGGTGTGACGGCCGACTCACGGGTTCTGTCCGGTGTGGTACAAGCGGCAACCAGCGGGATCAACAGAAACGCGAGGTGTTTGGACTTCATACTTCCATGCATGGTGTAGCTCCTTGGGATGATTCAATGACAGAAGGTCTGTCGGCGGCTGCGATCCATCGCAAGCCGACATAAACATTAAACCACTTAAACGTTTCAAATTGCGTACAGGTTTCAGTGGGCGCTAAAAAAACCGATCACGCCGCGCGAGCCCACATTCAGATCGCGTTACATCAGGTGGCTGCTCTGCTTTTTATCCGTTGGTGAGGATCACTTCAATGCAGGTGATTGGACACGCAGGCCTTACAATGAGAGGGTCTGCTGCGGGTGCAGGCACGGGCACTTATCCTGACCGCTCACTTATTCCCAGGCTGGGGCTTTAAATGGACATCAAGCAACTCAAATTCCTGATCGCGCTGGAGCAGACCCGGCACTTCGGCCAGGCGGCTGCGCGCTGCCATATCACCCAGCCGACCCTGTCGATGCGCCTGCGCAATCTGGAGGATGAGCTGGGCCTGGAGCTGGTCACCCGTGGCCAGCGCTTCGAAGGCTTCACCCAGGCCGGCGAACGCGTGTTGGCCTGGGCCAGAACCCTGCTCGCCGCCCATGACGGTTTGTTTGCCGAAGCGGCGGCGTGTCGCGGGCAGTTAGTGGGTAGCCTGCGCCTGGGGCTGGTACCGCTCAGCGGGTTCAACTCGATCAGCTACATCCAAGGTCTGTCCCAGACGTTTCCAGAGCTCAAATTCAGCCTGTCGTCCATGAGTTCGGACAAGATCATCGAAGCCCTGGGCACCAATCAACTGGATTTGGGTGTGTGCTACCTGGACCACGTAAACCCCAATTACCTGGAGGTTTTTGAACTGGGCGAAACCCGCGTCGGCCTGCTGTACGACACGCGCCACTTCCAGTTCGAAGGTACCGAAATGAGTTGGGAAGATGCCGCGCAGTTGCCCCTGGGGATGATCAGCAACGGCATGCATTATCGAAAATCCATTGACCTGAGTTTCCGCAGCCGTGGCCTCGACCCGCAGCCCATTCTCGAAAGCGACTCGACCTATCAGTTGTTCCAGGCGATCCACGAAGGTTTTTGCTGCGCGATCATGCCGCTGGACAGTGGCATGGAAAACCCGATCGAGAACCTCGCCTTTATCAACTTGCCGGACGCCAGCGTGCTCGCGCCACTGGGGTTGGTGATGCGCAAGACCGAACCGCGCTCGGCCATCGCCGAGAAGTGTTTTGCACACGCCAAACAGATGTTTGCGGGCAACGGCACGCACTGATCTGCAGCGCGAAAGGACGAACACTCTAACTGTGGCAAGCCTGCTTGCCACAGGTCCAGCGTCGCACCACCGTTATGTCGATAACGGTGCAAGATGACGAATGGCTCAGTTCGACACTTGCTCAAGGAAAATCAGCTGCAGCGGCTCGCTAAGCAAGTCGTCGGCCGTGGCTGCAAATTGCTTGAAGTACGGCGTGGCAAAATGCGCATCGAGGGCCGCCTGGTCCTTGAACGACTCACGCATGTAGAAGGTGCCGGGGGCGTCGCGCAGCTCAAACAGCACATAGTCGAGGTTACCGGGCTCGGTGCGCGTTGGCGCAACCAGGGCCAGCAGGCCGTGTTTGAGTGCCTGCTGTTTGCCAGGTTTGGCTTTGAGTACGGCGATGGAAACCAAGGGTTTTGACACAGGGGTCGCTCCGTCAGGGGAATGGCTCGCACAACCTGCAATCAACAGCGCAAGCAGCGTCACACCCGTAGAAGTGATGAGGTTTTTAAATACCATGTTGATATACGCCGCAGGTGGTTAAGGAGAAACCCAGCGTAATGAAACCCCGGCTGCGTTAGCCATCCGCTCGGGGCGCATAGACTTTCAATGGAATGTTGAAAGTGATTGAAACGGCAGCTGACGATACAAGGTTCTGACGCTCACACCCGAAAACGCATCGGCCGAAAGTTGCCCAGCAATGGCGAAGTGACACCAGTGATCAGCTCTTCGCTCAAGAGCCGCGCTAGGGTGGGCGCCAGGGTCAAGCCTGGATGGGCGCTCAAGATATAAAGCCCGCCGTCGTCGCCCGCTGGCCCCACAATAGGCAGGTGGTCGTCAGACAGCGGTCGCCACCCCACCGCTACGGACTTCAGCGCGATGGATTGTGCACCGTTCAACTGCCCACGAATGGCCTCAAGGGCTCTGAGCCCAATGGCAGCGGGGCCATTTTCGGGCGTATCGTCGATGTAGTCTTCAGCCGCAATCAGCGTACAGGTGTCGCCTTGACGAGCCTCCATATCGGCGTTCGAAACAATGCCATTGAGCAGCGCCTGCGCCACTTCAAACTTCAACAGAATCGCCGGAGACGGTCGAATGGGCAGATGCAGGCTTTGGCCAACTAAAAGATCAAGCACTCCCAAGCCCGCAGCCAGTACCGTTTTTTTGCCATACCAATTGCCTGCCTGCGTACTGACGCCCACAACCTGGCCATTTTCAACGAGCAACTGGCTGACTGCACAATCGCAGACTACCCGTGCGCCAAAGCCTTCAGCGGCCAGAACCAGGCACTCAATGGCTTCGACCGGCGAGATGATCCCTGCCGCCTGCGTATAACGGGCGTGAAGAGGCGGGTGAGCAAGATTGGGCTCCAGTGCTCGGATTTCAGCCTGCGAAACCGTACGCGGTTGAAGGGAAGAAAGGTTCAGGCCCGCTGCTGATGCTTGGGGATTTTCCGGGCAGACGCCATAGGTCAATTCTGCACACCAACGCAACGGGAACGATGGCAACGCAGCCTGAAGGTGGTGGTAATCATCCATCACGCTATGCGCCAGATGCTGCACGGGTTCAATCAATGCACTGGCATTGATCCACCCAAAGGCATGGCCGCTGGCACCGCTGGCAGGCCGGGCTTCTTCAATAAGCATCACGCGCTGCCCGGCCTTGGCGCTGTAATAGGCCAAAGCCGCACCATGAATGCCGGCCCCCACAATAATCAGATCGTATTGGTTCATTAAAACAACTCCCTTGCCTGGCACTTGCTTCTTCCCTGGGCCGCAGATCAACCCTGCCCGCTTGCCACATGCTGATGCCTGCGATAGCCGGAAAGTGAAACCCCGGTTTGACGCTTTGAGTAGCGGCACAAGTATGAAGTATCGGCGAAGTCGCGCACATCAGCCGCGTCACTTACCAGCAGTGGCTGGAAAATACTCCAGCCAGATAAAGCCCCACGCCGAACACCGCATGACTGATCAGACTGCGCAGGCAGTTCTTGCCCGGCGTGGGTGTCCTGGAGGAGGCAAACCCCGCGCCCATGGCAGGTTGTATGACACACAGCGGGACAGCCACGGTGGCGATACCCAGCACCAATGCCGGCATGAATGTGGGCGCCTGCAACCAGTCGACTCCTTCTATCCCCACCAGCAGCAGCGCAAACACAATCCCGGTGACGTAGTGCGCGATCCAGCCCAGGGCGACCTCGCCCTGCACGGGCGCCGCTTGGGCAATGCTGCGATGGGTAAACTGCCCTTGGCACGCATGCCCGACCCAGCGCCCCACGAAGGCGAAATTCAGCGTGGGCACCTTCAGTGCCTTCATCAACAGCATCCACATATCCATCACGACCGTAGCCCCGGCCCCCAATAAAATTACCTGTGCAGCCACGTGCAGCGATGCCATATCGACCTCTAATTCATGGACCCATTTAACCTGCGCAGGCATCATAGAAGTTGAAGTCAACTTCAAGTCAAGGGTCTGGTAATGGATATCACTGAGGTGGTCAAACGCACGGGCGTGCCGGCTCACACCTTGCGTTTTTATGCGAAGAAAGGGCTCATCACCTCCATCAGCCCGCCCGGCGCTCGCCGTCAGTTTGGCGCGGCGGTGATTGAGCAGTTGGCGGTGATCGCCCTCGGCCAGGCGGGCGGCCTGTCGCTGGACGAGATACAGGCCATGCTGTCCCCCAATGGCCAGGCCACGGTGGACAGAACGCTGCTGCTGGCCAAGGCCGATGAACTCGACGCGACGGTCAAACAACTGCAAGCCATGAGCCGCGGCTTGCGCCACGCTGCGGCCTGCCCTGCTCCCGACCACGCGCAATGCCCGAACTTTCGGCGGTTACTCGACATTGCCGCCGCGGGGGCGTTCAAGCGTGCCAGGCACGCGGGCGCGAGCCTGACACGTTAGTGTTCAGTTGACCCGTTGCAGGCAGCCGATCAAGGTCTCGATAAAGCCATGGAGCGCAGTAGGCAGCCTGCAATTTTCCAGTCACGGTTTGGGTGTGATGATCGCCTTGCTATTCGGCTACTTCCTGAACACCCGCCTGAACGACCACCCGATGCTCGACTGAGGTTGGCGCATGACGTTTTTTTGTTTGGCTTGATTCCGGGTCTGGCTGCGAACATGCCCTACCAAAACCAATAAGGCAGAAACTTGGGTGTCGGCTCATCGGCCAATTCCAGGTGGTAAGTAATCGAATTAAAGAAGAACATATCCAGGACCAGGAAGGCGGCAGCACCAAAACACAACAGTACGAACTCCCGGTGTGGATGTACATGAAACCGTGACGTCACCCAAGGGCGAATGGCAATAAGGCTGATCAACCCGGCACACGCGCCAAGATAGTTAGGCCGCAGCGGCGTCGCTGCAAACACGCCATAGAGGAAGGTAAGTAACAGCATGCCCAGGCCGACCATAGGTAAGTTGAGGCAGAACTTCAGCAACTTGTCGCGGGTACTTGCAAAGCGCTGGCTGCGATCCACGAAGATATACGCGGCCAATAATGAAATCGCCGGCGTAATCGAAAGAATGTAACGCGCTTTCTTGGAACTTGGAATCGTGAACAGTACGATCACTACCAATAACCAACCCGTCAGGTACAGCAGCATCTGAGTGGCCGGCGCCGGCGAGCGATCCAAGAAGTGTTTGCCCTTCTTGATGATCACGTTTAATGCGATAAAGGCTGTGACGCCATAGGTGAGCAAGCCTGCAGAGAAGTAGAAGTAATAACGCGGGGCGTGATCAGCGCCAAAGCGCCCCAAGCCTTGCATAACCAGCACCTCTTGCACAAAAGCCTGCCCACCTTGCAGGTAGGCCGCGCCGCTCAGCACTGTGATACCTGCGGCCAGCACCAGGCCTGCGAGCAAGCAGAACACCACCAGCAGGCGCCATTGTCGACTTAACAGATAATAGGAGGCGACCACGCCCGCCGGGCCGATCAGGCCAATAGGGCCACGAAAGGCAAAGCCCAGCGCCAGGCCCAGGAGTACCGGCAGCACATGAAAACGGTGCGGGTGCAGTTGGCCCGCATAAGCCAGGTAAAAACACATCACGGTAAACAGCGCCGGGTAGATGTCCAGCGCCAAGGAATTCACGCCGTCCAGAAATGACCAGGTAAACAGCGCAAAGACCACCGCATAGGCGCCCCATTTTTTTTCGTGCAGGGCACCCAGCTTGTAAATAAACACCAGCATCAAGGCAGCCGCCACGCAAAAAGGCAGCCCCATCGACAGTATGGATACACGCCCAAACGGCAAGGAAACCAGGTACACAAGCAGTGTATTGAGCACCGTGTAATCGGGGTATGGCTGCAGGTCATCAGCAATGGGAAACAGTGTCACGCCATGGGCGAGCATATACTCGGCAAAGTCGACAAAGCGTGTGGTGTAGTTGAGCACGGCCGGTTTGTATTGCAGGACAGCCAACACAATAAACGCCAGTATAAATATAGCTGAACAGGGTTTGTTTACAGCCAGTTCCTTTAGCCTTTTCATGCGAACCTACTGCCGTCTTAAAACGCGCAGGCTAGCATGTTGTTTTTTCGAGCATCCAGACCGCAAAGGTAAAGAGTTGTAAAGGTTATACGCCCTGCTTATTCAGTTTAATTCGACCTGAACAACAGCTGAATAACCATCATTAAAAGTGCAAACCACTAACTTCAGGTATTGATTTTTTACTCATAAACTCTCATGCGTTGTGAAGTAACGCCCAGGCGTAACCCCAAACGTGCGGCGAAACAGCGCGATAAAAGCACTGACGTTGTCATAGCCCAACTCCAGCGCCACACGCGTGACCGGCACACCCGCCGCCAGCCTCTCCAGCGCGCGCAACAAACGCACGCGCTGGCGCCACGCGGTGAAACTGAACCCAGTTTCCAGCGCAAAGCGACGCGTCAGTGTGCGCGGGGCGATGCCCGCCCATGTCGCCCATTCCTGCAGGTGGCGCTCGTCATCCGGGCAATCGGACAGCGCCTCGGCGATCTTGCGCAGGCGCGCATCCTGAGGCATCGGCAAGCCCAGGGTCACACGCGGCAAGGTTCGAATCTCATCCACAATCACCCCGGCCAAGCGTTGCTGCGCAGCATCCAGTTCAGGGCTCTGCCAGGCGGCAGCGCGCATCACCGCCTCGCGCAAAAGGCCGGAGGTGGCCAGGATGCAAGGCGTATCCGGCAGCTCGACACAGCCCTGCGGCGACACGTAGACACTCCACCCCGCGAAGGGACCATGGGAGCGCGCGCCATGGGCGACATTCGGCGGGATCCACACCGCATGGGTCGCCGGCACCACCCACTGGCTGACGCCGGCGTCCACCGATAACAAGCCCTGGCGTGTGCCCAGCAACTGCCCACGCGCATGGCAATGGCGTTCGGTGATACGCGGTTCAGCGCCCACTCGGACCACGGCGACAACCAGCGGGTCATCGACAGCCGTTAATACCGAAGTGGGAATCAGCGGAGCGGACATAAGTGGCCTTAGCGGACTATTGATTGTCTTCAATAGCGTACCTAGGCCACATGGGTGCGTCTATAGTCGCAGCCTCAACTCCCAGGAATACACCGCATGCGCGCCGAAGAACTGTTGCCCGATGACCAGAACCAGACTGAACGCCACGGCGTTGTGATCCGCAAAGGCAGCGTCGGAGCCTTTCTGGTGAATGCCCAGGCCTGGTGTGATCCAAACACCGATGCACACCTGCGAACCGTCGCCGAGCAGGACCTGCTGGCGTTGCTCCCGGCGTTACGTGCCCTTGGGCTGTTCGAGGTGTTCAGGATTCGAGACCCGCAGTTGCAGCGCCTGGTGGATCAGTATTGAGCGCACGACTGGCGGACGGGTTGCTACCAGGATGCGGCCGATCTGCTGGCGCAATACGCACGTGCGGATGGCGGCGCGCAGCTGAGTTAAAACAACCCAGCCTACGTAATGCCAGCCAGTTAAGCGTTCGAGCTGACAATCACTGACCCGTGGCGAGGGCGCTTGGCCCCGCTGGAGTGCGTAGCAGTCCCATTTTTGGGGCCGCTTCGCGCCCCAGCGGGAGCAAGCTCCCTCGCCACAGTTGCGAGGCGACAAAACTCAGACCACTGTTTATCCACACAGCATAAAAAATGAAGCACGCTTGCGCTGTAGAAAAATAGCGCTATGACGGCAGTCATACGCTTCGGGCCATGTCGACCCGCATTCAAGCACGCACTTTACTTAAGGATGAGTATCATGAACGACGACTTGCAGCAGTCAGGCGCTACCACTACCACCCAGGCCACCGTCTCGCAGGAGCAGATCAAAGCCGCAAGAGTCCTGGATTTCACCTGGGCACCTGACGCCAACACGACCAGCACCATCGTCTCGACAGATTACATCGACTACCAGGTTGATACCTCCACACGCTCTACAGCAACCCAGGGGCGCGAACAAATACGCTCAATCCACTCGATGAGCTGCAAGCCAGTACCTTCCATGACGGCCCGGTCTTCCTGGCATTGCGCGTCAGGCCTGGCGCTTGACACGCTGACAGCAAAGCGCTGGCCAAGGAGGCGCTCAAGGCCAGCGCTGGCTGTATGCTGCTGATGCACTTGCCCGCTGTTCTTTTTTTGAACACTGCAAACGCCTTCAACACTAATACCTTACCCATTCGCCCCAACGGTGATTCCAATGGCCCAAGACCGACACCCGCCGGCCCCTGAGAGCCGGCTAATCCGCCAGGCCACGCCTGATGACGTGCGCGCCCTGGTGGAGTTGGACGCCTACGCCACAGCCCACGCTCATCGACGCGTGTTTATCCATGACGCGGTAATTAGCCAGCGATGCCTGGTCGTCGTCATTGCCGGTGAATGCGCGGGCTACCTGGTGTTGACTGATGAGTTTTTCAGCTACGACTTCGTTGCGCTGGTGGTTGTGTCGCCGATACATCAACGCCAGGGTCTGGCGCTGCAATTATTGGCGGGCGCAGAAGCGTTGTGCAAAACGCCCAAGTTGTTTGCGTCAACCAACGCCTCCAACCTGGCGTCCCAGGCCATGCTCGCCAAGGCCGGGTTTATACCGAGCGGGCGAATCGAGAACCTTGATGAGCATGACCCTGAGCTTGTCTATGTAAAGTTCGTGCGCTAATCAGGAGGATTTCCTTTGACCACTTCCACGCTGACTTCGCGTTTTTACAGCACGCCCCGCCATACCACGCACTATCTGGAGTCGGGCCCGGCCGATGGGCCGTTGATGATCTTCCTGCACGGCTGGCCAGAACTAAGCCTGATCTGGCGCGCGCAGATCGAGGCGTTCGCTGCCCAAGGCTGGCACTGCGTTGCACCCGACATGCGCGGCTATGGTGGCTCCTCTGCGCCCTCCGACATCAACGCCTACACCCTTGAAAACATCGTGGCCGACATGGCCGAGCTGCATGAGCATCTCGGTGGGGCACCCGCCATCTGGGTGGGCCATGATTGGGGCAGCGTGGTGGCAGGTGAACTGGCCGCCCATCAACCGCAGCGCAGCCGTGGCGTGGTGCTGGTGTCGGTGCCGTACTTCCCGAGCACCAATGCACTGCCCACGCTCGTCCCGCTGGTGGACCGAACGCTCTATCCGGCGGACCAGTACCCTGACGGTCAATGGGATTACTACCGCTACTACAACACGCACTTTGCGTCTGCTGTCGCTGATCTTGATGCGGATAAAGCCGCATCGCTGGCGTCGATTTATCGGCGAGGCGACCCGGCGAATATCTCCAAGGTGACGTCAAATGCCGAAGTGACCCGCAAAGGTGGACGGTTTGGCGAGGCGCATCGGGCGCCCCCCACCCAACCAGACCTGGCGCTATGGCCGCAGGCGGACTTCGCTGCACTGGTACGCAGTTTCGAAGCGCATGGTTTCCGCGCACCCTGCGCGTGGTATCTGAACGACGATGCCAATATCGACTATGCGCACCGAGCGCCCGATGGCGGCCGCCTGTCATTGCCCGTGTTGTTTGTGAATGGCGATTACGACCCGATGAATACCATCAAGGGCAATCGGTTGGGCGACCCCATGCGTGCGGCTTGCGCAGACCTCAGCGTAACCAGCTTGCCCGGTGGGCATTGGTTGCCGGTGGAGTGCAAGACGGAACTGGTTGAGGCTATAAGCACTTGGCTGCTGGGTAGAAAACTCGGGTGACGGTCGAGAGAAAAAAACACCGAAGTGTCTATTACGTAAATCGCAGGCAAAAAAACCACTCACCCCCGGATAAGCCAATAACAGTGCGCCGACCGTTCTTTCATGGGCGCGAGACGGCGGGAATCGGTTTTTGTACAGAGTGGGGCTCCCGCGCGGTGATGACGCCGATCAGTGAAATCAGCAAGGCCAGGCCGATCGTCGAAGACACCTCGGAGCGATGCTCGGGCGTTAAAAGCATCACCGCCAATGCACAGCAGATAAATACAATTACCGCCCAGGTGAGCCAGGGAAACAGCCACATTTTGAACGTCAGCAGAATATTGCGCTGTTGCAATACCTTGCGCATGCGCAATTGTGAAACGGCGATCACCAGGTACACCAGCAAGGCGATGGCGCCCGAACTGGCCAGCAAAAACTGGAACAGCCCAGCCGGCATGAAGTAACTGAGCAAGGTCACGCCAGCGCCCAGGATGGTGCTGGCGATCACCGCAGCCCTGGGCACACTCTGTGCCGAGGTTTTTTTCATCAAGGCTGGCGCGTCCCCACGCTTGCCCAGTGAATACAGCATGCGCGAAGCAATGTAGATGGAGGAGTTCATGCAACTGGCCACCGCAATCAACACGACGACATCCACCAGCAGCTTGGCATGGGGAATGTTCATCAACTCCAGTGCACGCTGATAAGAGCCGACCGACGCCAGCAACGGGTCATTCCAGGGCACCACGGAAATAACCACGAAGATCGATAACACGTAAAACACGCCGATGCGCCACATCACCGAACGTGTCGCTCGGGCGATATTCTGCGCCGGGTTGCTGGACTCCGCAGCCGCAATAGTGACGGCTTCAGTGCCGATAAAACTGAACATGATGGTAATGAATGCGCCGACGACGGCCGACAAACCATTAGGCGCAAAGCCTCCATGCTCATCCATCAGTCGACTCAAACCGCTGGCCTCCCGTTCGGGAATCCAGCCCATCAACACCGCGCCCCCCAGGCCGATAAAACCTATGATCGCCACCACCTTGGCCATCGCGAACCAGAACTCGAATTCGCCGTACTTGGACACACTGAACAAGTTGGTAACCACCAACAAAAAGATCGACAACAAGGCAAACAGCCAAGCGTCGATCTGCGGGAACCACTGGTTGAGAATATGCCCGGCGGCCAATGCTTCGATGGGAATCACAAGCACCCAGAACCACCAGTAAAGCCAGCCGATGGTGAACCCGGCCCAGCGGCCGATGGCTTGATCGGCATAGGTTGAGAAGGAGCCTGTGTCGGGGTTGGCGACCGCCATCTCTCCCAACATTCGCATTACCAGCACCACCAGCAGGCCGGAAAACAGGTAGGCCAGCATCACCGCCGGGCCCGCCGCCGCAATGGCATGCCCAGACCCGACAAACAACCCTGCGCCGATAATCCCTGCAATGGAGAGCATGGTGACGTGACGCGGCTTGAAACCCTGCGCCAGCTGGCCGCTTGCATCCTTCGAACTTGGGCTGTTGATCATTCTTATTGTTCTCTGTGATCGGCTTTAAGACGTTCTGACTATAGGGTCAGGCGATCATCATTCTCCAATGACGAGTCACAATACGCGGCCTTCCAACCGCAAAAATAGCCTCATAACGGCACACTAGTGCCTGATATCGACATGGAGTGCGCTTCATAAGGCACAACACGTGTCACATTGAGTTGATCCAGCACCTCAGCAGGCGTGAGCGGAGCACGCCGTGCAATCCCAAACTGACGGGCCAGCATTTATGCGTGAGTGAGGTACCAGCGCCAGTCCTGTTCTCCGACTTCAGCATTGAATTCACGGAACTCGCGCCACTTGATCGCCAGGAACACCTTCAGGAACTCAGCGCCCAGCGCCTCACGTGCCCAGGTTGAACGTTGCAGTGCCTGCAAGGCTGTCAGCCAGTCGGTGGGTAGAAAATCGGTCGCCTGTTCATAGCCATTCCCCACAATCGCCGCGCCGGGATCGCTTTCATGCGTGATGCCGTAGTGAATGCCCGCCAGTAACGCGGCAGCGGCGAGATAGGGGTTGGCATCGGCACCGCAAATGCGGTGTTCGATATGCCGACTGATTGCAGGGCCGCCGGGCACGCGGAACGAAACGGTACGGTTGTTGACGCCCCAACTTTTAGCCAGCGGCGCGTAACTACCGGTTTGGAAGCGTCGATATGAATTGGCGTGGGGGCAAAATATCGCCAGAGCGTCAAACAAGGTCTCCATCATCCCGCCGATGGAGTGCCGCAACAATGGCGTGCCCTGTGGGTCTTCGCTCGCATACAGGTTATTGCCGTGCTCGTCGGCAAGGCTGACGTGCAGGTGCATACCGCTGCCGGCCTGATCGCTGAATGGCTTGGCCATGAAGCACGCTTGCAGCCCATGTTTGTTGGCCACACCCTTGACCAGGCGTTTGTAACGTACGCCTTCATCAATGGCCTGGAGTGCGTCGAACCGATGCTCCAGCGTCAACTCGACCTGGCCTGGCGCGTACTCGGATATCGCCGTACGTACCGGCAAGCCCTGCAGCGCGCACGCCGCGTAGAGGTCATCAAGAAACGGTTGAAGCTGCTCCAGCTCGTATACGCCATAGACCTGTGGAGCCACAGGGCGTACGCCATTGGCCTGCAACGCCGGCTGCGGCCGACCGTTGACGTCGCGTTGTCGGTCCAGCAGGTAAAACTCCAACTCAACCGCCATGACCGGGTGCAATCCATCGGCTTTCAGCCGCTCGATAGTGTTCACCAGTACGTGGCGCGGGTCCGCCGGTGCGGCGGGAATACCTTGGGTCGGGTGCATGCTCACCTGCACTTGACCGGTGGGGTTGGTGCGCCAGGGTTGCAAGGTCAGGCTTCCCGCCAAGGGGTATGTCCAACAATCGGCGTCGGCAACCTCCCAGACCAAGCCTGTGTCTTCTACGTCTTCACCCTGCACGGTCAAGGCGAGAATGGAACTGGGCAATGGCCGGCCATTTTCGTAGATCGCCAGCAGTTCGTCGCGATGCAACAGTTTGCCCCGTGGAACGCCATTCGCGTCGATAAGGAACAACTCGATGCTCAGCACTTCAGGGTGGGCGGCCAGATAATCCAGGGCCTCTTTTTTATCCGCAAATTGCATGTCAAACCTCTTAGCGCTCATTCAAGCGACTGGCAGTATGTAAGAACAATGGCGTTTTCAGACGTGCCGTTATCAAGCGATAACCCGCGCGCCAGGCAGGGCAAGCAGCGTGGTCAGCGCGTTATCCAACTCAGCGATCAGCCGGTCGATATCCGCATCACCTGTTTGCGGGCAGCACAGGGTCATGTTGTGAAAAGGCGTGATCAGAATTCCGCGATTGATCAGATAGAGATGCAGCGCCATTTGAAGGCTGTCGTGAAAAGCCGCCTCGGCTTGCGCACCGGTTCTTGGCGGTGTGGCACAGAATTGAAATTCACAACGCGCGCCCAACTCTGTTACCGACCAGTTCAGCTGGTGCCGCTTGAACAACCCTCGAAACCCCTGGGCCAACCTAGAGGCCAGCGCCAGCATGTGCTCGTATGCAGACTCGGTCATGACCTCTTCGAGACTGACGCGCATGCAACGCATCGCCAGTGCGTTGGCGGACAGCGTCGTTCCCATGCCACTGTGGCCATGCCCGCCGCTCTCTTCGCTGATGGTCTTCTGGACGTCGTGCATGGCCGAGGCGACTGGCTCGCTAACGCCAAACACCGCGCAAGGCACGCCACCTGCAATGGGTTTACCCACCACGAAAAAGTCGGGTTTCAAATCCCACTGGCGCGTGCATCCACCGAGGCCGGTGGAAATAGTGTGGGTCTCATCAATGACCAACAGGCTGCCATATTTAAGGGTCAGCTCTCGACACGTTTGCATGAACCCCGGATCCGGCAGGACCATGCCAATGTTCGTCATCGCCGGCTCGCACATCAGCGCGCACACATCGCCCTTGGCTAACGCCGCCTCCAGTGCGGCGACATCGTTGAAGGGGATGGATCGACTGTATTGGCTCAAGTCGTACGCTTGGCCCACAAGACCTGAACGGTGCACTGTTTTGCCGTCACGGTAGCGCACCATCACGTCATCCACGGTGCCGTGGTAGCAGCCATCGAACACCAGCAAGACCTTGCGCCGGGTGATAGCGCGCGCCCAGCGCAGCACATAACGGTTGGCGTCAGTCGCATTGGCGGTCACTTGCCAGTAAGGCAGCTCGAATCGCTCAGCCAGCAACTCACCGCAGACCACCGCGTCTTCGCCCGGCAGCATCGTGGTCAAGCCATTGTTCGCCTGTTCGGCTATGGCGCGGGCAACAGGATCAGGTGAATGGCCAAACATCGTGCCGGTGTCGCCGAGGCAAAAGTCGATGTATTCATGACCGTCGACATCGGTGAAGCGCGCCCCTTTGGCACGCTGAACGAAGAGCGGCGAAGGCATCGACCAGTCGCTCATCCAGTGCATGGGCACACCGTTGAACAGATTCGCCTTGGCGCGCTCGGCAAGCGCCAGTGAGGTGGGGTTGTTTTGTATAAACCGGGCACGCTCGGAGGCGGTAAAAGCAGCAATCGCTGATTCACTGATTCCACTTTTCGACATGATCAATACCCCATGTTAATTATCAAATTAATTAAAAGTCCGTTGCTGACTGACAGCCGGATACGGCTCAAAGAACTCATAGGTTCTTTGATACATCACGCTTTTATAAATCTCGGTTATCGCCCCCGCCCACCCTCGTGGATTGAGCGCGCTGGCGCGTATTCAAACTTAATAATCGCCGTGAGGGGCTTTGTTCTCGACCAGACAGTTCCCGCCATCCACCACAAGGACGTCCCCTGTGATGTAACTGGCGTCAGGCGATGCCAGAAATGCAACCGCCGCCGCCACTTCGCGGGGGCTGCCTGCGCGCCCAATCGGGGTGAAACGCCCCGCCTCGGCTTCAACGGGGGTGGTTGAACCCGTGGTGATCCAGCCGGGGGCCACGCTGTTGACGGTAATCCCCTGCCTGGCGACTTCAAGCGCAAGCCCCATGTTCATGCCCACCATCGCTGCCTTGGCGGCGCTATAAGCGGCTTCCCCCGGATTGCTCCCGCGGGTGCCCGTGGTGGAACTGATATTGACAATGCGCCCGTAGCTTCTCGCCTTCATACCGGGCAACACGGCTCGGGTCAGCAGAAAGGCAGTGGTCAGGTTTCGGGCCAGTGAAAGGTTCCAGTCATGCAGTTCCATCGACGCCAATTCCGAGAAAATCTCAGGGCTGCCGTGCATGGACATCCCGGCATTATTCACCAGAATATCGACCCGTCCCCAGACTGACTCTGCCCACAGGCTGAATTCACGCACCAACTTTTCATCAGTAAGGTCTACAGGTCGGCCTTCAACTTCAAACCCTTCACGGCGCAGCTCTTTAACCCGATCCACAATGCGGTTGCTGCTGGCAGTGATGATCAACTTCGCTCCGGATGCACCTAGCCTGCGAGCAATAGCCATGCCGATCCCGGATTCACTCCCGGCACCACTGACGAGTGCAACATACCCTCTCAATTGCGTATCCAACATGGTGTGCCCCACGTACTTCATTTGAAAGAGAGTAGAAACTAGGCGAATAAATCTGATACATAAAGACAATCATCATCAGAAAATCTGACAACCCCCATGGCGTTTACCAGTGAGTCACTTAAGATTTTCCTTTCGGTCATCGACAGCGGATCCTTTTCGGCGGCGGCGCGAAAATTAGGCCGGGTCCCCTCGGCCGTCAACATGGCGGTGTCGCAGCTTGAAGCAGAGCTGGATTTGTTGCTGTTTGACCGATCAACTCGCAAAGCCATTCCTACCGCCGCCGCCAAGGCACTTGAGCCCCAGGCACGACAGGTCGCGAGCCAGATCAACCTGCTGGATGCGCATGCCCTCCAGCTGCATCAGGGGTTGGAGGAACGCTTGGTCTTTGCGATGGCGCCGGAGTTGCAAACAGGCGTATGGAATCGTCCGCTGTCGATTATCGCCAGGGAGTTTCCCACGCTTGAAATCGAGATTCGCTCCGCGTCCCATCCGGAGGCAATGCGCATGCTCCATGAAGGGCGTGTGCAATTGGCACTTGGATTTGAGCGACCAGGGCTTGACGAGCGGGAAACATTTCTTGAGGCGGGGAGCCAGTTGTTAGTCGCGGTTGCTGCTCCGGATCACCCTGCGGCCGCCGGCAAAAAAAGCCCCTTGAGTGAGGAGCAACTGGTCAACGTCAGGCAGATCATCGTCGCGACCGGAGGACCTGCAGACTCTGATCCACGTGTTGTGCTGTCGCGGCGGATTTGGCACAGCGACAATTATCTGGCCACGCTGGACCTGGTGCAGCAAGGATTAGGCTGGGCATATCTTCCAAAATCGCTGGTACACCCTCTCATCACGTCAGGCGCATTGACGGAGGTGGTGTTTGACTACATGCCGAGTCAGATGCGGCTATGGGTCGATATCATCTGGGTAAAAAACCGGCCCCTGGGACTGGGCGCGCTTCGTTACCTGAGCCTGATACGCGAAATTACGCAGGGCGAGCCTCGTCGTATTTGATGAGTCAAAGTGCACATTGAGGCTTGCGGCGGCGCCAACCCGCCGTCGCGAAGATCAAACAACTCATCACCCCGTCATTATTAGCCGTCTGGCCCAGCGCTTGTGTAGCCGCTCACCAAACCGCGATATGAGAGTCCGCCCTTGGCTCAGTGCCCCCGCACAACACGCCGGTGGCCGGGTCACGCAGGATGATCTGCCCTCGCCCATAGTCGGTCAGGTCGCTGTCGGTCTGCACCTTGTGCCCACGTCGCGCCAGCGCATTGACCAGGTCGCGGGACGCGCCGTGTTCGATGCCGACCTTCATGTCGCCCAGCCATTGCCAGCGCGGTGCGTCGAGGGCCGCCTGGGGGTTGAGGCCGAAGTCCACCAGGTTCATCACCATCTGCACATGGCCCTGGGGCTGCATGTAGCCGCCCATCACGCCGAACGGGCCAAGGGCCTGGCCGTCCTTGCTGAGAAAACCCGGGATGATGGTGTGGAAGGTTTTCTTGCCCGGTGCCAGGCAATTGGCATGGGACTCATCGAGGCTGAATTCCTGCCCGCGGTTCTGCAAGGCGATGCCGCTGTCGGGCAGCACCACGCCGGAGCCGAAGCCGTGGTAGTTGCTCTGGATGAACGAAACCATATTGCCTTCGGCGTCGGCGGTCGCCAGGTACACCGTGCCGCTGGCATGGGGGGTGCCGGGTTTGGGCGGCTGCGCCTGCTCGCCGATCTCGCCACGGCGACGGGTGCTGTAGTCGTCACTCAGCAAGTCGGCCACCGCCACGCGCATGTGCGCAGGGTCGGTGATGTAATGCAGGCCGTCGCTGTAGGCCAGCTTCATGGCTTCCAGCTGGCGATGCCAGGTTTGCTGGCTGTCGCGGTGATCGAAGTTGAAGCCTTCGAGGATCTTCAGCGCCATCAGTGCAACCAGGCCCTGGCCGCTCGGCGGGATTTCCCAAACATCCACGCCCCGGTAATTGATGTGGATCGGCTCCACCCACTGCGCGCGGTAATCCTTGAGGTCGCTGGCGCGCAGGTAACCACCGCTGGCGCGCGAATGCGCATCCAGGCGCTCGGCCAGAGCGCCGCGATACAGGCTTTCGCAGCCGGTGGCGCCGAGTTCTTCCAGGGTACGGGCCTGGGCCGGGTTGCGGAAAATCTCGCCGGCCTGGGGCGCGCGACCGTCGATGAGGAAGGTGTCGAACCAGGCTTGCAGCACGTCATCGCGGTGCGGGCTGAATTCGTTCAAGGATATCTGCCATTGATGGGCGACCACCGGCGACAACGGGAAACCGTCGCGCGCCAGGCTGATGGCCGGCTGCAGCAAATCAGCAAACGGCAATTTACCGAAGCGTTTGGACAACTCGGCCCACGCCGACGGGCAACCGGGCACCGTCACCGAGGTCCAGCCGTACAGCGGCATCTGTTGATGCCCTGCCGCCTTGACCGCCTCGATACTCAAGGCGGCCGGCGCATGGCCGTTGCCGTTGAGGCCATGCAACTGCCCCTTGCACCACACCAGCGCAAAGGCATCGCCACCCAGGCCACATCCGGTAGGTTCTACAACGGTCAGCGCAGCGGCGGTGGCGATGGCGGCATCAATGGCATTGCCGCCCTTTTGCATGATTTCGATGCCGGCCTGGGCCGCCAGCGGCTGGGACGCCGCAACCATGCCGCGACGGGCAAATACGCTCTGGCGTTGCGACGGGTAGGGGTATTCATGAGCGGAGAATTTCAACATGGCAAAGGCTCTTCAAAAAAAGGTCATAACACGCGGCTGAGAAACGCCCGGGTCCGCGGATGGCTGGGACGGCTGAAAATCTGTTCCGGCGGGCCTTGTTCGATCAGCTCGCCCTGGTCGAGCACCACCACGCGGTCGGCCACTTCACGGGCAAAGCCCATTTCGTGGGTGACCACCACCATGGTCATGCCCTCCTCGGCCAGTTCCTTCATCACCTGCAGCACTTCGCCGACGGTTTCCGGGTCGAGGGCGCTGGTGGGTTCGTCGAACAGCATCGCCTGGGGTTTCATCGCCAGCGCACGGGCAATCGCCACCCGTTGCTGCTGACCGCCGGAGAGCATCGACGGATAGTGGCTGGCCTTGTCCGCCAGGCCGACCCGCGCCAGCAAGCCCCGAGCCTGTTCCAGCGCCTGGGCACGCGGCACGCCGAGCACCTGGATCGGCGCTTCGATAATGTTTTCCAATGCGGTCATGTGCGGGAACAGGTTGAAGCGCTGGAACACCATGCCGATGTCGCGGCGCTGGCGGGCGATGTTGCGCTCCGAATCGCGCATCAGGCTGCCATCGGCGCGTTCGCGATAGCCCATGGCGCGGCCGTTGACGCGAATGCGCCCGCCCTGGATGTCTTCCAGCAGGTTGATGCAGCGGATAAAGGTGGTCTTGCCGGAGCCGGAGGCGCCGATCAGCACCACTACTTCGCCGCGCCGCACTTGCAGGGAGATGCCCTTGAGGATCTGCAACTCGCCGAACGACTTCTGGATATCCTGTGCGTCAATGATCAGCTCTTCACTTTGGTGCGCCATGGTTAACGTCCCCTCAGCAGTTTCAGGGTGCTGCGACCGAACATGCGGCTGGCGGCCGGAGGTGGCGCCGAAGGTCGATCGGACTGGCCGAAACGGTGTTCGAGCCAGCGTTGAAAAAAGCCCCACAGCGTGGTCAGGGTCAGGAAGTAAATCGCGACGACCAGGTACAACTCGAATACGCGAAACGTCGCCGAGGTCACCATCTGCGTGCTGAGCAACAACTCCTGCACGCCGATCACACTCACCAGCGTGGTGTTCTTGAGCATCACATTGAACTCATTGCCCAGCGGCGGCACGATCACCCGAAACGCCTGGGGCAGCACGATGCGCCGCATCAGCTTGCCGAACCCCATGCCCAGGGAACGCCCGGCTTCGTACTGGCCCTTGTCCACCGCGCCGATGCCGGCGCGGATGATTTCGGCCATGTACGCGCCTTCATTCAGGCCCAGGGCGATGATCGCCGCCTGGATATTGCCGGGGATGATCAGCCCGAACAGCTCGATGTCCTCGAAGCGGAAGATCCCGCCCGCTGCCAGTGCGGTGTACAAAAACACGATCTGCACCAGCAGCGGCGTGCCGCGCATCAGCCACACATAAAGGCGTACCGGCAGGTGCAAAAGCGGGTTCTTCGACAGGCGCAACAGCGCCGCCGCCAGACCCAGCGCACAGCCGAGCAGCATCGCCAGCACGCTGATCAGGCAAGTCAGCCACAGCCCGGTGAGGTAGACCCCACTGGGTTGCAGCAGGTATTGCCAGAACACATCCCAATTGAAATTCATCGTGGTAGAACCTCAGTCGAGTGTGTCGCTGCTGACATGCCATTTGTTGAGCAATTGCACATAGCTGCCGTCGCTGCGCATGTCGTTGATGATCTGCTGCACGGCGGCGGTCAGTTGCGGGTCGTCCTTGCGCATGCCCAGGCCGGTGAGGATGCGGCTGAACGCAGGCACCCCTTCCTGAAACAGCTCCGGGGCCATCGCCGCGTAGTAACCGGCGGTTTCCACGGTGGTGCCATAGGCGTCCACCTGGCTGATGCGCAGCGCCTGGAACGCATCGGTGTCAGTGTTGTAGACCACCAGTTTCATCGGTGGCTTGCCGGCCTTGGCGAGGCTCTCGTTCTGGGTGTCGAGCAGGGTCTTGATGGTAGAGCCGTTGAGCACCGCCACCTTGCGCGTGGACAGGTCATCCAGGGTCTTGATGCCTTTGGGGTTGCCCTTGGGCACCACCACCGACTGGCTGGAGTACATGTAGTTGACGATGTCGATCACCTGGCGCCGCTCGGGTTTGTCGAACAGTTGGTCGACGATCATGTCGCACTGCTGGGCAAGCAGCGCCGGCACCAGGCCGGAAAACGGAATGACCCGCCATTGCACGGTTTTATTGCCCAGGCGCTTGGCGATTTCCAGGCCCAGGTCGACGGTGAGCCCACGCGGTTTCTGGGATTCGTCGAAGGACACCAGGGGCGGTGAATCCATCCCCGAGCAATAGGTGAGTTTGTCGAGGCTCTTCAGGCGTTCAGGCACCTGGACTGCGGCGCAGGCCCATTGTGTACAGAGACCCAGGGTGACAGCCACCAGCAAGGCGCGGTGTTGTTTATGCATGACCAGACACTCCACTTCGTTAAATAACGGGGCAGGAATCAACGTCTAAACATGGGCGGGTTGGGGCCCGCCTCTTTTATTTTTCCAATTGCAGAAATTGAATCAGCAGCGGCACGGTGCTTTCGATGTGCTCGCGTACCACAGCTTCGGCACCGGCGGCGTCACCGGCGCGAATCGCGTCGAGGATTACGGCGTGTTCCTGGCGCGCACCGAGGGGTTTTTCGCTGTGCTGCAGCCACAAGCGCATGGGCGCTTCCACCAGCGAATACAACGCCGAAATCTGCTTGAGCAAGCGTGGCCGGCCGCTGAGCCCGCACAGGTATTCGTGAAAGGCACGGTGGCAACGGACCCACGCGGCGCTCTCGTCGCGGTAGTCATCCATCTCGTCCAGCAGCCGCTCCAGAGCCGCCAACTGGCGCTCACCGATGCGGCTGACCGCGACGCGCACCGCCAGGCCTTCCAGTGCGCTGCGCATCTCGAACACTTCGTACAGCTCAGCGATATCCAGGCCGCTGACGATGGCACCGCGATTGGGCCGCAGCGTCACCAGGCCCTGGGCATCCAGGCGGCGGAATGCCTCACGCACCGGCATGCGGCTCATGCCGATCTCGCCGGCGATATCCTCGGCGATCAGGCGATCGCCCTTGCGGAAACGACCGCCGCAGATGGCGTCGAGCAGGAAGTTGTAGGCCTCCTCCTCGGCAGTGAGGGGCTGGCGGTCAACGTGAGCGGGAGCAAATTGCATCGGCGGCCTCTTTGTATTTTTGTATCCAATTATCCACGAATACAAAAAAGCATAACGCGTGCCAACACCTACCACAGAACATTAGTCATTGATTTAAATGAAGTCTTTCGTTCAGGTGGGGGAAATTGCGCAAAGCGGGTAAAGCGATTTGCTACCAAATGACGCAGTGACTTTCCATTTCTGCGCAAAAAAGTAGCGGATGTCCGGTGAAGGGCTTGGTTACGCCCGATGATCTAGACAGGGTATTTTTTGGCAGGCCTTTCTTTGCCATCAGCGCACCAAACGCCGCCCACTCAATGGATCCAATAAGAATCCATTGGTCGATAATCGCCCATAATAACCTCAAAATTACTGCCATATATATTGACTCATAGCAGCTCTGGAAATTTAATGGATCCATTAAACAAAAATAATTAACCAGAGAGTCGCCATGTACCCCAAAAACACTTGGTACGTCGCCTGCACACCCGATGAAATCGCCCAAAAACCCCTGGGTCGGCAGATCTGCGGTGAAAAAATGGTGTTTTATCGTGGCTCGCAAGGCAGCGTCGTAGCCGTCGAAGACTTCTGCCCCCATCGCGGCGCACCGCTTTCACTGGGTTATGTCGAAAATGGCAACCTGGTATGCGGCTATCACGGCCTGGTCATGGGGGCTGACGGTAAGACCGTCGAAATGCCCGGGCAGCGGGTGCGTGGTTTTCCGTGCAACAAGACCTTTGCCGCGGTTGAACGCTATGGCTTTATCTGGGTATGGCCCGGCGATCAGGCCCTTGCCGACCCGGCGCTGATACATCACCTGGAGTGGGCAGTGAGTGACCAGTGGGCGTACGGCGGCGGGCTGTTTGACATCCAGTGCGATTACCGCCTGATGATCGACAACCTGATGGACCTGACCCACGAAACCTACGTCCACGCTTCCAGCATCGGCCAAAAGGAAATCGATGAAGCGCCTCCCGTCACCACGGTTGAAGGCGACGAAGTCGTCACCGCCCGGCACATGGAAAACATCATGGCTCCGCCGTTCTGGCGCATGGCCCTGCGCGGCAACAACCTCGCCGACGATGTGCCGGTGGACCGCTGGCAGATCTGTCGCTTCACCCCGCCCAGCCATGTGCTGATCGAAGTCGGCGTGGCCCACGCCGGCAAGGGCGGCTACCACGCAGCGCCCGAACACAAGGCGGCAAGCATCGTGGTCGACTTCATCACCCCGCAAACCGAGACGTCGATCTGGTATTTCTGGGGCATGGCGCGCAACTTCAACCCTCACGATGAGGCGCTGACCGCCAGCATTCGCGAAGGCCAAGGGAAGATTTTCAGCGAAGACCTGGAGATGCTCGAACGTCAGCAGCAGAACCTGCTGGCCCACCCGCAACGCAACCTGCTCAAGTTGAATATCGATGCCGGCGGCGTGCAGTCGCGCAAAATCCTGGAGCGACTGATCGCCAAGGAACACACCCTCGAACCACAACTGATCACGACCACCACCGCCTGAACGGCGCGACAACTCTGCGAGGACCGAACATGATCGATGTGGTGGTGGTATCCCGTATTAACGAAGCCCAGGACATTTGCAGCTATGAACTGGCCAGGGTCGATGGCCAGCCGCTGCCCGCCTTCAGTGCCGGCGCGCATATTGACGTGCATCTGCCGGACGGGCTGGTGCGCCAGTATTCGCTGTGCAATCACCCCGAGGAGCGTCATCGCTATCTGATCGGCGTACTCAACGACCCGGCTTCTCGCGGCGGCTCGCGCAGCTTGCACGAGCAGGTACACGAGGGCGCCCACCTGACGATCAGCGAACCACGCAATCTATTCCCCCTGGCCCATGAAGCGCGACGCAGCCTGCTGTTCGCCGGCGGCATCGGCATCACCCCGATCCTGTGCATGGCCGAGCGCCTGGCCCATGCAGGTGCGGACTTCGACCTGCATTATTGTGCCCGCGCCAGTGAGCGTGCTGCGTTTGTACAGCGGCTCAAGGCGTCACCGTTTGCCGAGCGCGTGTTCCTGCATTTCGATGAGCAGCCCCACACGGCCCTCAAGACTGCCGAGGTGTTGGCTGCGCCCGCAGACGATGTGCACTTGTATGTCTGCGGCCCCGGCGGCTTCATGCAACACGTGCTCGACAGCGCGCGGGCGCAAGGCTGGCAGGAGGACTGCCTGCATCGCGAGTACTTCTCGGCGGCGCCAGTGGACAACAGCCTCGACGGGAGCTTTTCAGTGAAGCTCGGCAGCAGCGGCCAGGTCTTCACGATCCCCGCCGACAAAACCGTGGTCCAGGTCCTGGAAAGCCAAGGCATCGAGATTGCCGTGTCCTGCGAACAAGGGATCTGTGGCACCTGCCTGACCCGTGTGCTGGACGGCATCCCGGAGCACCGCGACCTGTTCCTCACCGAGCAGGAACAGGCGCTGAATGACCAGTTCACGCCCTGCTGCTCACGCTCGAAAACGCCACTGCTGGTGCTGGACATCTGAACCGTGTCACGACGCGGGCAAAATCACCTTCATGCGCGCGTCGGCGGTGGTTGAACTGAAGATCTCGGCATAACGCAATGTCGCATTGGCGTGTTCGCGCATGATGGCTTCGGCGCGCGCGCCCTGGCGATTGACCAGGGCATCGAACACCGAGTGATGCTGCATGTGGGCATAGTTGAAGCGTCGGTATTCACGAGCCATGTCCTCACGATCCACCGCCAGCGCGGTCACCGATGCGAAGGGCAGGTGATCATTGCGTGCCAGCGCATCCGTGATCGCGGGGTTGTGGCTGCCCTCCACAATGACCTGGTGAAAGCGCATGTTCAGGTCGTGGTAAACCTCGAGGTCATCTTCGGTCACGTAGCCTTTCTCGAACAGTTGGTCGCCTTCCACCAGGCAGCGCTCCAGCGCCGCACGCGCCACGTCGGAAAGACCCTGCTCGGCGGCTTGCCGTGCAGCCAGGCCTTCCAGCACACCGCGCACTTCGACGGCGCCGGCAATGTCGCTGGCGCTGACCGACCGCACCTGATAGCCGCGCCCGCCAAACGGCACCAGCAGCCCTTCCTGCTCCAGGGTACGAAATGCCATGCGCACCGGCATGCGCGACACACCAAAGCGTTGCGCCGTAGGGGTTTCCATCAGGCGCTCCCCCGCCACCAACTCCCCGTTGGCAATCATCTTGCGCAGTGCAACCAGCACCAATTGACCGGGCTTACTCATCCAGGCAACTTCCAGAAAACGTGGCCTGCCATAGTACCGCAAGCATCCGATCCCGTCAGACGAACGCCAGCGCGGCGCGCGCCCCCTCTATGGCACCCAGGTGTTGCGCCAGCCGCGACGGCAGGTAATCGAAAAAGAACCCGGCGCTTTGCAGCTTGGCGGCACGCAATGGATCGTCTTCGGGCAATGCCCTGGAGACCCGCGCAGCCCGCGCCCAGGCAAAGGCCAGCAACGCCACGCCACAGAGCTGGAGGAAATCCGGCGCGGCCCGATAGGGGTATTCACTGTCTTCCTGCGCGCGTTCATGCACGGCGCTCACCACACTGGCCAGCGCGTCGCACAGGCTGTCCAATGCGCGGGAGAACCCTGCGCACTCGACATATTGCACGCCCTGCCCGGCCTCGGCACGCAACTGGGCCAGCAGCAGGCCAAAGGCTCGACCTTCATCCCCCAGCACTTTGCGCAGCAACAGGTCATTGGCCTGGATCTCGTTACTGCCCTCGTAGATCATCGCGATGCGGCTGTCCCGCAGGGTTTGCTCGATGGCGAACTCGGTGACATAGCCGTAACCGCCAAATACCTGCAGCGCATTGCTCGCCTGACGAAAGCCCTGCTCGGTGAAAAACGCCTTGATGATGGGCGTCAGCAAAGGCGCCAACCGGGCGGCCGACGAATCCTGGCCATGCTCGGCTTGATCCAGCAGGTGCGCCGCCCAATAGCCGATGGCGCGCATGCCCTCGCTGGTGGTGCGCAGCTCCAGCAACACGCGGCGCATGGCCGGGTGATAACGGATCGGGTCAGCGGCCTGGGCCGCCACGTCTTCGGGCCTTGACGGTGCACGCATCTGCACACGCTCGGCAGCGTACTGCCGGGCATTTTGCCAAGCCGCCTCGACATGCCCCAGACCTTGCAGGCCGACATGCAGGCGCGCCGAATTCATCATCACGAACATCGCCGCCAGGCCCTGATTGGCATCACCGATCAGCCAGCCTTGGGCGGCGTTGAATACCAGGGAGCAGGTGGCGCTGCCCTTGATGCCCATCTTGTGTTCGATACCGTCGCAATGCACACCATTGGCCCGGCCATCGTCCAGCTGCTTGGGTACCAGGAACAGTGAAATGCCGCGACTGCCCGGCGGCGCATCGGGCAGGCGCGCCAGCACCAGGTGCAGAATATTGGCCGTGAGGTCATGCTCACCGCCGGAGATAAACAGCTTGCTGCCGCTCAAGCGATAGCTGCCATCCGCCTGGGGTTCAGCGCGACAGCGCAGCAAACCGACATCGCTGCCAGCCTGGGACTCAGTCAGGCACATGGTGGGCAACGCCTGGCCACTGACAATCTCCGGCAAGTAGCGTGCCTGCAGCCAAGGGGCGGCGTGAGTCTTGAGGCACAGGTAGGCGCCGTGGGCGATCCCGGTGTACATGGCCCAGGCATGGTTACTGGCGTAGAGCATTTCTTGCAGCGCCGCATCAAGCAGTTGCGGCAGGCCCTGCCCGCCCAGCTCTTCGGCGCACGCCAGCGCCGGCCAACCACCCTCGACGTAAGCACGATAGGCCTCGACGAAGCCGTCCGGGGTGCTGACCTGGCCCGCCTGCCAGCGGCAGCCCTGGCGATCACCGCGGCTGTTCAACGGCGCCAGCACGCCCTGGCTGAAGCGTGCCGCCTCCTCCAATACTTGAAATGCCAGCGGCAGGTCGAGGGCCTCGAACGCCGGGTTGCGTCGCCAGCTGTCGGGCGCCTGCAACCAGTGTTCGAGGACAAATTGCATATCGCGCAGGGGCGCCTCATAGCTCCACATCGGGACACCTCATCAACTAAAAAGAATCACGTACTCAAGCGCGAAAAGCAGGGTTCTCGATCAGCAGCGCCATACCCTGCCCGCCGCCCACACACGCCGCGGCAATCCCGTAGCGCAGGTTGTGCTGACGCAGTTGTCGGGCCAGGGACATGACCAGGCGCAGGCCAGTGGCAGCCAGTGGATGCCCCAGTGCCAGCGAACCGCCCTGGACGTTGAGGCGGGCGCTGTCCAGCTCAAGTTCATGGGCCACCGCCAGCACTTGGGCGGCCTGGGCTTCGTTGATCTCGAAGCGGCCGATGTCATCCAGATTCAACCCGCTGCGTTGCAGCAGCAGACGAATCGCCGGTGCCGGGCCGATGCCCATGAACTCGGGGGCCACGCCGACCACCGCGCTGGCCAGCAACCGCGCCAGGGCCGGCCGCATGCAGGCCGAGGCGCGGCCCACCAACGCCGCCGCCGCGCCATCCACCACGGCACAACTGTTGCCGGCGGTTTGCACGCCGCCGGGATGCACGGCGCGCAAGCGTTTCAAGCTCGCAAGGTCGGTGGGCCGAGGGTGGCTGTCCTCGCTGACGGCAGCGGTCCGACGCGCCAGGCTGATGCCTCTGGGCTGGTATCCCTCAAGCTCGAATAGCTGGTTATCGACCGCCACCACCTCGTCAACCCAAGCGCCGTCACGCTGCGCCTGCAACGCTCGCTGGTGGCTGGCGCAGGCGTAGCGGTCCACCGCCTCGCGGCCCAGACCATAACGGCGCGCCAGGTTGTCGGCCGTGGCGATCATGTCCAGGCCCGGGGCCGGGTCGTACAAGGCCTCCCACAGAAAATCCTTGAACTGGACCTCGCCGCCAAGACGAAACCCGCCCCTGTGGGTGTAAGCCGCGATGGGGTTGCGCGACATGGATTCACTGGCCACACACAAGGCCAGTTGCACGCCGTCCTGCAGTTGCCCGGCAGCCTGGCGCAACAGTTCGAAACCGGTGGCGCAGATGCGCTGCACCCCCAGTGCCGGGACCGCTTGCGCCACCCCGCTGTACAAGCCGATATGCCGTGGCAGCAAGTAGGCATCGAAACTGGCCTGGGCCATGGAGCCGGCCAGGACGCTGTCCACTGCCTGCGGTTCAATACCCGCCCGGGCCAGTACCTCACGGCCTACCTTGATCCCCAGGTCGATGGGTGAGACCTGAGACAGTGCTCCACCCAGGTCAATCCAGGGGGTGCGCACGGCCTCGAGAATTGCCACATCGGCAAATGCCGAATACTGCCCGCTCAAGGTTTCGGCTCGGCGCGCAGGATCGTGGCCTCTTCGCCGCGATACAACGCCTCGACCTTCGCCGCGCGCCATTGCAGCACGGCGCGCTGGTTGATCGAACCTTTGTCGGTGATTTCCCCACGGTCGATGGACGCCGGCTCGTCGAGCAAGGCAATCCATTCCAGGCGACTGGCATTGCCGGTGGCCTCGCGATTGAGGCGTTGCAACCAGTCGCCGAACCACTGGCGCACCGGCGCGCTGCCGAGCACGTCGGCGTCGCTGGCGGCGGCGTCCAGGCCCGCCAGCCGACGGCATTCGTAGAGCCTGGGGAACACCAGAGCTCCGAGGCACTCGCGATCGGGCGCGGCAATCACCAGGTCCTGCACATAGGGCGAGCCGTCGAGCACCGCGCGATTGCGCAACGGACCCACGCTGACAAACACCCCGGAAGAGAGCTTGAAATCCTCGGCAATTCGCCCATCGAACATCAGGCCCAGTTGCGGCTGCCGAGGGTCGGCGAGCTTGATCGCGTCTCCTGAACAGTAGAACCCCTGTTCGTCGAACACTTCGGCGGTTTGCTGGGGCGCCCGCCAGTATCCCGGCATGATATGCGGCCCGCGAAAGCGCCCTTCGAACTTGCCGTCCACCGGCACCAGGCGCACCTCGCAGCCCGGCGCGGGCAAACCGATATAGCCGGCCATGGACAACGGCCCGGTGGTGAAGGTGCAGGACGGCGCGGCTTCGGTCATGCCCAGCCCGGCCATCATGCGGATGCGTTCACCGCAGTGCTGTTCGGCCACGCGGTCGAGGCGATCCCAGATACTTTGGGACAGGCCGGCGGCGGCGAAGAAGAACAGTTTCATCCGCGCAAAAAAACGCTCGCGCAACTCGGCGTCCTGTTCCAGGGCGTTGACCAGCTCTTCCCAGCCCTTGGGGACCGTCAGGTAAGCCGTGGGCGAAATTTCCTTGAGGTTGCGCAAGGTCTGGGCAAACCCCTGGACCGTGGGCTTGCCGTCGTCCAGATAAAAGGTGCCACCGTTGTAGAGCACAATGCCGACGTTGTGGCTGCCGCCAAAGGTGTGATTCCACGGCAGCCAGTCCACCAGCACCGAAGGCTCCTCACCGAACACCGGAAACGTCTGCAGCAGCATCTGCTGGTTGGCGCAGAGCATGCGCTGGGTGGTGATCACGGCCTTGGGCAATTTGGTCGAGCCCGAGGTGAAGAGAAACTTGGCAATGCTGTCGGGACCGGTGGCATTGAAGGCCTGCTCGGCCTCAGCGCCCCCCGGCGTGTGCAACAGGCTGGCGAAGCTTATCTGGCTGCGCCCGGGCACTTGGCCGCGCACGCAGATCAACGGGGTTTCGGCCGGCAATACGGCCTCGATCGCACGCTGGTAGGCCGCCGCATCGCTGACGAACACCAGCCCGGGTTGCAGCAGGTCACAGACATGCCGCAGCTTGGCGAAATCCTGGGACAACAACGCGTACGCCGGCGAGACCGGGCAGTACGGAATACCGGCGTACATGGCGCCGAGGGCAACCTGCAAATGCTCGATGTCGTTGCCGGACAGCAAGGCCAGCGGCTTGTCCGCCGACAGCCCGTAGCTGAGCAGGCCCTGGGCAATCGCGCGCACGCTGTCGAGCATTTCGCGGTAGCTGACACGGCGCCAATCCCCACCGGCCTGGCGTGCCGCGATAAACGTCTGCTCGGGCCGTACCCGAGCCCAATGCACCAGGCGATCGAGCAGGCGCGCCGGCAACTCGGCCAGGGGCTCCAGGGAGCGCATGTGCAACACGCCGTGTTCTTCAGTGACCGCCACCGGTGCGTGGCCGATGGAGACCTCGCGGTATCGCGGTGCGGGCTGGGGTTGCGGTCGGAATTCGGAACTCACAAGGATGTCCTCCAGCAAGGCGGATCACAGCCGCCTTGTTATTGTTATGTCGCAGCAACTGCTCAGATCGGGTAATGCCGTGGCCCGTTCTGCAAGGTCACCCAGCGCAATTGCGTGAAGTGCTCAATGGACGCCTTGCCACCAAAGCTGCCGTACCCACTGGACTTGACCCCACCAAACGGCATCTGCGCTTCGTCATGCACGGTCGGGCCGTTGATATGGCAAATACCCGACTCGACCCGCTGCGCCAGTGCCAGCGCGCGCCCGGTGTCGCGACTGAAGATCGCCGCCGACAAGCCGAACTCGGAATCGTTGGCCAGGCGCAACAAGGCTTCATCACCCTCACCACGCAGCAGGACGGCCACCGGGCCAAAGGACTCTTCGCGGTACAAGCGCATCTGTTCGGTGACGCCATCGATCAGGGTCGGCTGCAGGATGCTGCCCTCGAGCTGGCCGCCTATCACCAGCCGCGCGCCCTTGGCCAGGGCGTCGTCGATCAGGGCCTTAATGCGTGTGCCGGCGCTGGCGTCCACCAGGGAACCGAGTACCGAATCCGCCGCAGTAGGGTCACCCGCACGCAGGGTCGCGACCTTGGCCGCCAGCTTGGCGGTGAACGCATCGGCGACCCTGGCATCGACAATCAGGCGTTCGGTGGACATGCAAATCTGGCCCTGGTTGAAATAGGCGCCAAAGGCCGCCGCCGCCACAGCCGAGTCAAGATCGGCATCGTCGAGCACCAGCAACGGCGCCTTGCCACCCAACTCCAGCAACGCCGGCTTGAGGTGACGCGCCGAGAGCTCGCCGACAATCCGCCCGACATGGGTCGAGCCGGTGAAGTTGACCCGCCGCACGGCCGGGTTGGCGATCAATCGCTCGACAATCGCGGCGGCATCCGCCGGGGCATTGCTGATGACGTTGACCACGCCATCGCCCAGGCCGGCGTCCTGCAATACCTGGCCGATCAGGCGGTGCACTGCCGGGCTCAGCTCCGAGGCCTTGAGCACCACGGTGTTTCCGCAGGCCAGCGGCATGGCGATGGCGCGCGTGGCGAGGATCACCGGAGCGTTCCACGGCGCGATGCCCAGCACCACACCGCAAGGCTGGCGCAAGGCCATGGCGAAACTGCCGGGAACATCGGAGGGGATCACTTCCCCCGTAATCTGGGTGGTCATCGACGCCGCTTCGCGCAGCATATTGGCCGCCAGACGCACGTTGAAGCCATACCAGTTCGCCATGGCGCCGGTCTCGCCGGCGGCGGCGATGAATTCGCTGCTGCGCGCCTGCAATTGCTCGGCAGCGTTGAGCAAGCGGGTGCGGCGTTCGTTGGGCGCCAGCGCCGCCCACGCGGGGAACGCGGCGTGGGCGGCGGCGACCGCGGCGTCGGCATCTTCCAGGGTCGCCGCAGCCACCCGCGAGACCACTTCACCGGTCACTGGGTTGCGACGTTCGAAGGTTCGACCGTCACGGGCGGGGCACGACTGGCCGCCGATCAACAGGGGCACGTCCAGCATGGTGATTCCTCTTTATTGTCTTTATCGGGAATACGTTCAAGCAGGGTACAACGGCGCGGCCAGGCGGCCGCGCCCTTCAGCGTTTATAGGCCTGCAAGCCAGGCTTGATGCTCTTGTCGTCGAGGAACTGTTTCATGCCCTGCTCGCGACCGCCTTCGGTGTCGAGCAGGCGCGACTGATCGAGCTTGGCGTAGAGGTAATCCTCGTTCTGCTCCCAGGTCAGTTCACGGCAGCGCTTGAAGCCATGCTTGGCGGCACGCAGCACCACCGGGTTTTTCTCCAGCAGGTTGCGCGCCAGTTCGATGGTCACTTCGCGCAGTTGAGCCAGGGGCACGCTTTCGTTGACCAGGCCCATTTGCGCAGCTTTCTGCCCGCCAAAGGTCTTGCCGGTCATGATGTAGTACAGCGATTGACGATGGCCCACGGTGTCGGCCATGGCCTTGCTCACCAGGTTGCCCGGCGGGATGCCCCAGTTGATTTCCGAGAGGCCGAAGGTCGCTTCGTCGGCGCAGATCGCCAGGTCGCACGCCACCAGCGGGCTGAAGCCACCGCCGAAGCACCAGCCATTGACCATGGCGATGGTCGGCTTGGCGTACATGCGCAGCAGTTTCCATTGCCATTGCGAGGCTTCGCGGCGGATTTTTTCCTGGAGGATTTCCGGGCCGGCATCCACTTCGCGGAAGTATTCCTTGAGGTCCATGCCCGCCGTCCAGGCTTCGCCCGCACCGGTGAGGACCAGCACGCCGGCGGCAGGATCCTGCTCGAGGGTTTCCAGGACGTCGATCATTTCCCGGTTCAGGGTCGGGCTCATGGCGTTGCGTTTTTCCGGACGATTGAGAATGACCCAGGCGATGCCTTCTTCGATCTCAACCTTGACTGTGGTCCAACGGCCTTCGTAATTGCTCATGGCGGTACGCTCTTGTTCTGGGTGTGAAGATGATTCGAAATTAAACCGCAAATATAGTTATGTCAATTAACTATTAATCTGAATAACCAATATTTTTCCTGCTTAAAACCCGCGCGGTGCAGGCGCTTTCAAAACCCGGCATAGCCATAGCGCGCCAACACCGGCAAACTAGATACTCTTATTAACCTGCACCTTCTGAGGATTGCACTGCCAATGGCCAAGCCTTCCACCATCGCCACCGCCAGCCAGGCCCTGCCCGACAACGACGAGGTACGGCCGCCGCTGGATTCAGCCCTGGACGATCTGATCGGTTACGCCATGCGCCGCGCCCAGCTCAAGCTGTTCCAGAACCTGATCGGCCGGTTATCGGACCACGACCTGCGCCCGGCGCAGTTCTCGGCCCTGGCGATCATCGAGCAGCACCCCGGGCTGATGCAGGCCGACCTGGCTCGCGCCCTGGCCATCGAGCCGCCCCAGGTGGTGCCATTGCTGAACAAGCTGGAAAGCCGCGCTCTGGCCGTGCGGGTACGCTGCAAACCGGACAAGCGCTCCTACGGGATCTTCCTCAGCAAGAGCGGCGAAACCCTGCTCAAGGAACTCAAGGCGATCGCCGCCCAGAGTGACCTCGACGCCACCGCCGCCCTTGACGGCCAGGAACGTGAAGAGCTGCTGCGCTTGCTGAAGAAGGTCTATCAGGACTAATCGGCCTACCAGAGCGCCACGGTGTAGAGCACCAGGAAACGGGTCTGGTTTTCATCGCGAAAGGCCGCGCCGCTCGGGAAGTCATTGCGGTATATCGACTTGCGCGCCATGAACCCGACGTTCTTCAGCGGGCCGCTCTGAATCACATACCCCAGTTCCATCTGGAACTCGCGCTCCTTGCGATCCTCGGCGTTCAAAGCGGCCAGTTCGATGTGGTCGCCACGCACATAGCGCAGCCGAGTCTTCAACCCCGGCACACCCGATGCCGCGAAGTCATAGTCGTAGATGGCTTGCCAGGTGCGCTCCTTGGCGTTGAGAAAGTCCGAACTCATGGTCAGTTCGCTCATGCCCATCAACTCCGTTCCCGAGATATAGGGCGTGGCCGTCTCCCCGCTTGAGTGCATGTAGCCAAGGCTGACGCGATGGCCGCCCAGGCGGTAGCCAAACAACGCCGAGAGGTTGCGGTTATCCACCTTGCCCGCCTTGGCACTGCCATCCTCACGGCTGAAAAAACTGCGCAGGTCGCTGGTGAGCACGCCATCACCCACCGGCAGGTTGTGCAGCAGCGCCAGAGTGTCCTGCTGATAGAGGTCCGCGATCTGCGAGTGATAGACCCGCAGGCTGAGGTCTTTGTTGACCTGGTAATCACCGCCCACATAAGCCAGGTGCGAGGTGGTGGCGGTGGCGTTGAAGCGCCGGTTGGGTGAGGCGATGGTCATGGCCTGGTAGTCGGTGGAGTCGCGCTTGTTGATGCGGTCGATATAGCCCGTGTTGAGGGTCAGGCCATCGATGTCCTTGGAACTCAACGTGGTGCCGCGAAACGTTTGCGGCAGCAGCCGCGACGGACTGGCAAAGGCAAACGGCAGGAAGATCGACACATCGCCGGCCTTGATCGTGGTTTGGGCGAACCGCAGTTTGGCGGTTGGGGCCAGGCGCGAGTAGTCGTCGGCGGCGCGCTTGTCGCTGGCCGACACCGGCAACAACTCGGTACCGCTGCGGTCCGGCGAAGAGTCGAGCTTGACCCCCATCAACCCGCGTACATCCAGGCCAAAGCCGACCGGGCCAGGGGTGTAACCCGATTCCAGGTTGAGGATGAACGCCTGGGCCCATTCCCGTGCGGCGGTCTTCGCACCGTCATCCTTGTAGTCGCGGTCCAGGTAGTAATTGCGCAAGGTCAGGGTGCCGTGGCTGTCGTCGATAAAGCCTGCAGCCCACAGCGAACCGGGCAGCACGCTCAAGGCCAACAATGCCATCAGCCGGCGTGGAGTGTTGTTCGACACACAGGAGACGGACGCCGCTGCAACGGCGTCCTCCATAGGGAGTTCTGGCATTTTCGATGTCCATTTTTGTTGTTGTTATTGGGTTGGCGCACGCGCGGCCCTGTGAGCCTCGCAAACCAAGAATGGAAACAGCCGACGGTACTCGTCAACCGTAACTGACCGATAATCGAACATTAATAAAGCTATCTATTTTTTATCCATGAACAAACAAATATCTCAATCAATTGAATTTAATGACTTTATTCCGTTTTTTTACTGATTTTATTCCACGATTCATTTTTTAGTTATATTTGTTATCTTAATCCTTAGCAGCCACTCAAGCTCGCCACCACAACAAAAACAACAATGAGGTTTGCCATGGACAGTCCATCGCGTCGTTCGACGCTGACTATTGCGTTGTGCTTTATCGTTGCGCTGATCGAAGGGTTCGACCTGCAAGCCGCCGGCACCGCCGCCGCTGGGTTACGTCAAACCTTCGCCCTGGATCCGAAGATGCTCGGCTGGGTGTTCAGCGTCGGCATCATCGGCCTGCTGCCGGGGGCGTTCTTCGGGGGCTGGGTTGCCGACCGGATCGGGCGCAAGAAAATCCTGGTCAGCGCCGTGCTGCTGTTCGGGTTGTTTTCACTGAGCACCGCATTTGTCGAGAGCTACTCAAGCTTGTTGCTGGTGCGCTTTCTCACCGGCCTGGGGCTGGGCGCCGCGTTGCCCAACCTGATCGCGCTGTGCGCCGAAGCGGTGAGCGAACGCAACCGTGGCACGGCCATCAGCGTGATGTACTGCGGGGTGCCGCTGGGGGGAGCATTGGCCGCGGTGGTGGCGATGTTTTCCAGTGAGCACTGGCAGACCACGTTTATTATCGGCGGCCTGGCGCCCTTGCTGGCCGTGCCGCTGATGATCCTGCTGCTGCCTGAATCCAGTGCCTTTCGCCAACAGCTCGACAACACCCACGGCGCCCGCCCCTCCACCGGCCAGGCGCTGTTCGGCGACGGTCGCGCGCGCACCACGCTGGCCTTGTGGCTCAGCTACTTCTTCACCCTGACCGTGATGTACATGCTGCTTAACTGGCTGCCGTCGCTGTTGCTGGAACAGGGTTTCAGCAAACCCCAGGCGGGCATGGTGCAGATGCTCTTCAATATCGGCGGCGCCCTGGGGTCGCTGCTCGGCGGCGTGCTGCTGGACCGCTGTAATGCCCTCAAAGTGGTGCTGTCGGTGTACGCCGGGCTGCTGGCGGCCCTGGCCGGGGTCGGGCTGTCAGTGGGCATCGTACCCATGGCCATTGCCGGCTTTGCCGCCGGTTTGTTCGTGATGGCTGCGCAGTTGGTGCTGTACGCCTCGGCACCGCCCTCGTATCCCACCTCGGTGCGTGCCACCGGCGTCGGGGCCGCCGTGGCAGTGGGCCGCCTGGGTTCGGTGGCCGGGCCGCTGGCGGCCGGGCAACTCCTCGCTGCCGGCGCCGGCACCGCGGGGGTACTGCTGGCGACGTCCCCCGGGGTGGTGATTGCCGCACTGACCATCATCAGCGTGATGGTGCGTACCGCGCCTACTAGAACTTATGCAGCCAGTTGAGCACCAGTTTGTTGCCCTCGGTGCGGTTCTGCGCCTGCTGTTCAAAGTAGGCGTTTACCGATAGCACCTCCTCCTTGCTGAACGCATAGACCAGGCCTGGGCCAATGGCCCAGACCTTTTCCCGGCGCCCGCTCACGGCGTGCCCAGCGACCTGGGTGTCGGTGATCTGCTTCAACCAATAGCCGTTCACCCCCACGCTCAGTTGCTGGCTCAAGGCATATTGCAGCGTCAGGTTGGCATGCAATGCCTGGCCGGCCTGGGTATCGGAAACATCCCCGAAGCCAGCCTGCGGATCATCATTCTTGCCATTCCACAGGTACATGAAACGCCCGCTCGCCGACCATGTCGGGCTCAACCAGTACGTCGCCGCGTAATACGGGTTGAATGACCAGAAGTTGCTGCCGGGGTTGATCGAGCGATGGCGGTCATAGGCCCCCACCGGGATCGAAACATCAGCCTCGACACGCTGGGTCAACAGCGGGCTGCCATCAGCGCGATTCAGGGTTGGCAGTTGCAGGAAGGCACCGACCGTCAGGTCACCGACGCCAGCACGGGAACTCAGCGCCGCATTGTTCAACCCATCGTCGACATTCACCCGGGCCAAGGAAGTGTTGATCAGGGTGAAGCCGGGCATCGCGCCATTGACCAGGGGTTGGCCGACGTAGATGATCTGCGTGGTGGGCGCCACCACTTCCAGGTCCTGCTTGGGCAGCGCCAGCTTGTTGCCGTGGGCATCATTGAAACGGCTGGCCCGCGAGTAGGTCAGGTACTCCTCCAGGTACCAGCCAGGGCCGGCCGGCGCTGGCGAGCCGTCGTAGAAACTGGTGGTGCCGAGGTTGAGTCCGGGCAGGTCGTAAGCATGTGCAGTCGATGTCAGTGCGACAAATGTCGTGGCCGCAACCGTCCGCAAGATAGGCTTGAGCATCTTGTATGTCCTGTATTTTTGTTGTTGTTCAAGACTCCCGGCACGAGGGGCCGCACCGGGATTTATTGCTGTGGCAGGGCCTACACGTAGGTGGCGGCCAAACCGCCATCCACCGGTAGATTGACCCCGTTGACCCAGCGCGCAGCATCCGAGCAGAGGAAGGCAATCACCGCCGCCACCTCATCGGCCAGGGCTGGACGGGTCATGCGCTGGCTGTCCTCGGCCACCCGCTGCGGCCCGAGCATGCTGACGAAATCGCCGAGAATCGGGGTAAACACCGGCCCCGGCGCCACGCAGTTGATACGCACCGAGTGATCGCGAAACCAGCCCTGGGATTGTTGGAAGCTCCACACGATCAGCGCCTCCTTGAAGTATTGATAACAGCTGCCCTGCTCCACCGGATTGGCCGCCAGCCACTGCTGCCCGGCCTCGAAGCTGGGTATCGCGGCCAGCGCCTTGTGCAGCTCCAGCCGTTGCGGCCATTGCGCGCCAAGCACCGAGGCGACATTGACGATGCTGCCGCCCGCCGGCATGCGTGGCAGCAGCGATTGAGTCAGGTGCCGCAGCCCCAGGTAATTGACCGTGGCCACCGCGTGCACGGGCGCCGTACCGGGCACACCAGCGATGTTGCACAGCCCGTGGACCCGCGCGGGCAGGCGCGCCACCAGCGCATCAATGCTGGCAGGGTCACCCAGGTCAGCCTGGAAGAAGCCATCCAGGGTCAGTTGCGGTTCATGGCGATCCACACCGATCACCGTGGCCCCCTGGAAACGCGCGAGCCGCGCCAGCTCGGCGCCAATGCCGGAAGCGACGCCGGTGACGATCAGGGTTTTGTTGTTCAGGTTCATGTTCAAGCCCTCTTATTTTTGTATAGGCACGGGGGTAACAAAGCGATGAGCCAGCGCCCAGAACGGCTATGGCTCAGAATGGATAGACAGGCGGCGTATTTTTCAGCGTGACCCACTGCCACTGGCTGTACTCGTCCCAGTCGGCCGGCCCGCCGACGCTGCCGCCGTTGCCGGAAGCACCGCGCCCGCCGAACGGGTTGATGCATTCGTCGGCCACGGTCTGGTCGTTGATGTGCAGCAGGCCGCAGTCCAGCCGCTCACCGATGGCCATGGCGCGCCCAACCGACGGCGAGATGATGGCGGCCGAGAGGCCGTACTCCGTGCGGTTGGCCAGTTCGATCGCTTCCTCGTCGGTGGTAAAGCTGACCACCGTGGCCACCGGGCCGAACAGCTCTTCCTCAAAGGCGCGCATGCCCGGACGTACGCCACTGAGTACGGTGGGCTGGTAGAACAACCGGTCATAGTCGCCGCCCGCCTCGAGCCGTGCGCCGGCCTGCAGGCTGTCACTGACGATCTCGTGCACGCGCAGCAATTGCCGTTGGTTGATCAACGGGCCGAGCGCCGCTTCACCCCGGGCGGCATTGCCCACCGTGAGTGTCCGGGCCTTGTCCACCAGCTTGCGGGTGAGGCGTTCGGCGATGGATTGATGCACGAGAATCAGCCCGGTCGCCATGCAGATTTGCCCCTGATGCAGCCAGGCGCCCCAGGCTGCATTGCTTGCGGCCAGGTCGAGGTCGGCGTCTTCAAGAATGATCAGCGGGTTTTTCCCGCCCAGCTCCAGCGCAACCTTTTTCAGGTGTCGCCCGGCCACTTCAGCGACTTTGCGCCCCGCCGCCGTCGAACCGGTGAACGCAATCATCCGCACATTCGGATCGCGGCACAGCGCTTCCCCCGCCGGCGCCGCGCCGGGCATCACCTGCAGCAGGCCCTTGGGCAAGCCCGCCTCTTCAAACAGCCGGGCAATGAGAAAACCCCCGCTGACCGGGGTCTGCGGGTCAGGCTTGAGCACCACTGCATTGCCTGCCGCCAGCGCCGGGGCCACTGAGCGAAGTGACAGCACCAGCGGGAAGTTGAACGGTGAAATCACCCCGACCACGCCGTGGGGCTGGCGCCGTGCATAGGACAGTCGGCCGGCTGCACTGGGCAGCACCACCCCGTGAGGTTGGGACAACAGCCCCGCCGCCTGATGCAGCAGCACAATCGCTTCACGCACTTCGTGCTCGCCCTTGAACAACGCGCCCCCGGTTTCCCGGGCGACGTACAGCGCCAGCTCGGCGAAGGACCGCTGGGCCAGGTCCGCCGCCTTGCGAAACACCTCGGCGCGCTCCCGTGGGCCCAACGCAGCCCAGGCCGGCTGCGCCAGGGCCGCACTGCGGCAGGCGATGGCGATGTCGGCCGCGTTGGCCATGGCGCAGCGCATCAGGGGTTCGCCGGTGGCGGGTTCAATCACGTCAATCACAGATCCCGACACGGGAATCCAGTCGCCGTTGAACAGGCATTCGGACGCGATGGCCCGCTGTAGAAAGGGGGTGGTTTCAGACACTGGCATTGGCAACTCCGGTTCTTGTAATTGTCATCGTCTGCACAGGGTGCAAACGCCGCATCCAGTCTTGAGCAAAGGCTGTGCCGCTTGCACGCAACGGCGCGCACATAAACCGGCGAGGGCTCTGGGTCGAGGCCTGCCGCGCAACGCTCACACGCCTGGGGCGTTGACCCGCAAAAAACCCGGGCTCAGCCACTTGTTCAATTGATAAGGTTATGTTTTATAACTATCTGAGCAGTTGCTCATATCGATCACTCGCTTTGCAGGGGCATAACAATGACTAATCCCCACAGCGCGCTGCCCGACGACCGGGTGGCCAGCGCGCCCTACCCTCCGCGAGGCGACAGTCGCCAACTCAGTGACAGCAGCTCGCCCACCACTGCGGAACTGGCCGACTGCCTGTTCTTTTCCCCTGAAGACGGGCGCATCTGGCTCAACGATCAACGCATGTTGTTGCTGCACAGTTCGTCGTTCGGCGCCCTGCGCGCCGAGGTCATCGAGCGCCTGGGACTGGACCAGGCCCGGGGCCTGTTCACCCGCACCGGTTATGCCTCCGGCGCACGGGATGCGCGCTTGATCCGCGAGCGCTGGCCACAGGCCGATGCCGCCGCGGTGTTTCGCGCCGGGACACACCTGCACACCCTGGAAGGCATGACCAAGGTCGAACCGCTGCACTTCAAGTTCGATGCCGACTCGGGGTTCTATGAAGGGGAATTTCTCTGGCACCACTCGTGCGAAGCCGATGAACATATAGGGGCCTACGGCATCGGCCAGGACCCGGTGTGCTGGACCGAAACCGGCTACGCCATCGGCTTCGTCAGTGGCCTCTTCGGGCAAATGGTGATTTTCCGCGAAGTGGAATGCCGTGGCATGGGCCATCGCCGTTGCCGCGTGATTGGCAAGACGGCCGAGCAATGGGGTGATATCGAACAGGACCTGCGCTACCTGAATGTGTCCCAGGCCGTCACTGGCCCTGCCACCCCCACGCTCGCAGGCCCCGTGGGCAGCAGTGGCGGAACCCGCCAGCCGCAACCGTTGGTAGGCGCCAGTGCCGCGTTCAACGCGGCGATGCAAGCGCTGCAAAGGGTTGCACTGACGCCCGCGACGGTGCTGATCAGCGGTGAGTCCGGTGTGGGCAAAGAGATGTTTGCGCGCCAGCTGCACCAGCTCAGTCGTCGCCATGACAGCCCGTTTGTGGCACTCAATTGCGCCGCCATCCCGGATAACCTGGTGGAGGCCGAACTCTTTGGTGTCGAACGCGGCGCCTATACCGGCGCTACGCACTCGCGCCCCGGGCGATTCGAACGGGCCCAGGGTGGCACCCTGTTCCTGGATGAAATCACCAGCCTCAGCCTGCCCGGGCAAAGCAAGTTGCTGCGAGCCTTGCAGGAACGGGAAATCGAACGGGTCGGCGGGGTGCGCGGGATCAAGGTGGATGTGCGCGTGGTGGCCGCCACCAATATCGACCTGCGTAAAGCCGTGGCAGACGGAAGCTTTCGCGAAGACCTGTTCTACCGGCTGAACGTTTACCCCATCGCCCTGCCCCCGCTGCGTGAACGTAGGGACGACATCCCGCTACTGATCAATGCGTTCCTGACGCGCTTCTGCCAGGACTACGCCCGGACCCCGGCAGGCCTGACCATGCGCGCCCTGAAGACGTTGCTGCGCTACGACTTCGCGGGCAATGTGCGCGAGCTGCAAAACCTCATCGAACGCGGCCTGATCGCCAGCGACGAAGGCCAGGCCATTGACCTGGTGCATCTGTTTCGCAACGAACCGATGCCCGCCGAGCCCTATGGCCTCGACGACCAAGGCAGCCTGTCAAATACCGCGCAGGCGCCTCGCTCGACGCTGCTGGATACCCTCGACCCGTTGGACCAGGGGGTTTCCATTGAAGGCCTTGAATCGCGCCTGATCACTGAAGCATTGCAACAAAGCGCCGGCAACCTGGCCGCGGCCGCCAGGCTCGTGGGGCTCAGCCGTGCTCAATTTGCTTACCGTATGAAGAAGCACCGGCGGCAAACTCCTTGAATGGCAATTAGTGCTTTAAAAGCTTTACCCAATTAAGTATTTTGCAGGGGTATGGGGCCGACACGCGCCCCTCTTTATTATTCGTGACAAGGATCTCCTGTGAGTGGACTGCGTGAACGTCAGAAAGCCGAGCGCCGGCAAGCTATCAGTGAAGCTGCGGTCGAACTGTTTGAGCGCCAGGGTTTCCAGAACACCACCATCGAACAGATCGCCAGCCAGGCCGGAGTGTCGCCGCCGACGGTGTTCAAGTACTTCGGCAACAAGCAGGAAATCATCCTGGAGATCCTGCACCACGCCGATCAACGCGCGATCACCGACACCCGCAGCCTGATCCACCAAATAGACGACCCGGTCGAAGCGCTCTGCCACCTGGAACGCCTGCTCACGGGCTATGCCCTGGAGGTCATGCACCCCAGCCTGTGGCGTGAACTGCTGCCGCTGATCCTGTTCGGCGGCAGCAATGGACTGCCCGAAGGCTACCGGGCCATGAACGATGCGCTCAGGGCCGAAATCAGCGAACTGCTGCGGGAACTGCAACGGGCCGGCAAGCTGCGCGCGCAACTCGATGTGGAATTGGCCGCGTTCCTGTTGAACGACTATTCGCACCTGCAATTGTTCAGGCTGGTAAACCAGGAACACCCGGATATCGACGCGCACTCCCTGCAGGTCAGGCGTATCACCGAGCTGGTGTTTTACGGCATGCAGGCCTGATTGCCTCCTGAGTCGAGCCCGGCGCGCACGCACCGGGTCACACAGATCATCGGTTGCTCTTGATGGCGGTCCAGGTGCGGGTACGGATGCGCTCCACGGCGGCCGGAATCGGCTCCAGGGCAAACAGGGTCTTGCGCGCTTCGTCCGGCACATACATGTTGGGGTCGTTGCGGATGCTGGCGTCCACCAGCGCGGTAGCGTCCCTGTTCGGGTTGGGGTAGCCGATCTTGTTGCTGATGCGCGCAATCACGTCCGGGCGCAGGATGTAATTGATGAACGCATGGGCCTCCGCCAGATCAGGGGCCTTGGCCGGGATCATCATCACGTCCGACCACATCGGCGCGCCTTCCTTGGGCAGTGCCATCTGGACCTTGACGCCCTTGCCGGCGGCATCTGCCAGGCGCATGGCCAGTGCGACGCCGCCGGACCAGCCCACGCCCACACAGATATCACCGTTGGCCAGGTCCATGCCGTAGCGCGACGAGTTGAAGTAAGTCACGTAAGGGCGAATCTTCATCATCACCGCCTGGGCTTGCACATAGTCCTCACGCTTCTGGCTATTGGGGTCGAGGCCCTTGTAGTGCAAGGCAATCGGCAGGATCTCGTTGCCGGCGTCGAGAAAACCCACGCCACAACTGGCGAGTTTGGCGAGGTTTTCTTCCTTGAAGATGATGTCCCAGCTGTTCATTTGCACGTCGGGGCCGAGGGCTTTGCGCACCTTGTCGACGTTGTAGCCGATCAATGTGGTGCCCCACAGGTAAGGCGCGGCGTAGCGGTTGCCGGTGTCACCCACGGCTTCCAGGGACTGCATGAACTGCGGGTCCAGGTGCTGCCAGTTGGGCAACTGCTTGCGGTCCAGCGGTTGCACGGCACCGGCCGTGATCAAGTGCCCCAGGTTAGCGGTGCCGGGGAACACCACGTCGTACCCGGAGTTGCCCGTCAAGAGTTTGGACTCCATGGTTTCGGCACTGTCGAACACATCATAAATAGGCCGAATGCCGGTTTCTTCCTCGAAGCTCTTCAGCACTTCGGATGGCAGGTATTCGATCCAGTTGTAGATCCGTACGGTTCGTTCTTCAGCCAGGCAAACACCACTGATGAGCAACGAGGCGACAGTGCCCAGCACGGTATTACGCAGAAATCTGTTCATGATCAAAACACTCCAGCGCGGCCGCGATGGCTCGCAGCACTTAATAGCGGTAGGTGAAATACAGTTCCAGCGCACTGAACGTCTGGTCATCGCCAAACACCTGTTTGGCGGCGGCCAGTGGCTTGACCCAGTTGTAGGACAGCGACGTATAGAACGACGGCGTGGGTGTCCAGTCGAGGAAAACCACACTTTCGTCAGCAAAGCGCCGATCGCTGACCGGTGCGCCCAGGTAGTTTTTCTCATCCAGCCAGAACTGGTAGTGAATCGCGCCGAGGGTCAGGGTTTCATTGAGGTGGGTCTTGAGGGAGAACTGCTGGACATTTTCGTTGCTGTTGAACAGCAGGTAATTGCCGACCACGTCCCCGACCAGCCACGTGCTCCAGTCGACGAAGCCTTTGCTCAGTGGGTCCCAGGCTTTTTGCCGGTTGTCGGTGAGGTTGTCGTCGCCGGAAAAGCTCGCGTAGCGGTAGCCAAGGACCGGCGTCAGCGGCAAGGTGTTGAAGGCATAGTCGGCCTGGGCATACCAGGCGCTGGCAGCGTAATCGACACCCTCGCCGCTGCCCCGCTCCAGCGCGTACTCGGCATTCAGCGTCAGCGCCTGTACGCCGGGCACTTTGGCGTTGAGCGCCCGCAGGTTATACACCTGCATCCCGTCCCGGCGGCGCGGGAGCGTGCTACCTCTGGGGCCAAGGGCATTGACCTTCATGGCCATGGCGCCGAGCGTCACCTGGTCATCGAGGTTGTAATCCAGGTTGACGCCGGTCATGCGAAAATCGCCCAAGTCATCATCGGTGCGCAAGGTGAAAGCCTGAGACTTCAGCGCACCATGATCCCAGGCGAGGATCGCCGAATCCCTGAAGGCGGTTCGCGGGCCGAGCCAGTAGGCGCCATCCTTGAACTGGTCGAGGTTGCCATCCATGACGATGAACCCCGTACCGATCATGTAGTTCTGGCGGCCGGCGGTGAGCTTCCACTCGCCGGCGCGAAAACCGCCATAGAGTTCTTCGGCGGCGGCCTTGCCATCGGAACTGCGGCTGAAGCCACCCGCATCACCATCGCCAAAGGTGCTCGCCGCCACCAGGGAACCGCCCGCGAGCAGGCTGAAATCCGGTTGCAACACATACTCGAGTTTGACCCCCGGCTTTACGTAGACCTCTTGCCAGTTGATCCGGGCGCCGCCGTTTTTACCGTTGCGCGCATCGACCCGGCCGCTGCCGAAGTTGACCCCACGGGTAAACAACGTTGCCCCGCCTGCGGTGAGATTGACTTCGCCCTTGAGATCGCCGTCCTCAAAGGTGTAGCCCGCGAATGCGACGTGGGTGGTCAAGGGTAAGCCGACCGCCAACAGCGCTCGAGAGAAACGCTTGCTGAATACCATAAGAAGCTCCTGTGGAATTATTGTTGTTACAGGGCAGTCAATGGCGACGCAGGGCGCCGCCAACACCTGGGCAAGCCAGGTGAATAGAACGCAAAACTCTTATTGTTTGGCGTGGGTCAGTGGCTCAGGTGGGCGGCGATCGCGCGCAGCATGCGCACGCTGTCAGTATCAAATGGGCTGACCGCATCGGTAAGCGAAGACTGCTTGACGATCACTACGCCGGACGGCTTGTCGATGAACAGGTACTGGCCGTGAATACCCCCGGCCATCAGGGCCTGGCTGTGGTCGTTGAACACGTACCACTGGCTTAGATAGGACGCACCGGGCGTCCAGCGGGAGAACTCAGCATTTTGCGCGTAGATCGCTGGATCCGCGCCGGCCGTGATACGGGCCACAGTCTCGGGCGACAGCAGCTCAACGCCGTCGTGGCAACCGTTGTTGGCCAGCAGGCGACCGAAACGCGCCATGTCTCTCAAGGTGGCGCTGAAGCCCGCCCCGGCCACGTTACGGCCCCAGGGATCGGCCAGGAAATAGCCGTCGCGGTCGCACCCCAGGTGCCCCCAGACCTCCTCCAGCATCTGACTGCACGCCTTGCCCGAGGCACGCTCCATGACCCAGGCCAAGGCTTCGGTGGTGGCCGTCACATAATGGAAAAAGCCCCCGTGGCTGCCGCGTTTCTTGAGGGATGGCAAGTACTGGTACAACGATTCGAACTGCGCGTACTGCGCCGGTGCCGGTTGAAAGCCGCAGGCATAGCCGTACTGCGAGCTTTGTGAATTGGGGTCGTCATACACTTCGCTGTAGTCGATGCCCACCGCCATATCGAACAATTGGCGCACCGTCGCATCGCCAAATGCGCTGCCCGCCAGTTCAGGCACGTAGTAAGCGGCCGGCCGCTCGGGCTTGAGCACGCCGCGCGTCACCAACTGTTCACCCAAGGTACCGATCAGCGACTTGGTGACCGAGAACATGATGTGCCGGTCACAGGCGCGCTGACCGTTGAAGTAGCGCTCGTACAACACCGTGTCACCCTGCATCACCAAAAAGGCGTCCGTCTGGCTGGCGACAAGGTGCTCGATCACACGGATGCCCAGCCCACTCTCACTGTCGAAACACAGCTGATCCAGCGCGCGCGGGGCCTCCTGGAGCTGACCGACAGGCCCCGGCCCCGCCGACACATCAATGCTGGGGCGCAGTCGCGCCAGATGACGGAACCCCCACTGATTGAAGGGCGTGCGCATCCAGTTGTTCCACGTTACCCGGTGTTCCGGCGCGGCGGGAAACCCCTGCATCAGCAGCGGCGCCACGCGAGTGGCCAATGAAGACTCATTGGCCTCGACATAAGAAGTCGCGAGGGAGAATTGGGCTTTATGACTCATCGGGGTAACCCTGAAGATGACTCTGCATGAAGCAGATGCAGAGAAATAATTACCCCATATAATATTTTAGTCAATAAAACTTTTTACCATGAAAATATATCCCCTTGCACGCAGTGCCCGGGGCAACTGCAGCCTGTGTGGTCACACATTACCTTTGCGTGGATTGTTACCGTCGATCAAAGGTAAGCGTCCGGCAAAGCCACGGTAAGCACCTAGCCAGGACACCTCCCTGGTGCGTCAGGGGCGGTGCCCCTTACGGTTTGTTAAATTATTCGAGGTGGTAATTCAACCAAATATGGTGCGTTCCATCGGTGTCAATTGTGATCCCTCCTGACCCTGATATCCCTTTCAAACCGTCCGTACCACTGCCTCCAACTATGCAGAAAAACTCATCTGCACGATCAATTCCGGTAGTGGAGGCGGAATGAATGAAGTTAAAGGAACCCTCTACCCCATTCACCGTACCCTTGAAGCTCTCCATCGCGACGTAGCTGCCCCTTCTTGACGCTTGGTCGAACGCCGCAGTAAAGGCTGTTGAAGAAATACCATCGATAGCTCCTGTATAGGACTTTTCCATGGAGCTGATCGACACTGGTAAGCCTGTTGTAATTTCGGGCGTGAGAGTCAGGTCAGTTGGTTTGAAATTCTTGGAGGAAAAAGTGGCTCGCGCTTCCATTCGGATCAATCCTGTTCCATATGAGTTGAGCGGTCATTCTAATGCAAGAGCACCCTCACGTTGAGAACGTCAGGCCGAGATCCAATGCTCTGGCAGCAGTTGGTCGATCTCACTTGCTCGCTGCGTCGGCAGGCGCGTCAGCACATCTTTCAGATACGCATAAGGATCATGCCCATTCATGCGGGCGGACTGAATCCAGCTCATGATCGCAGCTGCCCGCTTACCACTGCGTAGCGACCCCGCGAACAACCAGTTCGAGCGTCCAAGTGCCCACGGCCTTATCTGATTTTCGACCGCGTTATTATCTATGGGCACAGCCCCGTCCTCGATATATCGAGTCAGTGCCGTCCAGCGTTTGAGGCTGTAATCCAGAGCTTTCGCGATAGCCGACCCTTCGGGCACAAGATCACGCTGGGCCAACATCCAGGTATGCAGTGCGTCGATAATGGGGGCTGCTTTTTCCTGGCGTATTCGCCAGCGATTTTCGTCGGTCATTTCCCGCGCTTGCCGTTCAATTTCGTACAACCCGCCAATTGAGTGCAGCGCCCGCTCAGCCAGATGGCTTTTATTCGTCGCGTGCAAATCGAAAAACTTGCGGCGGGCGTGGGCCTGGCAGCCGATTTCGGTGATGCCTTGTTGGAAGCTGGCTTTGTAGCCGGCAAAATCATCGCAAACCAGCTTGCCATTCCACTGGCCAAGAAAGTTGCGTGCATGTTCGCCCGCACGGCTTGGGCTGAAGTCGTACACCACTGCCTGGAGCGCCGAAAAAGGCGTAGTGCAGTCGGCCCAGACATAAGCGCGATGGATTTTCTTCTCGCCCGGCGTGAGCATCTGCACCGGCGTTTCGTCAGCGTGGATCACGCCTTGAGCAAGCACTGTTTCGCGCAGTGCGTCGACCAAGGGTTGGAACTGCACGCCAGTTTGGCCGACCCACTGCGCCAGTGTCGAGCGGGCGATCGCCAGGCCGGCGCGGCCGGCGGATTCAACGCCTTCAGCTCGGCTTCGATGGCCGCGATGTCGGTGTCGAGCAGGCAGCCTTGGGCAGGGCTCAATTGCTCACTGCGCTTGGCAAACTTATTACGTTTGAACCAGGCGATTTCGTGGGTGAGCTGCTCGATGATGGTTTGGTAGCGGTCGTTCTTCTTGCCCATCCGGTCGACCTGCTGCCCGAGAGAATCAACCTGGGACAGCAACTGCGCCGCGAGCCTTGGGCGCTCATTGGGACAGCCTGGACTGCATTGTGCACTCTGTCGGCTTCGCCCCCAGTGACCAACTTGAGGGCGACTTCACCGAATCGACCACCCGTGAAGGTTTTCGGATTGCCCACGATATCAGCGCTTATAGCTTCGTCGCGCTGGCCAAGGCAGGGCGTAAAATGATGGCAGGCCGTAATGGCAGCCTTTTGACACTTTCCTACCTGGGCACGGAACGCACCATGCCTAACTATAACGTCATGGGCATGGCAAAAGCCTCTCTCGAAGCCAGTGTACGTTATCTTGCCGGCTCACTAGGCCCGCAAGATGCTCGCGGCTAACGAGGCGCAGACTCCACTGCGCCGCAACGTTACTATCGAAGAAGTTGGCAACGCTGGCGCATTCTTGTGTTCGGAGCTGGCGTCCGGAATTAGCGGCGAAATACTGTATGTCGATGGCGGCTTCAATACCACAGCGATGGGCAACATTGAAGATTGAGGCTTCATAGGTTGCGCAAGCTTGTTATTAAGACTCAATACTTCTGCACTTTTGGATCAGGGGCGGCCAATAGGCCGCCACCTGGAGACTCATGAAGCATTCATTTGCTGAAATAACTTAACCGTATAGGCAAGAAATCCAACTTACCCCGGTTACCGGGGGACGTAAATGCGTTATGTTACGGCCCCCCCATCTTAATGATTAATCCCATGCAACTCACACGGCTCGATATTAATCCAATGTAAGGCAAAGAGGTGTCTACGAAACCCGGGGCGATTCAGTCAGGGCTTCGCCAAATACCACTGCGCGAGGCAATATCATCGTCATTTCCTCATTTTCTTGTCGTAGGGACAACTGCTGGCTGATCAGCTTCGACCGGTAATCACTTACTCAATGCGCTTTGGTGAAAGGCAGGGATTGATGAGCACCGTTTCGATTGAATAACGTCATTGCCTGTTCCGCGACGATATTCGCTCGGTGTCTGTTCCATTTCGATGCGAAAGTGTCTGTTGAAGTTAGAGAGGTCTTCATAGCCAACTTCAAAGCAGATGTCTGCAGCCGACATCTCTGTTTGCGACAACAGCCGACAGGTGCGCTGAAGGCGGTTGGCCGGACGCGTTCAAATATTAAAACCAGGTTTCCATCTGTATGCCGTATTGCCATACGCCTCCAGCGTGGAAGTCCGTCATGCCAAAGGAGTCTGTGGTACTGAATCTGTCCAGATCCGAAGACCAGTTCATGAAGCTTGCGAACACTCGCAATTCGGGGCGTGTGAGAAGATCTCCAACGTCAAGTTTGAATGTCGGGGCGACAGTGAATTTCCAGAAGTTACCGTCGACCGCATTACGTTGTAGATAGCCCTTGGGGTCGAGCTTCATGGTTTGCCAACTCATTTCGTAGGCCATCTCGAAGTTGCTGTTGATTTGGTTAGCCAATCGCACGTTGAGGGTTAGCCAGCGGTAGTCGTCACCCTTGACGTATCTGTCCTTGCTCTGTTCGGCCAGCAAACTGGGCCCGATGCGCCAGTCAGGCGCAATAGGCGTCTCACCGTAAAGTGCAAGACGCAGAGCGCGGGCGTCGTCAATCAGTTCACCGTCCGAGCCAACGTTCTTGACCTCGGCCCCCAGGCCTTGCCCATAGAGCAGCGCGGTTTTGAAGAAGCCTTCTCTGCCGAAAAAGTTTTTCTGGTGATTGGCCAACATGGTGTGCAAGCCGGAATTCGCAGGCGTCAAACCTGCCTTATTGGTGCGGGTACCGAAATCGTTTTTCTTTGCGCCGATGGCGTTGTACATCCACTGCCATTGACCCTCCTCGAAGAACTGGTTGGAGGTCAGGATGTAGCTTTCCACATTGGCATTAATACCGCCCTGACTGAAATCCCCGTAGCTACGCCCAATCAAGGAGTAATTGGAGCGCCAATTCTTGTTCATCTGCACATCGTAAATGCCACCGCCGGTGCCGGCCAGGTAGACGACGTCAGAGTCCAGCCAGTGGATATCGAAATTATCTCTATCAAATCGCTTGCCTGCCCACAGCGTGGCGTTCTCGAACACTGAATTCCCTTTGAACGCCGCCACATGGTCGAGCGCGGTGAACACCTGGCGTACGTTCAGTTTGCTCTCGTCGGCCGTCCAGTCATTGGAGCTTTCCACCCCGTCGGCGATGGAGACCGTGAATTTGGAACGGGTACCGTTTTGCGCATAGATTTCTTTCGACAGGTCTATACGCATGTAGGTGTCGTCCTCGTTACCGAGTCGCCCGACTGCGCCACCGACCGAGCCGGCCGGCGTTGTATAAGGGCCACCACGGCCACCACCAAGCCCTTCGTCGACCAGCAATCCAGAGCGGGCATAGCCGTGGAAGCTGAACCCATCCGTGAGGTGTCCGGTATTGCCCTCTTTCTCCAGGCTTTGCTGACGGGCTTCGAGTTTCGCCACCCGGGTGTCCAAAGCAGGCTCCGCAATGACTTTCGCTGTAGACGCGGCGGGCTGCAAGGGAGGTGTGGCGAGTTTGATCTGCTGCAGTTCCCTGGCAAGTGCTTGGGTCTGCTGTTCAGCCGCGGCTGCACGCTGTTCTGCTGCGCTGGCACGGGCTTCAAACGCGGCCATGCGCTCTTCCAGAGTCATGGCCTGAGAGGTTGCCGCCGATGTGCCGAGCACACCTGCAAGTAGCCAGTTTGATCCTTTCCGCATGGTGGATTTCCTATTTTTTTATTGTTTGCTCCCGCGACCGGGCTTTTTTGCGTGAGTTGCGAGTTGTTCCAATTGGCGAAAAAAGGATGTCTTATCGCAAATACGCTGATACATTTGGCCGTGTTAACGTTAACTTCTCTAAAAACAAAAATAAAGGGTGATCAATGAAACATCTGAAATCTCTTCTTCCTGCCGCACTGTTCACCCTCTGTGTCGGACTTCCATCCGTCTCGAACGCAGCCGATTTGACGATCTCGTGCGGCGCGGTGGGTGCGGAGCTGCAACTCTGCAAAGAGGCAGTCGAGGCATGGTCCAAACAGACCGGCCACAACGTCCAAGTGGTTTCCACGCCTAACTCGGCGACCGAGAGGTTGTCGTTCTACCAACAAATTCTCAGCGCGCAGTCCACTGACATCGACATCATTCAAATCGATATGGTGTGGCCCGGGATGCTGGCCAAACATCTGTTGGATTTGCGCGACGTGCTGCCCGCCGATGCGACGCAAGGCTACTTCCAGGCACAGGTGGATAACGCGACTGTGAATGGACGGCTAGTAACGATGCCGTGGTTCACCGACTCGGGCCTGCTGTATTACCGCAAGGACTTGCTCGAGAAGTACAACAAGCAGGTTCCCCAGACCTGGGAGGAAATGACCACTACCGCCAGGGAGGTTCAACAGGCTGAACGCAACGCCGGGAACGCCAATGCGTGGGGTTATATCTTCCAGGGACGCGCTTACGAGGGGCTGACGTGTAATGCGCTGGAGTGGATCAGCAGCCAACCGGAAGGCGGGCTGGTCAATCCACGCGGAGAGATCGTGGTCAACAGTCAGGCCTCAAGAACTGCTTTGGCCCTGGCGAAAAGCTGGGTAGGCGACATCTCCCCACGCGGCGTACTCAACTACACCGAGGAAGAAGGACGTGGCGTATTCCAGTCGGGAAATGCGTTGTTCATGCGTAACTGGCCTTATGTCTGGGCCCTGGTGCAAAGCCAGGACAGTGTCGTCAAGGACAAGGTTGGGGTTGCTCCCCTGCCCCGAGGCGGCATGACCGGTAGCCATGCGTCCACGCTCGGCGGCTGGGGCCTGGCGGTATCCCGTTACAGCGCTCATCCCAAACTCGCGGCAGAGTTGGTGAGCTACCTCACCAGTGCTCAAGAGCAAAAACACCGTGCCCTGATCGGCGCCTATAACCCGGTTATCGAGTCGCTGTATAAGGACCCCGAATTGCTCGCGTCAATGCCTTATTACAGTCAGCTCCACAGCATTCTCAGCGACGGGGTCATGCGCCCCGCCTCAATCACCGCCGAGCGTTACCCACGGGTCTCCAATGCGTTCTTCGACCGAGTGCATGGCGTGCTGGCAGGCGAGTTGCCTGTCGATCAGGCACTGGCCGAACTGGAAAGCGAACTCACGCGCATCAAACGCAAGAACTGGTAAGCCACAAGGAAGAAAATCACCATGCCTGCCTCTATTACCCATGCCTGCCCTGATGAGCGCCTGCTCATCAGGGAAACCCCCATAGAGCGTCGCCGAATACGCGCTGCCTGGCTGTTTCTGACACCGATGTTGCTGTGTCTGGCCCTGGTGGCCGCCTGGCCGCTGCTACGGACATTCTGGTTCAGCCTGACCGACGCCGACCTGGCGGACACCGGTGGCGGATCCTTCGTGGGCTTGAGCAATTATCTGTCCCGCGACGGCGCCAACTGGTCGGGCATCCTGGTTGATCCACAATGGTGGAACGCCGTGCGCAACACGTTGCATTTCACCGTGGTGTCGGTGGGACTGGAAGTCGTCCTGGGGCTGCTGGTGGCGTTGCTGCTGAACACCAAGTTCACCGGCCGCTCCCTGGTGCGCGCGCTGATTCTGATTCCGTGGGCAATTCCTACCATTGTCTCGGCGAAGATCTGGTCATGGATGCTCAACGACCAGTTCGGCATCATCAATCACATGATGCTGAGCGTCGGCCTGATTGATGCTCCCCTGGCCTGGACAGCAGATGCGGATCTGTCGATGTGGGCGGTCATCATCGTCGACGTCTGGAAGACGGTGCCTTTTGTCACGCTACTGATGCTGGCTGCCTTGCAGATGTTGCCGAGCGATTGTTACGAAGCCGCCAAGGTCGATGGTATTCATCCGCTGAAAGTGTTCTGGCGCGTTACGCTTCCACTGTTGATGCCAGCCTTGTTGGTGGCCGCGATCTTCCGCATCCTCGATTCCCTGCGGGTATTCGACGTCATCTATGTGCTGACCTCAAACTCTTCCAGCACCATGAGCATGTCGGTCTATGCCCGCCAACACTTGGTGGAGTTCCAGGATGTTGGCTATGGCAGCGCGGCCTCGACTCTGCTGTTTCTGGTCGTTGCGGTAATCGCCATGCTTTACCTCTACCTCGGACGCCGTCAAATGGAGGTTCGAGCATGAGCCTGCGCTTACTCAAAAAAGCGCTGTTGCGCTTCGGGTTCTGGTGCCTGATCGGGGTTTTGTTGCTGTATGCGGTCTTCCCTTTCTATTACGCCATCGTGACGTCACTAAAGCCGTCCAGCGCTTTGTTCGAGGTCAGTTACTGGGTCGACAGTCCCGACTTTTCCAACTATGCGACGGTACTCCACCAAGCCTCATTCCTGCGGGCTATCGGTAACTCGCTGACGGTCGCGCTTTGCGTGGTGACGCTGGCGCTGTTCCTCAGTGTGACTGCCGCCTATGCCTTGGGAAGAGTGAAATTCCGTGGGCGTGGCACGGTATTGATGATGGTGCTGGGCGTGTCGATGTTTCCCCAGGTCGCGGTACTGTCGGGGCTGTTCGAAGTGATCCGCGCTCTGGGCCTGTACAACACGTCTTGGGCGTTGATCCTGAGCTACACCATTTTCACCCTGCCCTTCACCGTCTGGGTGCTGACCACGTTCATGGGTCAACTCCCTCATGAACTGGAAGAAGCGGCAATCATGGATGGCGCTTCGCCCTGGGTCACGCTTACCCGGGTGCTGTTGCCACTGCTATGGCCCGCACTGGTCACCACCGGTTTGTTGGCCTTTATCGCCGCGTGGAACGAGTTCCTGTTCGCCTTGACCTTCACCCTTACAGACTCACAACGCACGGTGCCTGTTGCCATCGCCTTGATTTCCGGCGGGAGCCCCCATGAGCTGCCTTGGGGGCTGTTGATGGCCGCATCGGTACTGGTCACCGTCCCACTGGTGGTCCTGGTGCTGATCTTCCAGCGTCGAATCGTTTCCGGCCTCACTGCCGGCGCGCTAAAGGGTTGATGCCCAACAACTACAAGGAACAGCATCGTGATCAAATTGAAGCTAGATAATGTGAACAAACAATTGGGCGGCGCACGGATTCTTCGCGACGTCAGCCTGGAGATTGCTGCGGGTGAATTCGTGGTCTTCGTTGGCCCTTCGGGTTGCGGAAAGTCGACCCTACTGCGACTGATCGCCGGGCTGGATTCCATCTGCGGCGGCGACTTGTTGATCGACGGGCGAAGGGTCAACGACCTGGAACCGCGCGAGCGTGGCGTCGGCATGGTGTTTCAGTCTTATGCGCTGTACCCGCATATGAGCGTCTACGACAACATCAGCTTTGGTCTCAAACTGGCCAAGACTGAAAAGACCAGTCTGCGCGAGCGCGTGCTGAAAACTGCGCAAATCCTGCAGTTGGACAAACTGCTGCAACGCAAGCCAAAGGAACTGTCTGGCGGGCAGCGTCAGCGTGTGGCGATGGGTAGGGCCATGGCGCGCGAACCGGACATTTTGTTGTTCGATGAGCCGCTCTCCAATCTGGATGCATCCTTGCGGGTGCAGATGCGCAACGAAATCGCCCGGCTGCATGATCGACTTGGCTCGACAATGGTCTACGTCACCCACGATCAGGTGGAGGCGATGACCCTGGCGGATAAAATTGTTGTGCTCAACGGCGGTCGCGTAGAGCAGGTCGGCTCACCGCGTGAACTCTATGAGCGTCCAGCAAGCCGCTTTGTCGCCGGTTTCCTCGGCTCGCCCAAAATGAATTTTCTGGCGGCACGCCTGCAGGCCCCGGGAGCCACCAGCCTGGTCGACGCCCCCGTGTTGGGCATGACCACCCTGCCCTTCGAGAGCGCCGACCTGGCGGCGGGTACGTTGCTGACCCTGGGGGTTCGCCCCGAGCACATTTCGCTCAAAGCGGCAGAGGCAGACGCCGGAATCGTCGTGACCGGGGTCGAATACCTTGGCAGCGAAACGTATGTGCACCTCGAAACAGGTCAGGACGAGCCACTGATCTGTCGTTGTGAGGTCAGCGCCGGCTGGAAGACTGGCGACCGGGTCGAACTGCAACTGGACATCGGCAACCTGCACCTGTTCGACGACGACGGCACAGCCTTGAAGCGCCCCACACACACCGTTGAAAACCTGCGCAGTGATGTCGCTCTGCACGCAGTCCGAGTACAGGCCCTATGACCATGTCGTCGAATAACACCAGTGATTCAATGTCTTCCTGCCTCGACCTTGCGCAGCGTGCACTGACTGATGGCCTGTCTCGCGTCATCCAGGATTATCGACCCGATTATCATATCGCCCCCCCGGCAGGCTGGATGAACGACCCTAACGGGGTCGTGTACTTTCGTGGCGAATACCACGTGTTCTATCAACATTACCCCTTCGAAGCCAAATGGGGCCCTATGTATTGGGGGCACGCCAAGAGTGCCGACCTGGTTCATTGGCAGCACCTGCCCATCGCGCTGGCACCTGGCGAAGACTTCGACCGTGACGGTTGTTTTTCCGGCAGTGCCGTGGTGTGTGGAGAGACCTTGGCCCTGATCTACACCGGCCACACCTGGCTGGGAGAAGTGGGGGATGAACGCTTGATCCGTCAAGTTCAGTGCCTGGCCACCAGCACTGACGGCATCCAGTTCGTCAAGCATGGCGCCGTCATCGAGACCCCACCGCAAGACACCATCATGCACTTTCGTGACCCCAAGGTATGGAAGGAAAATGGCTGCTGGTACCTCATTGTCGGCGCACGCCTGGGCGATACGCCGCTGCTGCCGTTGTACCGTTCCACCGATCTGCACGCCTGGGAGTTTCTCGACTATGTGGCAAGCGGCAGCGAGGGTGATGGCTATATGTGGGAATGCCCGGACCTGTTTCGGCTGAACGGACACGATGTACTGCTGTACTCCCCTCAAGGAATGCAGTCCGAAGGTTACGAACGGCTCAACAAGTACCAGACGGGTTACCGCGTGGGCCGACTCGACAACGAGTGGCACTTCACTGGCGGGCCGTTTATCGAGCTGGATAATGGCCACGACTTCTATGCCGCACAAACGCTATTGGCCCCCGATGGTCGTCGCCTCGTGTGGGCGTGGCTCGACATGTGGGAAAGCCCGATGCCAAGCCAGGCCCATCATTGGTGCGGCATGCTCGGTTTGCCACGCGAGCTTGAACTCAGCGCAGATCGCCTTTGCATGTTTCCGGCACGGGAGCTCACCGCTCTGCGCCAGGCAGCGTTGCCGAGTACGCCCTGGTGGGATGAGCCGGGAACCCGGGACGTGCCGCACGTGAATGGCGATAGGCTGGAAATCCATGTGCACCTGGATGTGCTCGACTGCACCGATGGGCACTTGGGGATCGCCTTGCGCTGTAGCGACGATGACCATGAACAGACCCTGCTCTACTACGACGCGGTGTTGCAGCGCCTGGTACTTGACCGCAGCCACTCAGGCGCACAAGTCACCGGTCAGCGCAGCGTGGCGATAGACCCGACACAAGGGGTGCTGGCACTGCGGGTGTTCCTCGATCGTTCGTCCATTGAGGTATTCGACGAAAACGGGCGCTTCAGCCTCAGCAGTCGCCTATACCCACAGCCCGGTAGTTTGGGTGTGAAGCTTGTTGCAAGCGGGAGTGGCGGACGTGTCTCGATTTCCAGGGCATGGTCTCTCGCCTCGGGATGGTTATGAGCAGCATCATTGGAGTCGCGAGAAGCGCAAACCATGTGTCATGTGTCATGATTCGTCGTCAATCTGACCGGTTTCTCCTCGCATGACTTCAGTGAAAGACGTTGCACAGCTGGCCGGTGTGTCCCTGATGACTGTTTCTCGAGCGCTCAGCAATCCTGAAAAATTGAGCCCCGAAACCTATCAGCGGGTGCGTCGTGCCATTGACGAACTGCAATTCGTACCGAGCATGTCGGCGCGAAAGATTCGCGGCGACAACCTCCAGAGTCGAACCATCGGTGTGTTCGCACTGGACACTGCTACAACACCGTTTGCTGTCGAGTTACTGCTGTCCATCGAACAGACCGCACAACAAGCTGGCTGGAATGTCTTTATCCTCAACCTGCTAAGCAACCCGCCCACCGACCAGAATATCGACCTGATGCTATCGCACCGTCCCGACGGGCTGATCTTCAGCGCCATGGGGTTACGCCAGGTGTGCATTCCTGAGCGTTTGAAGAGCAAACCCCTGGTACTCGCCAATTGCCTGGCGGATGACAGTCACCTGGTCAGTTATGTGCCAGACGACGAAATGGGACAGTATCGGGCGGTACACCACGCCCTGAGCCAGGGCTATAGGCGCCCTCTGTGTATCAATTTGCCCAAAAAGAGCCTGGCCTGGCACCTGCGACAAAAAGGCATGCAGCGCGCCTGTCAGGCATTCGGGCTGGCGCCTGACGCGCTCCTGCAATACGACCTTTCTGATCATGACGCCTATGGTGAAACCGCAGCCATCCTCGACAGGCACATCATGGACGGTCGTCCCCAATTCGACATTCTGATCTGTGGCAACGACCGCATTGCCTTTTGTGCCTATCAGTTGTTGTTGGGCCGTGGCCTGAAAATTCCAGACGATGTCGCAGTACTCGGCTACGACAACATGATCGGTATCGCTGAACTGTTCATCCCACCGCTGACAACGGTACAACTGCCGTACTACGAGATCGGGCGCAGGGCCGCCCGGCACCTGATCGAAGCCCTCGACGTATCCGGAGCCCAGCCAGTTGATTGCCCATTGGTTGCCAGGACATCGCTGTAAAGGATTTAGTTAATTCGGCGAAAGCCGCCCTCAGTTATCCAGCTACCGGTAGCACGACAGGGGCAGGCATTGCTGGCTCGGCGTGGTTGTGGCCGATCAGTCAACCCAGCCATGACAACACTGCCCTGCGTCATCAGTGCCTCCGAAAGTGATTTTCGGCGCAGATAGAACGTAACAAGGTCAATTCAAGGAGAATGACAGTGAAGTGGATGGATGATTTGCTAGACACGATCGACAATGCCCGAACCGAAGTTGAATTGTTGACCCGGATCGTAAGCACTGCAAAACATCTAGGGTTTGACTATTGCGCCTATGGGATCCGAATACCTATACCCGTCACCCGCCCCAAGGTCGTGATGAGCAACAACTTTCTGCCTTCGTGGCGACAACGCTATACCCAATGCGAATACATCGCCGTGGACCCGACGGTACAACACTGCACGAAATCGACGGTACCGATTGTCTGGGACGAGCAAATGACCCAGCAAAACCCGCAGATGTGGGAGGAAGCCCGCGCCGTCGGACTAGCCCACGGTTGGGCGCAATCCTGTCTGGACGGCCGCGGCAGCGGCGGCATGCTGACACTGGCGCGCCCCAATGACCCTATTACTACCCAAGAGCTTGCCGCCAATCAAAAATACATGCGTTTTTTGGTGCAGGTCGCCCATCAGGGTTTCTTGCGCGTGCTGACACCGCACTGGCAATTACCACAGGAAAAATCGCTGTCGCGGCGCGAATGTGAAGTCCTTAAGTGGGCAGCCGACGGCAAGACCGCCCACGAGATCGGTTTGATCCTCTCGCTATCGCGGGAAACCATCAAGTTTCACCTGCGCAATGCAGGCTCGAAACTGGGCGTCCATAACTGTACCGCTACCGTAGTGCGCGCCACTTCACTGGGCTTGCTCGTCTGACACACAACTCAGTTCCGCACCTCTGATGCGTTAAGGTCGCTGAGTGATAACAACAATAATGATACTCGCACCTTGGCGGCACACCTGCCCAAAAGAGCAGTACCTAAGCATTCGATTATTCTGCCGAATAGCCCCTCGATTATTTGCCGAGGGTTCCTCATGTATATGACCACGGGTACGCGCCTTACATTACCGATAGAACTGTGGCAGGCCCTGTTGCTCTATCGCTATCGCGTATTTGTCGAGAAGCTTGGATGGCATCTAGATTGTGCGATCGGTGAGGAACTGGATCAATTCGACCGCGACGACACGGTATACGTGATCGCCCATCAAGGCCCGCGCATCGTCGGCGTAGCGCGGCTGCTGCCCACGCACAAGCCCTATCTGCTGGGAGAGGTGTTCCCCCAGGTGATTGGCGGCCAGGCACTCCCTCATTCCGCAGACATCTGGGAAATCTCCCGTTTTGCCGCCGTCGACCTGCAACAACAGACCTTCACTGGCCATTCACTGTCATCGCCGAACGCCGTGGCGCTACTGCACGAAGTGCTCAAGGTCGCGGCTCGCCACGAGGTTCGCCAATTGATCACGGTCTCTCCGCCGGGGATTGCCCGATTGTTGCGCAAAGCGGGCTTCGACGCGCATTGCGAGGGCAAGCTGACCGTAATCGACGGGCATAAGATCATGGCCAACTGGATCAGGGTACCGCCCAGCCTTGTTGATCGAGCAGTGGCCTGAAGCACCACGAAAGGCCTGCCGCTGCCGGCAAGTTGGCCAAGCCGACTCCCCAAAAGGTTAGGTTACAACCTCAGGCACCTACTCTTAAATAGTGCTGCATCGGCATTCCAACCGACTCTATAAAGGACACGCGCCCTACATGAAAAACGTCATTGTCATTTCTGGCCATCCTGATCTCTCGGTTTCCCGCGTCAATACCGCGATCATGAGCAAGATCAGCCATCGTGGCGTCAAGGTCCATAGCCTGGCCAGCGCGGTCACGCCCACCGGGTTCGATATTCATGCAGAGCAAGCGTTGCTCGATGCCCATGACCGCATCGTGTTGTTGTTTCCGTTGTATTGGTATTCCTGCCCGGCAATCATGAAACAGTGGATCGATGAAGTGTTCACCCCCGGCTATGCCTACGCACGCGGCGGCGACAAGCTCAAGAACAAGGAGTTCATGATCATCACCACGGTGGGTGCACCATCCACAGGCTACCGCGCTGGCGGGTTCAACCGTTACACACTGGATGAATTGCTCAGGCCTTTGCAGCAGACGGTGGCGTATGTCAAAGGTATCTACCTGCCTGTTGTCGGGATTTACGAATCGGTATTCATCGATGACGAATCAATCGACGTCACCGCTCGGAATGTCGCCGAACAGGTCATTGAGGACCAGGCATCCGCCGATCAGCTCTACGAAAACATGCTGTTGCAGGCCGAGCAGGCGCAAATCGCCCTGCTGCAATAAGGCGTCATCAAGGATGAAGACGCCAAATGACCAGATCCCACCGTGCGCCAGCCTGGTGGCCGCGCACCATGAGCTGAATTTTCTGCATTCGGCCAGCGCGATCATCGACACCGAATCCACGGTATTCGAACTGTACTGCCAAATGACGGCCGCGACGCCCGCCTGGCTCAAAGGCGCGTTCAGGCTGCGCGACAGCATCTCCCAGCACTTTCACGTCGAGAGGATCGGCGGGTTCTCGGGCGTCACACCACAGTGCGTCCCGACGGTCGGCGAAAAGCTCGATTTCTTCACCATCGAGGCCATCAGCGCACAGAAGCTGGTACTGACCTCACGCGATACCCATCTGGCGGTCATGGTCTCGATCGATGCAACACTCGCGCAACCGCGTTGCCTGCATATCACCACCTCCGTCAAGACCTTCAACACGTTCGGCCGCCTGTACATGCTGCCGGTGGCGCCGGTGCATGGGCTCATCATCAAGCTTTTACTGTCCCACCTCCCCCTACATTCCCCAACTCGCTCACTTGGAGATCGCAACTCATGAACAGCGCAGACTCGATTGACCCTCATCTGTTGCACAAAGACACATCCAAGGATGTCCTGATCGCTCGACCAAGGCTGCTTCTGCCCAGTTTTCTCAGCACTCCGATCGGTGCCGAAATACTGGCTGGCAACGCGCAGGATCAGGCCCTGTTCAAGGCCCTGTACCGTGCGCAAGATGGCCAGTATGTGCTGAGCTATCTGCCCTTGACCATCAGCGCGCAGCAGGCGAGCACACTCTCCACCTTCGAGATCCGCCTGACTGACTTCTATACCGAGTGCGGCGACCACTTCATCCTCACGGCTGAATTCATCCCCCAGCAGGCCCAACGCTACCTGGCCCAGCATTTTCAGGGCGGTGATGCCGAAATACCGGCCGACCAGGTATTACGCATGATCGAATGCCTTGAAGCGCTCGCGCAGTGGGATAAGGCCAGGCAGGGGTCTTATCTGTTGATCAACGACACCAAGAATTACTACTTCTACAACAAGCAGCACGAACATGTACCAGGCCTGATGTTGATCGAAGTGGCCAGGCAAGCCATGTACCACTACGTCTACAACTACTTGGGACACCAACGCGGCGCAGTTTCCATTTCTATCGAAGACTTGCGCATTTCCTTCAATGCCTACACCGAATCGGCCTATGAAGTCGAAGTCGTGGTGCAGCAGGCCCAGGGCCTCAAGCGATCACAACCCAAGTCCATCGACAAGTGCGCGAACTTCTATCAGAACGGTCGGCTGGTGTCGCGTCTTTGGCTACAAGGCGCAGTGATCAAGTTACCGCTGTTCAAACGCATGCGCTCGTTGAACTACCCTCAGGATCATTGGTTTACCCCTTCTGATCGCTTGCCCAAGAACATCCTCGTGCATCACGCCGATAGCGTGTTGCAAGCCAGGCTGAGCCTGCTCTCGGTACTGGGAGTGCTGGTGACTCATCAAGCCGGGGCCATCGATTGGAGCACGGTCAGTACCGTATCGCTCTACATCGAAGGGGGTGGTTTCCTCAGTCTGCCAGTTGCTTCGAGCTGCTCCACCAGCGAGTCCGACCAGCGAGTGCTGGTGTTCGGCAAGCTGTCCAAGAACCAGGCCAGCGAACTGCGTGAAACGATCAAGTGCCACTGCTTCTTTGCCGGGCAGATGCAATGGGCCGCTGCCGCGGCCCCTTCACCTGCCTCTCTCGCCCACGAGCAAATCGTGGCATGAGGATCGTGCGCCCATGAGCTATGAGATATCACAACGCCCACTGGTGATCGGCCAGAGCGTTTCGCTGAAAAACCGCTTGTATTTCGCCCCGATGGGCATCGACCTGGCCACCTCGGACGGTTCGCTGTCCGAGGAAATGCTCACCTTCTATAAACATGTGATCGACGGTGGCTGCGCCATGGTGGTGCTGGGCAACTCCTCCATAGCGCCCTCCACGCGCCTGCATGCGCGTGGCCTGTGCCTGCACAGCGATGCCAACCTGGAAAAGCTCGTGCCGCTGGTGGAGTACGGTCGCCAGCGGGACTGCCCAGTGGTGGTGCAACTTCAGCATTACGGAGCCCAAGGCGGCACGCAGATCAGCGGCCAACCGCTGCTTTGCCCGAGCCGCAGTGCGTTATCCGCCAGCAGCGGCGCCGATCTATTGGTAGAGATGAGTGTCGAGGACATCGACGCTGTCTGCGATCAGTTTGCCCAAGCGGCTCTGCGTGCCAGGCAGGCCGGTGCCAGGATGGTCCAGCTTCAGGCATCCAACGGCTATCTGCTGAGCAGTTTTCTGTCGCCCTGGACCAACCATCGCCGTGACGCCTATGGCGCAAGCCCCATCAAGCGAGCGCGGTTCCTGCTGGAAGTCATCGACCGCATTCATAGGGTTACCGCTGGAGACCTGGAGGTTTCCGTGCGCCTGGGCATCGATGATTGTCTGGGCGCCAGAGGGCAGCAACCGGAACTGCTCGAGGACGTGGTGGCAGCCCTGGCGGACGCGGGGACGTCGGCAATCATGTGCTCGATCACCATCAAGGAAACCTTCCGCTACATGCTTACTGCCCATCCGACAATTCAGCGACAGTTCGTCGAAGGGGTACGCCTGATCAAGTCGTTCACCTCGCTCCCGGTCGGCTATGCCGGTTTCATTGGCTCCCTGCAGGAGGCAGAAGATCAACTGCGGCTTGGTCACTGCGACCTGATCGGCATGAGCCGGGCCCTTTTTGCCGATAACGACCTGATCAGCAAGTCGCTCGCCGGCCACGAGGATCAGGTCCAGCAATGCCGGTTTGACGGTAACTGCTTTCGGGACAAGAGCAATCCGCAACTCGATCGGGTGTATTGCTGTGTAAATGAGCATTACAAGCGTCCTGCTCACATCCATTACGGGAATCAATAACATGGAATTTAAAGACAAGAACATCGTCATTACCGGCGGTGCAAGCGGCATCGGCCTGGCGGTGGCAAAGCAACTGGCCGAAGCAGGCGCACGGCTGTTCCTGATGAGCAGGAACCAGCAAAAGGCTGACGCCGCTCTGGAGATACTGGGTGCTTCGGCGCAGTTCATCTTTTGCGATGTGGCGTCGCAAACGTCAGTAGCCGAGGCATTCGCGACGGTGGCTGGCGAGGTTGATCGGTTGCACTACGCAATCAACAACGCAGGCATTACCGCCCCCTACGCGCCGATCGCAACAATCCAACCGCAGGACTGGAACAGGGTCATCCACACCAACCTGAACGGCCCCCTTTACTGCCTGCAAAAAGAACTGGCATTGATCAGCCAGTACCCCAATGGAGCGATCGTCAACGTGTCCTCGTGCGCTGGCGTGATGCCCATGGCCAATCAGGCGGCCTATGTCGCCAGCAAGACAGCGCTCAATGCCTTGACGCAGGTCGCCGCCATGGAAAATGCCTGCGACAGCGAATCCCGCTTTGCCGTGCGCGTCAACGCCGTAGCGCCCGGGCCGACACTGGGAGGTATGAACTCTCCGGAACGGCTGGCTGCCCACCCGGAAAACACCCAGCGCAAGCTTGACGTGACGGCCATGAAGCGCTTTGCCCAGCCAGAGGAAATCGCCGATGCGATCGTGTTTTTGCTGAGCGAGAGATCCAGCTACATCACCGGCACGGTGCTCAGCGCCGATGGCGGCTATCACATCGGCAAATTCTAGGGGCAATCATGGCTAGCATATTGATCACCGGTGTAAGCACCGGTATCGGCAACGCTTTGGCGCGCTATCACCTGGCCAGGGGCGACGAAGTGCTCGCGGTGTCACGAAGCCCTGCGGCCAATATCCCGCCACAGGAGCGCTTCCACTTCCTGCGGTGCGATTTGACCGATATCGAGCGCGCGCCGGCAATCTTGCAGGCGTTGCTATCGCGCACCCCTACCCCGGTAGAGACCGTCTACCTGAATGCGGGAAGGTTCGGCAGCGCGCCCCAACTGGCCACGCAGACCTCGATGCAGGAGTTCAATAGCGTCTTGGCGCTCAACCTGGGCGCCGTGAAAATGGTCCTGGACATTATGCTGAGTGCGACGCAGCCCCCCAGTACCGTGGTCTTCTCATCATCGATTTCGGCACTGCGCCAACGTGCAGGGATGCTCTCATATTCGGTATCCAAGGCGGCGTTGAACGCCCTGGCAAAAATCTATCAATTGGAAAACCCACACAGCTTCTTTGCCGTTCTGGGGCTCTGCAACGTCCAAACAACGGTGGCACGAACCATCATGGCGGCGGATGAGCGTTTCAGCGACCTTGTCGCGCTGCGACAACGAGCGGCAACTCCCGGCTACATCGTCGACGCCGAGTCCCGCGCTGGGCATATCGCCTACGTCTTGGCCGAGCGCCATCGTAATGGACTGAAATCGGGAGAGTTCCAAGAAATTCGTGACTTGTTGAACCAGCCACTCCAGGAGGAGACTCGCAATGACCCAATCCACACATGAGAAAATCGTACGCGTCGGCGCTGCATACGACGTTCTTGCAATGGCTCCATTCGCCTTGCCGGTGGTGTCCATCTGGGCCTATTCACTGATCCAATGGCTCGATCATCAACTGGGCTTCGACAGCCCCTTCTCGACGCTCGACCCCACGGCCATGTTCCTGCTCAACATCGGTGCGTGGGCATATCTCGTGTGGGGCTTTGTGCGTTGGCGAGCCCCCACACGCGAACACGCCCGTCTCAGCGCCTTGCTACGCGTGATCGTAGTGGTATTGCAGGTAGTGGCCGTCAGCGGTGGCGCTTCGCCGTTCTTGCTGGTGCTGGGTGCCGTTCAACTGGTGCTGGCGGTACTGGAGTTTTCCCACGGATTATTCGAGCGCAACGTCGCCAAACCCACCCAACAAGGGGCCCGCTCTTCCTGATCCTGCCGGGCCCCCATTGTGGGCCCTGTTTCACTTAACCACCGGCGCATGCTCGGCCATCAATTCTATTACCCAGTCGATAAATACCCGCACCTTGGCGCTGACGTGGCGATTCGGCGGGAATGCCAGATACATCGGCATTGGCGCCATGTGCCAGTCCTCAAACAGCGGCAGCAGCTCGCCGCTGACCAGGTGCGGTTTGGCCATGTACTGCGGTAGCCAAAGCATGCCCAGGCCAGCCAGGCCGGCGGCGAGGTACGCATTACCGTCGTCGACCGTCAGTTGCGGGCGACCCTGGGCCTCAATGCGTTCCTCACCCCGCTGCATCGCGTAGGGCAAGGATTTGCCGGTACGAAACCAGAGGAAGCCAACGGTACTGTGCCTGCCCTCCTCCATCTCACGAGGGTGCGCCGGCATACCGAAGCGCTGCAGATAGCCGGGCGCGGCATACATGCCGATGTTCAGATCGCCCACATGCCTTGCCACCAGGAACTGATCGGTGATCTCGCCGCCGCGCAACACGCAGTCGACGTTTTCGCCAATGATATCGACGATGCGATCGCTCGCGCCCACGGTCAGCTGGATTTCCGGGTAGCGTGCAAAGAACCCCGGCAAGGCGGGTATCAGCAGCATTCGCGCCAGCGGGCTGGGCACATCCACCCGCAGCCGCCCGCGCGGTGTCATCGACGCGCTGGACAGGCTGGTCTCGGCGTCGTCCATATCGACCAGTAGCCGGATGACGCGCTCGTAGTAGGCCGCGCCGTCGGCGGTGACGTTGACCTTGCGTGTGGTGCGGTTGAGCAAACGCACACGCAGCCTCGCTTCCAGTTGCTGAACGAGCTGCGTCACGGTGGTCTTGCTCATGTGCAGGGTGGCTGCCGCCTTGGTGAAGCTGCCGGTTTCCACCACTCGGGCAAAGGCCTGCATTGCATCGAAACGGTCCATTTCACGCCTCACTCGGATCTGGATAGTTTGGATTCTACAAACAGTCATGACCAGCGTTGCGCGTTTATTCAGGTCGCTCGTCTTTTTACACTGGCTCCATCGTAAACAGCGGGCCGCGATGGCCCCCGAAGGAGGTATGCAATGACCCGCAAACGTGATGTCGTTTTCCCGCCTGACCGCCATGCACTGTACGAGCTCCACCGCTACTCACCGGCGATTCGCTCCAACGGTTTTCTGTTCGTATCCGGTCAGGTCGGCAGCCGCAAGGATGGCTCGGCCGAGCCAGACCTCGCGGCACAGGTTCGCCTGGCCTTCGACAACCTCAACGCGATCCTGGCCGAGGCCGGCAGTAGTTTCGAGGATGTGGTGGACACGACCATCTTCATGGTCGACCCCGACTCAACATTCGAAACAATCTGGGAAGTAGCGGCCGAGTACTGGGGCGAAGCTCCCTACCCGACGGCGACCGCTATCGGCGTGACCTGGTTGTCCGGCTTCGACTTCGAGATCAAGGTGATTGCCAAACTATCCCCATAAACTCAGCTCAGGCCTTCTCCGACCGACAAAGGGAACCCTCTTGTTTTTTCTGAAGTGACCCTCCGCTCCCGGTCGGTTTATGCCTGATGTCATCGCCTGCTTCTGGCCAGGCTGTGTGAAAACACATGTTTATAACGATTCGGCCATGGGGGTATTTGTCTAGGTTTTGAGGCACCATATCGTCTCTAGGAAGCCAACAGCTCGACGCAGCTCGCAAACCAAATCAGGAAGAATGCTCCATCAGTAGATAGGGGTGTTCGTCACCGGGGATTGAGTTCCATACCTTCGACCTTTACCAGGGCATAGTGAAACAGCTGGTTGAACCAGGTTCGGCATTTTTCAGCCATGATGAAGGCTTTGCGTTGTTCGATGGTATTGAGAATGGCCAGCAGGTCATGGCGGGTGATGCTTTTGATAGGACGTTCAGCGAGGGTCGGCAAAATGTCTTTTTTGAAGACCCTGAGGATTTGCGAGAGGGAGGTTTGGCGACCTGAGGGGATCCAGCAACAATACGAATTCGAGTCTGTCGGTTAGACAGTACTTAAAACGATACTTAAACGTACCGGATTGCCCTGGATTCCAGTGGTTTTCCGCAGAAACGAAAAAAGACGCCTAAGCGTCTATTTCGTGGATCCCAGCGTCCAGTGGACATCTGTGGATCAAATTTTGGAGCGGGAAACGAGACTCGCATCTGGTGTCCGACCTATTGAAATCTAAGGGGTTTCATTTCTTTCCCAAGCAGGAAAGTACTTAATTCTGGACTTGTTTTCGGAGCATCTCAAGGCCAAAAAATTGATCGAACAGCAGCATTCATGATGCCTGAACCCGTAGGCGCTACTGGATGCTCATCCCCCCCATGCAGCTATCAACGGATAGATGAGCTCAGGATTAATGTTTAACCTTCAAAAGAACAGCAACACCGAGGACAGCGGAAAGAATAGAGCCCATAAGCACTCCAACTTTCACCTCATCGACCAAATGCGGGTTATCCGGGAAGGCGAGCGCCCCGATGAACAGGCTCATTGTGAAACCAATGCCGCACAGCAGCGCTACACCGTACAGCTGAGACCAATTACATTGCTCAGGCAGCTTGGCCAGCCCTGTGCGAATAGCCAGCGCAGCCAAACCGAACACGCCAATTTGCTTGCCTAGCAATAGCCCAAGCGTTACTCCCAGAGGTACCGGGTCGATCAGGTTATTGGGCGAGATACCAGCAAGAGAGACACCCGCATTGGCAAAACCGAAGATGGGCACAACGGCGAAAGCGACCCACGGATGCAACTTTCCTTCCAGGTAGATGAGCGGTGATGTGCGCTCGCTGCTCGCCGTCCGCATGGGAATGCACAGTGCGAGAATGACACCTGCCAGGGTCGCGTGGATACCGGACTGAAGCATAAAGAACCACAGCAGACCGCCCGCTATCAGATAAGGCCAGAGCCGGGTCACACCGAATCGGTTGAGCATCACCAGGAACACAATAACGCTCAGTGAGGCCAGCAACATGCTGACCGACAAGCCGCTGGTGTAAAACAGGGCGATGATCAGTACGGCGCCAAGGTCATCAAGAATCGCCAGCGCGGATAGAAAGATTTTCAACGAAATGGGCACACGTTTACCGAGCAGCGACAGTACGCCCAAGGCAAACGCGATATCGGTCGCTGCAGGAATAGCCCAACCCCCCAAGGTTTCGGCATTGCCCCAGTTGACCGCAATGTAGATCAAAGCAGGCACCAGCATACCGCCTACCGCGGCGAACCCTGGAAGTGCGCGCTGGCTCCAGCTCGATAATTGGCCAACCAGCATTTCACGCTTGATCTCCAACCCGACCAACATGAAAAAGACAGCCATCAGGCCATCATTGATCCAGTGCTCAATCGAGAGGCCAACGACTTTTACGTGCAGTGACGAGAAGTAAATGTCTGCCAACGGGGAGTTGGCGACGAGGAGTGCTATCGAAGCAGCGGCCATGAGTATCAGGCCACCCGCGGATTCCGCGGCCAGGAATCGGGAGAAAAAAGCACGCGTGTCGCGTGATTCACGATGGCCGTGGGTTTTATCCGGACGTGAAGATTTCAAGCTCATAGGCACAGCCACTCCGCGCGGCGGCCCGACCTGCGCTGAATTAAACCTGCCCTCCCGCGTTTTGCGGTGACACCCATGGGCGCATTCTACATGATACGTTCGTGCAATCCCGCCTATCGGTTGTGCGCGTGCGCTACTGCCGGTTATTATCCTGCGGTCTATCGACGACACGCCAAAGGAGTTACCTTGCCCCGTTCCAGCTGGCTGCCTACGCCGCCATAGCGCACCGCCCCCTCGCACGCCCCTGACCGCCCCCTAGCTGCGGTCGTATTTTGCCGCGCCTGCTTTTTTGGCCGCAGCCACTCCACAACTCAATTGAAGACAGATACACACGCACTGCTCAGCGCCCACCGCTGCGCGGGATGTGGTACCTGCCATGGGTGAATCAATGTTTGAAAAGATCAAAGTCGCTTGGCTGTCGAATATCCGAGCCGATGTCCTCGCGGGCCTCGTTGTCGCACTGGCCCTTATTCCAGAGGCTATTGCCTTTTCTATTATTGCCGGCGTCGACCCAAAGGTTGGCCTTTATGCCTCTTTCTGTATCTGCACTGTGATCTCGTTTGTTGGGGGGCGTGCGGCGATGATCTCGGCGGCCACCGGCGCCATGGCATTGCTCATGGTCAACCTGGTCAAGGATCACGGCCTTCAGTACCTCCTCGCAGCCTCGCTGACGTGCGGCGTACTTCAAATCATCGCGGGCTATCTGCGGCTGGGCGAGCTGATGCGCTTCGTATCGCGATCAGTCGTCACAGGTTTCGTTAACGCCTTGGCGATCCTGATTTTCATGGCGCAGCTGCCAGAACTCACCGGGGTAACCTGGCCCGTTTACGCCATGACTGCTGGCGGACTGGCGATTATTTACCTGTTCCCAAGGCTGCCGGGCGTAGGAAAACTGCTCCCCTCGCCGCTCGTATGCATCATCGTGCTGACGGCGATTTCGATCTACATGGGCCTGAATATACATACGGTAGGCGACATGGGTTCGCTGCCTGATAGTCTGCCGATATTCTTGTGGCCAAGCGTGCCGCTAAACCTTGAAACACTGATCATCGTACTGCCGTACTCTGCCGCGCTGGCAGTGGTCGGTTTGCTGGAGTCGATGATGACAGCAACCATCGTCGACGACCTGACAGACACGAGCAGCGACAAGAATCGTGAATGCAAAGGCCAGGGTATCGCCAACATCACCAGCAGCCTCATTGGCGGCATGGCAGGCTGCGCGATGATCGGGCAGTCGATGATCAACGTTAAATCTGGCGGACGAACACGCTTGTCTACGCTGAGTGCAGGCGTTTCACTGCTGATCATGATGATCTTCATGGGCGACTGGCTCGCCCGCATACCGATGGCCGCGTTAGTCGCCGTGATGATCATGGTCTCCATCAGCACCTTCAGTTGGGACTCCATCCGCAATCTCAAAGACTATCCGCTCTCAACGAACATCGTGATGTTGGTCACGGTGGTCGTGGTCGTCGCGACCCATAACCTGGCCTACGGCGTTGTCGCAGGCACCTTGCTGGCCGCCATGTTCTTCGCCAACAAGATCGGACATTACCTGGAGGTCACTTCTCAGCGTGACCCCGCACATGCCCATCGCACTTACTACGTCACAGGCCAGGTGTTTTTTGGCTCAGCGGACAGGTTCACTCATTCGTTCGATCTTAAGGAACGACTGGAGACCCTGACCATCGATCTTCGAGAGGCCCACTTTTGGGATATCACTTCAGTCGCTGCGCTCGATAAGGTCGTGCTCAAGCTACGCCGAGAAGGGGTTCACGTAGATATCATCGGGATGAACCAGGCTACGTCCACGATCGTGGATCGCTTTGGCGTTCACGACAAACCCGATGGCATAAATAAGTTGATGGGGCATTAAGCGGGCCCGCGCAAACCTGTTCATTGCACTCAATCGAATAGATTGCAGCCCACAAAGACGTCATGTGACGGTGACATATTCGATCGAAGGGCTATGCAATCGGCAGGTTTTGGCGGTTTTGTTCTAAAAGCTTGTTAGGATAAAGGCGTTTACATCTCGTTTTACCATAGGAACAGCGGGGATAATCACAACTACACGTTAAGACGTGCCAACAACAAGGAGATTCTTATGGTTGAAAAGCCTACGGATGATCGGCCTAACACCCCTCACATTGCCAGTGAGGACGGTATTCCGGCTCCAAGTGGAGCTGCCAATCTGATCGACACCGACTATGTTATTGGTCAAGACAATATCAAGGGAGAGTTTTCGTTCTCGCTCGATATCCACGGCAAAGTATTTATCATTTCAGCCGCCACAATTTTACTGTTCGTGATTCTGACATTGGCACTGCAGAATGAGGTAGAACCTCTCTTCAGCGCCATCCGGAACTGGTTGACTAGTCACCTCGCCTGGCTCTTCATGAGCATTGCGAACGTTTTTGTGGTGCTGTGCATTGCGTTGATTTTCTCCCCATTGGGAAAGGTGCGTTTGGGCGGCAGAGATGCCAAACCAGACCACTCCTACGTCGGATGGTTTTCAATGCTGTTTGCCGCGGGCATGGGCATTGGCTTGATGTTTTATGGCGTCGCCGAACCCATGTCGCATTACGCGGCGTCCATGGGAGGCGTGACAGTCGATGCGAGCGGCGTGCGTACGGACTGGGCGCCGTTGGGCGGTGCAGCAGGCGATATGAAAGCATCCGCCGACTTGGCAATGGCCGCTACGATCTTTCACTGGGGACTTCATCCATGGGCGATCTATGCGATTGTGGCGTTGTCCCTGGCGTTGTTTTCTTACAACAAGGGCTTACCGCTTTCGATACGCTCGATTTTCTATCCACTGTTGGGTGAGCGCGTTTGGGGCTGGCCGGGGCATATCATCGATATCCTGGCGGTATTCGCCACGCTATTCGGGTTGGCAACCTCTCTGGGCATTGGTGCAGAACAGGCTGCCGCGGGGATTGAATATCTCTTCGGGATACAATCGACGAATCTCAGTAAAGTCGTTCTTATCGTTGGCATTACCTTGATCGCGCTGTGGTCAGTCCTTTCCGGTTTGGACAAGGGCGTCAAAATGCTTTCCCAGATCAATATGGGACTCGCATTGCTCTTACTGGTGTTTATCATCGTAGTGGGACCGACCTTGGCCATCTTCACAGGGTTCTTCAAGAACCTGGTGACGTATGTTGAATACCTGCCGGCACTGTCAAATCCATTCGGCCGCACTGACACCCAATTCACCCAAGGCTGGACGGCCTTCTACTGGGCGTGGTGGATCAGTTGGTCGCCGTTTGTGGGCATGTTTATCGCGCGCGTCAGTCGTGGTCGAACGGTCAGAGAGTTTCTGATCTCGGTCTTGCTCGTTCCCTCAGTGGTGTCTGTGCTGTGGATGACAACGTTCGGCGGAACTGCCATTGACCAAACGACCTTACAGGGCCTGATGGGCGTCAAGGACGCTGTGCTGGAGCTGAAGTTGTTCGCCATGCTGGGAGAGCTGCCGCTTAAAGAGATCACCTCCTTCCTGGGCATCGTTCTGGTCATTGTGTTTTTTATTACCTCCTCGGACTCAGGCTCCTTGGTAATCGACACGATCACCGCCGGCGGCAAGGTGGATGCGCCTGTGCCTCAACGAGTGTTCTGGGCAGTCATCGAGGGCGTGATTGCGATTGCCCTTCTGTTGGGTGGGGGGCTGGTGGCACTGCAGGCAATGGCAGTATCCACAGGTTTACCTTTCGCAATCGTTCTGATGCTCGGGTGTGTATCGCTGGTGAAAGGACTGATGTCGGAGCCTCGTTAGCGAATCGGGCTTTCGCTGTCAGCGCACAGCAAACAACCCCTGACGCCATCGCCTGGAGCGATGGCGTCAGCCTGAGCGGCCGACATTTACGACGAAAAAACCCTCTCCGTAAGAATTTGGTACATGCCTGCATGACCGTTCACGTTCCGGTTTCCAGCAGAGTTCCATATTAGAAACTCAAACGTAGAAAAGCACTGTCGCACTGGATATCAGCAAATGCATCACCGGATGCGCGCAGGCGACTTAGCAGAGCAGTTAAAAGCGAGAGGCCTGATTAAGTTTATTAACGTCAGGTCGATAGTCTAGATACCTAGATCATTCCTTCGCAGTCAGGAAGCTCGCATGCACCTTAGAAATCTCAACGTAGCTCCACGCGCTTCCTTGTTTTTTGCGTCAATCATTCTGTTGGTCTTTGTGCTCGGCGCAGTTGCTGCTGTGCAGATGGGCAAGCTGCGGGACGCCGAAAAAGATGTCGAAACCAATTGGCTTCCAAGTGTCCGACAAACGGCACTGATGAACGTTGGAGTAATGCGGCTCAGACTTGAAACTCAACGTGCACTTGCTGACCCTCAAGCACTTCAATCGACGGTTGCGTCCTTCGCAGGTTACCGGAAGACTTTCGCGGATGCGGTTCTGAATTATGAACCGCTAATCGCTAACAACGACGAACGCACGCGTTATCTAGTAGTGAAAGCATCCGCCGATGCGTATGCCAAACAGCTGGATATCCTAGAACCTTTGATGGCGCGCGGTGACATACCTGCCGCTGTCAACCTGGTGAGTACAGGTATCCGGCCGTTGACTAATAGGATGGAGGGTGAAATCAAAGCCCTGACTGACTTCAACAACGACGGCGCCACAGCGGCTGGGCAATACGCAACCAATACTTACTCCGACGGTATCTGGGTAATCATTGGCCTTATTTCAGTTGTCGTAGTCCTAACTGTGGCGTTGGCAACACTTCTGACCAAGAGCATTACGACCCCAATCGGTGCAGCGTTATCTGTGGCAGAACGCATCGCCGGCAGTGATCTCTCCAAAGAAGTGCACGTCAGCGGGAAGGATGAAGCCGGACGCCTGTTAAAAGCGCTGGCCCAAATGCAAGAGAACCTTCGCAGAACCATCATGCAAATCGGCGACTCATCTACACAGCTGGCCTCAGCCGCAGAAGAAATGACAGCGGTCACTGAGGAATCCAGTCGAGGTCTCATCTCCCAAAATGATGAGGTCAACCAAGCTGCCACTGCGGTAACTGAGATGAGTGCGGCGGTTGATGAGGTGGCCCGTAATGCGGAGTCGGCCTCGGAAGAGTCGCGTCGCACCCAGGGCTTTACTGAGACCGGTTTAGAGCGAGTCTCTCAAACGTTGAAGTCGATTCAAAAACTCAGCGGCAATGTTGAAGCCACGAGTGACAAGATTCAGGTTTTGTCACAGCGGGCTCAAAGCATCAACAAAGTCGTCGAAGTGATTCGTGCAATCGCAGAGCAAACTAACCTTCTGGCGTTGAACGCAGCGATTGAAGCTGCCAGGGCTGGTGAGCAAGGCCGCGGCTTTGCAGTCGTTGCTGACGAGGTCAGGGCGTTGGCGCACAGAACGCAGTCTTCCACTCAAGAGATCGAACAGATGATCTCCGCAATGCAGAGCGATTCAGCTGAAGCAGTCGAAGCCATGAGTAAAAGCAAAGAGCTAGCAACCCAATCCCTCGATGTGGCACAGGAGGCCAGCAGTTCACTGGATCAGATCGCCAAGGCCATTACGCAGATTAATGAGCGAAATATGTTGATCGCAACTGCGTCTGAAGAACAGGCCCATGTTGCCCGAGAAGTTGATCGTAATCTCGTCAGCATTCGAGAGCTTGCCGTGCAAAGTTCTGCAGGCGCCAGTCAAACAGCCAGCGCATGCGGGGAAATGTCAAAGCTGGCGGTTGATCTTAATAAGATGGTGAATCGCTTCGTTGTTTGAAAAAAATGACGCAGTACACGCGATGTGTGCCTGGCGCGATGAGGGCTCTCAAACGGATCATGAGACACGCTGAGTGCTTGACCGGAAGTCTTTTGAAAGCTCAATGGCCGAGGTAATGGCAGCCCGCGCTTGCGGGCTATTCCTCCCGCACATTGATCCGGTTACGGCCGATGCCTGAGCCAGGATGTCACAAGCATTCACCATACTGACCGCTAGTGAGTCAATGCCTACAGGAATATCGGTCGGACAGGCGCTAACGTTTCACTATCAAGCGGTGACTCAGTTCCATAACTCGCCAACAGGCGTTGACGCTGAGTAATAAGTCGCTACCTGCGCCTGCAACAGTTCTGCGGTTGCCAGGGCATCGGTTAATGCATGGTGAGCGTGATAAGCCGGAAGACCAAGGCGCGCCCGGCTATCCGCCAGCCTTATGGACGGTTGTGAGCGCTCCATAAGTCGGGCGAACCATCCACGTTTTTGCCGATGTAGTCGGGCTTCCAGTTGCATCGTATCAATGACCGGGAATTCAAACCCCTCCCCTAAATGCCTACGCACTGCCTGATCCAAAAAGGCTCGCTCAATATTCCGATAATGGACGACCATCACCTTGCCTGCCATGGCCTCCAGCAATGGGGCCAGCACCTGCTCAAAGGTGGGAGCATCTGAAATTTCAGCATGGGTTATGTGATGAAACGTCACCGACTTTTCATTCAACTCGGACGCTGGTTTTATCACCCAGTAAAGCGAATTCCCACAATAAATGCGCTGCAGCGTGAACGGCATTACCCCGATGCTCACAATACTGTCAGCCTGTGCATCAAGGCCGGTGGTTTCCACGTCCATGGCCAGCAGTTGCAAGCTGTCAATGGAGGTCTGTGCCGAGACCGCGCCGGCTTGATAGAACTGTCGCAAGCGGCTGTTAACGGCATTGTCTGCCAGGGTCTCGAACCTGGAAGACCACTCCAGCACTTTATGATTGGGCTGCGCTTTCACGTGTTTCATGACGACAGGCGACCCTTTGACGGATAACGGAAGCGCAAGAAATTCTGGCCATTACTCAAGACCTGAAACGCCTCTTTGAGATTATGTCGTTCACTGTTGGAAAAGCGTTCCGGCTCGACATAATTATTGAGCGCCGCTCCCTGCTCCAGTGCGTCAACCTGATGTCGAATTCGCACCATCGACAGGAACTCCAGCGCGTATCGGAGTTGCTTTAATGCTTCAGGCGGAATGACGTTGCTGTTCGCGATGGCGTCCATACGATCAAATGAATTCTGCGCGGTACTGCCACACGCGAGCGCGTGGATGCGGATCAGGTCTGTCAGCGGTGCGGTACCTCGCCCCTTCAGGTTGATGATCCGTTTGTGCTGTCCGTCTGTCTCAACCACAAAGGTCCGGAAAAAGCCCAATGGCGGCGTCCGGTTAAGGGCAATTCGAGCCATGGCACTTAGAAAAACAGGATGTGCGCTGGATTTTCGAGCACACAGAACTTTCAGTTCCTGAACAAGCTCGAGCTCGCCAAACACACCATCCAGATCGAAAAAAATACAACTATTGAGCAACGTCTTGGGGTTTGGCTTTTCGATCCACTGATCAAAATAACTTCGCCATACCTTCAACGGCTGACGCCACTGATCGTTCGTCGCCATGATTCCGCCTTTGCAATAGCTGTAACCGCATGCGGCCAGGCCATCACTCACAAACGTCGCCAACGCTCGGAAGTAAGCATCGTGCTGGATTGGATCGAAGCGGTCGTCGAGCACCAGAGCATTATCCTGGTCCGTCACCAACAACTGCTCATCACGCGCCATGGAACCCAACACCATAAAGCAGTAAGGCACCGGAGGCGGCCCCAGTTTTTTCTCTGCGAGCTCCAGCAAACGCTGGGTAAAGGCCCGGCCAATACCGGAAATCGCGCTACCAATCATGTGCGCCGTCGCGCCGTCACGCACCATGCGAATGTAGGTTCCGCGCAGGTCACGCAAAAGCGATTTAAGGCCGTCGACCGAAGTCTGGTTAGAAATTCTGTTTACCAGATACAAACTGCTGTGTGACTCGTAGCGGATGATATCCGACAGGTTGATCAGCCCAATCGGATGGCCATGATGGACCACCGGCAGATGGTGAATATTACGGCGCAACATCACCAGCATCGCTTCAAACACTGAGTCGTCTGCGCCTATCGTTACCGGCTCGGCCGTCATGATGTCTCGGGCAGCCGTTTCGTCAGCGTTTCGGCCGGCCGCGACAACACGTGTGCGAAGGTCCCGATCCGTCACGATCCCTTGGATTTCAGCCGCCTGCAAGCCCGCTGATGACATCACTAGAACGCAAGAAACGCTTTGTTCTGTCATGATTTTTGCCGCGTCGCCGACGCAGGTATCCGACGTGACCCACACCAAGGGCCGAGAGATAAGGCCTCGGCATTTGAGCTGAATAAGCTCACTGGCACGCCCCTGCGCCTCAACGGCAGTCTTGAGCCTGGAGTGCCCCTCAGCTTCAACGAAGTCGGCGAAAGCATCATGCTGCGCGCAAAGGTCAGCGAACACGTCGGCGGGTATGTAATAGATCAGGCTATCTTCCAAGGCCCGGGCGGGAAAACGCACCTTGTTACTGCGCAACAAACCGGCCTGACCGAAGAGGTCGCCTTCGACAAGTCGGTTGTAGAGCTCGCCATTGCGCCGGTAAATCTCCACCGCACCGCTACGCACATAGTGCAAGTCATGAATGATCGCGCCCGCTTCAAGGATGTCGCTGCCGGCCTTGAAATAACTCACTTCTACCCGCCGAGCGATGGCGTCTACCGATTCCTTTGGCAGCGTATCAAATGGAGCAAAACGATAGAGGTGGTCGCTGATCTCCTGTAACTCGATTTGCATGAAACCTCGAAATGCTGAAAAGAATTAAAGTTACGAGCGCCCTACATCGCAAAGGGCAGTGGCCTTTCTGTGTCGCCCACCACATCACATCCCGATACGAGGATCAAGCGCCACGTCTGATCTACGCTATGAGTGGCAACAACTGCTGCGTAACGGCGGGCCGTCATATTTATAATCCCGGCAGGCGCGGCATTCACTGAATGCACAGCGCTGACGGCGGTTATTTCTGAACGGTCAGAAGCATTTGCGATCTGCATTGCCGAGGGTGCTTTCCTCATCCTGTTTTATTGGAGCGGGTCAATGCTGGACATTATTGCAATCTTCCTTTGCATCACGGCAGTACTTGCCTATCTCAATCGGCGCTACGTCGGCCTGCCATCCGCCATCGGTGTGATGGGCATTGCCTTGGGCCTGTCACTATTGAATATGGCATTCGATGCGCTGGGCTTTCATGCCTTGCATACCCTTGAGCAGTCGCTGGTGGAGTCCATCGACTTTTCCGAACTGCTGATGCAAGGCATGTTGTCATTGCTGCTCTTTGCTGGGGCGTTGCATGTGGACCTATCGGAGCTGCGGGCCTACAAATGGCAGGTTGCATCCTTGGCGGTAGTAGGGACAACGCTCTCAACATTGTTCATCGGCTTCGGGCTCTGGGCGTTGTTGTCCCTCACAGAACTGCAGCTACCGTTGTCTTATTGCCTGGTGTTTGGCGCGCTGATCTCCCCCACCGACCCCATCGCCGTGATGGGTATTCTGAAATCTGCCGGCGCGCCCCATAGCGTGGAACTGGTCATTTCCGGTGAGTCACTGTTCAACGACGGCGTGAGTGTCGTGCTGTTTTCGCTGATCGTCGCAATGATCGCCAGCGGGGAGACACCGTCGGTTATCGGTGCATCGCATCTGTTACTCAAGGAAGCCGGAGGCGGTGCTCTGTTAGGCGCCTGCGTGGGCTATATCACTTACAGAATGCTCAAGAGTATCGATAGCTATCAGGAGGAAGTGCTCATCACCTTGGCCGCTGTTCTCGGCGCCTATGCACTCGCCACTCAGTTCCATGTTTCCGGCCCATTGGCGATGGTGGTGATGGGACTGATTGTGGGTAACCAAGGGCGCTCCCATGCCATGTCCGAGCAGACTGAAAAAAACCTGGACATGTTCTGGGAACTGATCGATGAAATACTCAACGCAGTGCTGTTTGTATTGATCGGGTTGGAAGTCGTTTTGATCCAGTTCTCTAACCCATTGCTCACCACTGGCCTGCTGGTCATATTGCTGACGTTGTTATCACGATTGTTGACTGTAGGGGTTCCCATTGCGGTATTGGGTAAACGCTTCCGCCTACCGGAAGGTGCCTGGAGTGTGATGACCTGGGGCGGCCTGCGGGGCGGGATATCGGTGGCATTGGCGTTGTCGCTGCCCCCAGGCGCGGCTCGCGATATCGTGGTTTCCCTGACGTATCTAGTGGTCGTTTTTTCTATCCTGATCCAAGGCATGTCGATCGGTAAATTGGTCAAGAGAGTCATTCCGTGTGCTGCAAACAAAGACGCTGGATGAACCCTTGACCAGACGACAGACTCCATTAAGGATAATTAACTCACCGCCTTCGTTTCCCTGAATCCGTGCGATGGGTCCCATCGCGTTATTTGCAGGAGGTATAAAAATGCTCGCACGCTGGCGCTGGGTTTTGCACCAATTGACCAAACGGCTGTGGTTCAGGGCGAGTCTGTTTTCCTTGCTGGGTATTGCCACCGCGTTACTCGCCGTTGTCTTCAAGGACTACATTCCCGAATCGTTGCCCGCCCGCATCGGTGCCGACGCCGTCGATAAGATTTTAGGCATCATTGCCTCAAGCATGCTCGCGGTGACGACCTTTTCGTTAAGCACCATGGTCACCGCCTACGGTGCAGCGAGCAGCGGCGTGACACCCCGCGCCACTACACTGGTGATGGAAGACACCACGACACAAAATGCCCTGGCCACCTTTATTGGCTCATTCCTGTTCAGCCTGGTGGGGATCATTGCGCTGAGTACCGGCGCCTACGGTACACAAGGGAGGGTTTTGCTATTCGCGGTAACCATTGTCGTGGTCATTCTGATTGTCTACACGCTGCTACGCTGGATCGATCATTTGTCCAAGCTTGGGCGGGTGGGAGAAACTATTGACCGTGTCGAGCAGGCAGCCATTGATGCCATTAACAATCGAGTCCAATGGCCGCATTTGGGGGCAGCCGCCTACCCTTGCGAGTCAGTGATCCCCAGTTCTGCGCTGATCATCACAAGCCTCCACACGGGGTACGTCCAGCACATTGACGTTCAGGCGTTAGGCGTGATCGCCAACACAGACGAGATACAGATATTTATGGACGTCTTGCCGGGAAGCTTTGTGCATATCGGCATGCCGCTCGCAAGAACCGTTAGCTTAAGCAAGGCACGCGGGGAGGAACTGGCGTCGAGCAACGAAAAAATCATTGCTACCCTGGCTATCGGCGTGCGTCGAACGTTCGAACACGATCCCCGGTTCGGCTTGTCAGTGTTGTCGGAGATCGCCTCCCGCGCCTTGTCGCCGGCCGTCAATGACCCCGGCACCGCCATTGACGTCATTGGGCGCGGCGTCAGAAGCCTGACATGTTGGGGTACACCTAAAGAACCCGCTGCGAAAATCGACGCTGACTGCCAGCACGTTTACCTGCGCGGTTTAACCGTGGATGACCTGTTCGATGACTTCTTCGCACCGATTGCCAGAGATGGCGCGGGTCTAGTGGAAGTCGACCTGCGCATGATGAAGGCCCTTGTAAGCCTGGCACAGATAAACCCGGCGATGTTCAGGGGTGCCTGTACCCGGCACGCAGAACTGCTGCTCAAGCACGCGAACACTGCACTTGTACTCGAAGAGGACCGGCACAAGCTCAGAGCAGCGGCGCGACCGCTGCTGCACTGACCCAATCTACGTGTTGGCTTTTTGCGCGGCGGCGCCACTGCCGTCCGATTGCAGAAAGCCACGCGCCAACTGCTGATAGAGCTCGGGGCCCATCCTGGCACTGACTGCTTTGGCAATCAGTGCAACAGCCATCAGACTAATAACCATGCCATGGCTGTCGATCATCTCCATCACGATGATTGCAGAGGTGATTGGCGATTGCGTGACTGCTGCCAGAAACCCCACCATGCACAGTGCAATGATGGGCTGTGCCGCCAAGGCGAAGTATTCAGCGACATTGGCACCGACAGCGGCGCCTACCGCCAAAGAGGGGGCAAAAATACCGCCCGGTATGCCGGAAAAATAAGTCACAACGGTCGCAAGAAAACGCGTAATCGGCGCGTGCCACGGCAAACCAACATCGGACACGATGATCTGGGAGGTGATCCCGTAACCGCTGCCAAAGGACATCCCACCGCTGAGCCAACCGAGAATCGCCACGATCATGCCGCAGCCACCTGCGAACCAGACTGGATGCAGGCGGCGCCATTCCCAGACGACAAAACTGCGATACCGCTGTGGCCATAGGAGCATCCGACTGAACAATCCCCCCATAACACCACAGCCAATACCAATCGCCAGTATCGGAAGAACGATATCGAGATTGGCCTCTTGTACGTCGAAGTGTCCGAAATAGTTGTAGTTGCCCTGCAAGGCTATCGCGACCATACCCGACAAAATGATCGTGCTGAGCAACACCCCGCTGGTGCGGGTTTCCAACTTGCGCCCAAGCTCCTCCACTGCAAAGGCTACACCGGCCAAGGGCGTGTTGAAGGCAGCAGCAATACCCGCCGCGCCACCGGCCAGGATGAGGTCTTCAGGGCGAATGATGCGTGCGTTGGGCAGGTAACGGTGAAAGAAATGCATGATCGAGGCGGCGACTTGCACCGAAGGGCCTTCACGCCCCGCTGAAAAACCACCGGTCAGGGCCAGGGTACCGAGCCCTATCTTGGCGAAGGCCAGACGCAACGATACCAACTTATTCACGGGCTTGCCCTGGTGGGCCAACCGCGTAGCCGCGATCACCTGGGGAATACCGCTACCTTGAGCCCCTGTAAAAAAACGCGAGGTCATCCACACCACAAACATGCCGATCAGCGGCGTGTAGATAAACGGCAGCCACGGCCGGGCGACGGCCTGTTGGGCGAACTGCATCAGCGCCAGGTCAGCCAACCGGGCGAACATCACTACCAGCAACCCTGCGAGGGTAGCAGCGACCCAGAGTGTCACCCGAGTACGCCATCGGATCGAGGCAAAGCGACGACGTATCAGCAATATCGGTTTGATCACCCGAGCGGATTCCCGTTGTTGAGGTTCAATAACATGCAAAAACAAGATTAACGGGTTAAACGGTCACGTCCAACCGGCAGTGACCAGATAACTATAGCTATTCACTCCCGGCTCAGGAGCCCCACCACGTCGATTTTGTTTTGTGAGTAAGCCAATTTGCGTGGGCGCATACCAAGGCGAATGTCAGCAAGAAGAAAGCCAGATAGGTTGTCACTATTTACGCTCATGTCAGTCAGCTCGTTCGGCTGTTATTACGAATATATCCGTGCAGGCGAGATGGCCGGGTTAAGGTGGGTTAAGAAATAGTTAGTATTCGCGCGCAACTTGGAGCAATAAGGTTCGCTTGCACTGGATGTCGGCATTGAGTCGGGAGCACTGAAAAACACGCACGAATGGAGGAAATTATGAGTAATGCGTTGGTCATTGAAGATGATCAGGTGACGGCCGAAATCATTGTCGCTGAACTCCAACGCCACGGTTTCAGCTCAAAGTGGGCTGCCACTGGACGCGACGGACTGGCCTTGGCGATTGCAGGCGGTTACGACGCGATTACGCTGGATCGCATGTTGCCGGACTTTGACGGGCTGACGATTGTCAGCACCTTGCGCAGTCTCGGGATTCAGACGCCGGTCCTGATGATCAGTGCTCTGTCAGATGTGGATGAGCGCGTCCTGGGACTTCGTGCGGGCGGCGATGACTACCTGACCAAGCCATTTTCGGCCGTCGAGATGGTCGCGCGCCTTGACGCATTGCTCAGACGCACCGCCGCAGACCCCAGCAACCCACACCTCAGTTGCGGCAACCTGCGACTGGACTTGGTGGAGCACAAGCTGACGCGCAATGACGAAGACATCCAGTTGCTGCCCACCGAGTTCAAACTGCTCAACTTCCTGATGCGCAGTGCCGGCCAACTGGTCACTCGTACCATGCTGTTTGAAGGCGTCTGGGGCTATCACTTCGATCCCGGGACAAACATCATTGATGTGCACATCGGACGACTGCGTAAAAAGCTGGAAAGCGACAAAGATTCACCTGTGATCCATACAATACGCGGTGCCGGCTATGTCCTCGCTACCAAAAAATGAGGAATGGCGCTCGTCCGGTAGTCGATTGATCGGGTTTTACGCGGTGTTCTTCGTGGCGTGGGGAGCACTCTTTACCGGTGTACTGTACTGGGAAATCTCCCACTATCTGGGCACGGTTGCCGAGCGTACGTTGTTGCAACGCGCCCACTATTATCAAAAGGTCGACGACTCGAACCTGCTTGCTGAGTTGGCGGCGAGTGAGGCTTACTCGACCCCCGGGATCGACGCCTACGGTTTATTTGGACCCGATGGCACCCATGTCGCCGGCGACCTGCTGAAACTGCGCTCCAACCTACCCGACGACGGCCAGGTTCACTACCTTGAGCGCGGCCTGAGCATTGCGTTACCCAGCACCGAAACCCGAAGCAGCTATGCCTTGCTGGCACGGCGCCCTGACGGACATATCCTGATTTTGGCACGTGACGGCGGGTCGATTTCCGCCGTGGGTGGCATTATTGAGCAGGCCCTGATGTGGGGGTTGTCATTAACACTTATCCCCGGTTTGATTGGCTGGCGCTTACTGCGACGTCGCCCATTGCGTCGTGTCAAACGCCTGCAGCTGTGTACCAAAAGTATCGTTTCGGGCAACTTGGCTGAGCGTTTGCCGTTGTCAGCACGCCGCGATGAACTGGATATGCTGGCCAACGCCGTCAATACGATGCTTGATCACATAGAGCAGTTGATGCATGAGGTGAAAAGCGTCTGCGACGGTATTGCCCATGATTTGCGCACACCCTTGACACGCTTACGCGCACGGCTCTATCAGCTCCAGCAGTTACCGCTGGCCCTAGAACATAAGCAGACCTTGAATCAGGCGTTTGAGGAGAGCGAGTCGATCATGGTGCGCTTTCAAGGACTGCTGCGGGTCGCTGAGCTTGAGGATATTCGTCGCCGCTCTGCCTTTGCGCCCTTCCCGATCATGACGTTGTTGAAACAGGCGCATGAGTTTTACGAACCGATGGCACTGGACCGCGCCCAAACGCTTTCGCTGGACATTCCCAGCGATTGTCCCCAGGTGTATGGCGACTCTTCGTTACTGTTCGAAGCGCTGGTCAATCTGCTCGATAACGCCATTAAATTTACCCCGGAGGGCGGCCATATCGAATTGCGGGGGAGCATCAAGGACTCAACTGTCATTATTGAAGTAGTGGACGATGGTACCGGCATCCCTGAAGCGGACCGTACGCATGTCATTCGCCGGCTCTATCGCGGCGAGGGAAGCCAGATAAACCCAGGCCACGGCCTAGGCCTGTCGTTAGTCGCCGCCATAGTGAAATTGCACGGATACACACTGGATATCCACCCCGGTGCCTCGGGCAGGGGAACACGCGTATTGATTCACTGCCCGATGTTCAGCGGTCAAGCCACGGATCGATCTGTACCTGAACATTAAATTTTACTTAATACTGGTTAATTTGAGCGCCTCGGCGCCCAGGCCTAGTTTGGCAGCACATATTGCTGACCCAAGGCCTTTTGCTTGTGAGATATCTGTTGTTCCTGCGTGTCTTAACCGTGCTCTGTGTAACACCACCGCTTCTTTGGGCGAATGCCGCTCTGGCTGCCAACGCGACCATGGGGACAATGATCCCCGCTGCGCCGAAGCTGGGAGCCGAAGCCTGGATACTCATAGACGCGAAAACGAACAGGGTCATTACCAGCCACAACAGTGATGCACGCCTACCACCGGCCAGCCTGACCAAGTTAATGACTGCGTATATCACGACGCATGAGCTTAAGTCTGGCCTGATAAGCGCAAATGATGAGGTCGTCGTGAGCGAAAATGCCTGGCGTACAGGCGGCTCACGGATGTTTCTCAAGCCCGGCAGCTCTGCTTCGGTTCACGATTTGCTAAGCGGCGTGATCATCGACTCAGGCAATGACGCGAGCGTTGCGCTGGCCGAACATATCGCTGGAAGCGAAGCCGGGTTTGTCGGGATGATGAACGCAACCGCTTCAACACTGGGAATGCTCAACACCCACTTTATGAACTCCACCGGCCTACCGGACCCGGAGCACTATTCTTCCGCACGTGACATGGCGACCCTGGCTCGAAAAGTCATCAACGAAGGGACCACCTACTACCCTCTTTACGCCAAGAAAACCTTCACCTGGAACGGCATTCAGCAATCCAACCGCAACGCGCTTTTATGGCGTAACTCCACCTATGACGGCTTGAAGACCGGGCACACAGAGGCGGCGGGCTACTGCTTGATCGCCTCCTCACAGCGGGATGGGCAACGTTTGATCAGCGCAGTTCTGGGCGCCAGTAGCGCCCATAAGCGTACGGCAGAAACAGAGAAACTGATGGGTTACGGCTTTCGCTTCTACGCCACCCAAACCTATAAGAAAGGTGGCGAAGTACTCTCGCAGGTGGCGCTCTGGAAAGGCATACAACCCTATGTGAATGTGGGTTTACTTGAAGACATGACCCTCACGCTGCCCAAGAATAAAAATCGTGACGTCGAGATGCACCTGGCGTTTGATGGCCCCATCGAAGCCCCTATCACGGCAGGCACGGTCGTCGGAAGACTCGACCTGTTCGACGCCGAGCATAAGCTGGGGAGTCGGCCATTGGTGGTTCTTGTGGACGCGGAGCAAGGTCATTGGTGGCGACGTTGGTGGGATACCGTGCATTTGTTTTTTACCCGGACGATCCGCGGTTGGTTCGATGGGGGTCAGATAACGTGAATAGTGAGGAGAAGGTCATGAACTCCGATGATCTACGCAAAGAGCTCGCGCTTTCAAAATTCTTCGAAGGCGATTCATCCCTCAATGACGCTGTACAGGGACTGAGTCAGGCTGAAAAGAAAATGTGTATCGAATCGGCCTTTGAACAAGAGGCCGCAAGGCTTGGGGTAGAAGTGTGGGAGCTGACGCTGACAATGATTTCGCAGTCTCCCCAAGAGCTGAAACGCCTGACCATGGCGTTCCATCGGGAAGTTTCAGAGATGGTTGAGATGGCATGGAAGGATTACTGCACGCTAAATGGGATCACCGAGTAGCCTTTGGGTCGCACATGCATCGGCGCTTCGCATCGCGACGGCCCTGAGTGCTGACCCTCTATCTTGGCTCCAGCCTATCAACAGTGAACACTCAATATCTCCAGAATACCGGCGTTATGAGCACTAACACTGTCAGGATTTCCAGCCGTCCAAGTAGCATGCCTATGGTCAATAGCCATTTGGCGGCATCCGGCAGTGATGAAAAATTACCGGCCGGCCCAATGATTGTGCCAAGCCCAGGCCCGACGTTACACACCGCCGTAGCGGCACCGCTCAACGCCGTTGTCCAATCCAGCCCAATCAGACTCAAGCCCAAGGCAATCACAGCAATCGTGATGGTGAAAAAGAATGAGAACGTCAAAAGCGAACGTAAGATCTCTTCGTCGATGGGGTGGCCATTGTACTTTTTCTGAATCACGGCGCGCGGGTGGATCAGTTGCTTCAAACTGCTCACCAGCAAAGTTGCCGCCACTTGAAAACGGAAGATTTTAAGACCCCCCGCTGTGGAGCCTGAACAGCCCCCCACAAAGGTCAAATAGAAAAAAAGCAACACGGAGAAACTGCCCCACACGGTGTAATCGCCGACGGCGACGCCGGTGGTGGTGACAACCGATGTCACATTCACCGCCACGATACGAAATGCATCCCACCATCCATAATCGCTGTGAAGACAAAGCCAAGTACCTACCGCCAACCACGCGAAGACCAAGAACCCAATAAATCCACGAACCTGGTGATCCTTCAGCAGCGCGCGCCGATGGCCGCGTAATGTCGCGACGTATAACGTAAAAGGCAGGCTACCCAGAATCATGATGGCAACTGCCACCCAGTGAATAGCAGGCTGTGTCCAATGCCCAAGCGAGGCGTCCGACGTCGAGAAACCACCGGTAGAGATCAACGACATGGCGTGATTGAAGGCATCAAATGGCGTCATCCCGGAAATCCAGAGCGCGAGCGTTCCGCCCCCTGTGAGTCCCAAATAGAGAAACAGAATGTATTTGGCTGCCACATGGGAGCGCGGCGTCACTTTTTCCGACCAGTCTGAAGACTCTGTCTGGAATAGCCGCATGCCCCCTACTCGCAGCAGCGGTAGAATCGCCACGGCCATGCCGATAAAACCGATCCCACCCAGCCAGTGAAGCATCGATCGCCAGATCAACAGCCCGGGCGAGGCAGTGTCCAAACCACTCAACACCGTTGAGCCGGTGGTTGTGATGCCAGACATCGTTTCAAAAAAGGCGTCGGTGTAACTGATATGACTGATAAACACCATTGGCAACGCCGCGAAGATACACACCACCACCCAACTGCCGGTCGTCAGCAGGTACATGTCCCTTGGGCGAAGTTGAGCGGTCTCTGGGCGCCCTCGCATGACCAGCAACAGGCCGCAGATGAACGTAATCAAACTGGACCAAAGAAAGGCGGACAAATCGTCGCTGCGCTCATAGATCATCAAGGTGATCATGGGGATGGCCATGCTGATGGCCAACGTAATCAGAAACAGACCTAAGACAAAGCCGATGAGTCGTATTGCCGCGTGGGACATAAACAATAACCTGGCAAGTTAGCGCCGCGAAGTATCGCGGCGCCAAAACGTCTCATCCGTAAATTTTCCGTAAATTTTTTACTGCCGACGGGTCGCTTCGTCAACCTTAGCCTATTCCAAAGACTGCGCGGTTAAGGAACGTTACGTCAGCCTTTTTTCAAACCGCCATTGATCACACGCTTACCGGACTCAGAGTCGTTGAACAGCTGCCGTAATGCAGCAATAACGCCCGTCCTGCCTGCTCCATTCTCACAGACCAAGACGTTGAGGCCGTCCTGGAATTCGATGGTGAAAGCATCACCGAAATACTTGAAACCACTGATATCCAATGTTCGTAGGTACATGAGAGCCTTGCTTCCCCTATCTGGCGTATTCGTTACAAGAGAGTGACGCCAAGCCCAAAAATGCCATATAGCCTGCATGCCTGGCCTTCAAAAAGGCCGTGCTATAGGCTTTTTTGCAGCACAGAACCGATGCGAATTCCTGTGGCACTTACGCGCGCAAGCCACCGTATTACACCACCGGTTGAATCTGATCAGCTTCAAGCTCTAGCGCAACCTCTGTCGCCACATGGTTGGTGATGCCGAAAGGAATGTGCACGGATGGAGCAACCGCGCTAGTCGATTTAAGGTGCCCTGATTGGTCATCGAAGAAAATGTGCGGCTTCAACACGCCCAAAATTTTCCCTTTCTCGATGCCACCCAGAAAGAAGGCGTCATTGGCCATGACACCCCAACTCTTGAGTGTATTCATCGCACGCTCATGAGATGGAGCATTGCGGGCCGTGACGATCGAAACGCGTATGCGGTTTTCGTATTTAGAATTGAGCTTTTTGTGCTGCTCCTCGACCGACTGGATCTTGGATATCCGCACCATGAACTCCTTCAGCGGCCCAGGGTTATGGGGTTGCATAACGTTCTTCACTTCGTGCGCATGGAACTCGGACAATCCCGAGGCCTGCATGATTGTTTCAGACTCATCGCCGGCGAGTACGCCGTCAAAGTCGAATGCGATGCGCAGGGTTTTATCGGATTCGTCGTCTTCGAATTTTGAATCGAGCACTTGGCCTGCCGGGTACCCGGCCTTGATAGCCGCTTCCACGTCTTTTTTGTCGCCCGACAGAAATAAAGCGATATTCAGTGCCGGTATGTATTCGTACGGGGACTTTCCCTGCATGAAAATCGCCCTTGTCATCCCAAGCCCATAGTGCTCGATAGTCTTCAGAACGCGCAGCCCAGTGTCGGGATCATTTCGCGAAAGAAGTATTACCTCGACAAGCGGATCAGTAGGATCGACGCTCAGGTCATTCACTGACAGTAAACGCTTGATGAACGGAAACGCGATCCCCTTAGGAAGCGGGACGTGGAGATTTTCCTGCTGGAACTTGCGGTATTCCTCTTCACCCTGACTCTGAAACACTGCGTCCGATGCCAGCAGATCAAACACAGCGCTGGAAGCCACGCCGATCACCAGGCGATTTTCTAACTCGTAGGGCATTGGAACCTCTCTTGATGCCTCTAAACGCAAATATTGATGGGCACCGATCGATTTCAGGGCGGATCGAGAAGCACACATCGCGCGCCTCCTCCCACGCACAGTCAGGCATATCAATCTTCAAATCAATCTGCAGGTTGCTTTATTAATAGGTGGATCACTTTGGCCCTTGCTGATTGGCGCCGAGTCGGCCATCACCTGATCGCCGGATGTCGGCCCCAAGTTATTCTCCAAGCGAAAATGGCATAATATGCCAACAATCGAAGGTACCTGTTTGCATAGAACTGGAGCTAGTTATGGCGACGCGAAACGTTGTGCTCACCCCTCACCAGGAACAGGTTATCCAGGACCTGGTTCAGTCCGGCCGTTATCAGAATGCCAGCGAAGTGATGCGAGAAGGTTTGCGTCTATTGGAACAGCGCGTCGCCGAAGACACCGCCAAAATTGAGGCCCTGCGTCAGGCGACCTCGATCGGCATCATGGACCTTGAGCACGGGCGCTTCACTCAGTTGAACGAAGGGGATCTGGAGCATTTCCTTGAGGGATTGAGCCAGGAGGCAACGATCCCCGCGAGAGAGAAACACTGAGCATGTCGCAGTATCGGATTTCCAACGCGGCGCGCGCCGACCTTGTCGACATCCTCAGGCTCTCCCAGACGCAGTTCGGCGATCAAGCACGCCAGCGCTACCAGGCGCTGATCCTCGCGGCGCTGCAAGCGATTGCCGACACGCCTTATCGCATTGGCAGCCACGAACGCGATGAGCTTGCACCGGGCCTTCGCAGCTATTACCTCATGTATTCACGCCAGCAGGCCAAACAGCCCCATAGGACGGCCAAAAGCCCACGGCATATCGTGTTCTATCGCGTGGCAAACGACGACGTGATCGAGGTCGTCAGACTCCTGCATGACGCCATGGAAGTGCAATTGCACTTGCCTAATGACTTATCACCGACCTGGCCCGACGGCTTAACTGGCCATGAGCAGCGAAGGTAAGGGGTCCGCCTACACATCTCAACCTGAGCGCCCTCGCTGTCAGCCAACTCGACGGCCAATTGAAGCGGGAGGTTCTGGCCCGAACGGACCAGAGCCCCCACGACCAGAAACGCGACGCTCAACGTTGCACACCACTTTTCAATGCCGAACAACCGCTTCTTTGCCAGGCGCCTAGCATCACGCTCCAACTGCCGATAGACACGCGGATCGATGCCACTGGCGACCAGTGCCCTGGCAACATCACGCAGAGCGCGAGCATCTCGCAGGCTAATTTCAGGATAAGTACCGAGAGAAATACGAGGTTGCTTACCCGCCCAGGAAAAGCGGAAGTGCCAGCACTTGGCGCCTTTTGTATTCACAAAAAGAGCGAGGCCATCGTAATCAAGGAGGGTGTAGTCCTTGGCACGGGGTTTGGCGTGTCGGACTGCCGTATTGGTGAGGGCCATCGTACAATCTCCGTCTCGGTTGAATAGAGGAGATTTGTACGGTATCCAGAGGGGTCAGTCCCACGAAAAAGTGATCTACCAAGCGACGAATTAATGTACTAAACGATGTACTAAAAAATCGTGGCTGCGAGTACTTTCGAGAAGAACTTACTGGAACGAAAAAAGAGGCCGAAGCCTCTTTTTTGGGTTTCTACATACTTCAATGGAAGCCTATAGAAAAATAATTGGAGCGGGAAACGAGACTCGAACTCGCGACCCCGACCTTGGCAAGGTCGTGCTCTACCAACTGAGCTATTCCCGCGTCTTGGTGGTGTGCATTCTATAGAATCCAGAACCCCCGTCAACCCCTTGATTCAAAAAAGTTTTATTTCTTTTCAACGGTGGTACGCAGATGCGGCCAGGCGGCGCGCAAATACTGAAGCATGGACCACAGGGTCAGGCCGGCGGCGATGAGCAGCAAGGCGTAACCGATAAGAACCCAAATCGAGAAGTCCGATGGGTTGGCCAGCAAAATCACCAGCGCAAGCATTTGCGCGGCGGTTTTCCATTTGCCCATGTTGGAGACGGCCACGTGGGCGCGGGCGCCGATTTCGGCCATCCACTCGCGCAGGGCCGAGACAACGATCTCGCGGCCGATGATCACGGCGGCCGGCAGGGTCAGCCACAGGTTGCCATGTTCCTGCACCAGCAGGACCAGGGCGACGGCGACCATGAGTTTGTCGGCCACAGGGTCAAGGAACGCGCCGAATGGCGTGCTCTGCTCCAGGCGGCGCGCCAGGTAGCCGTCGAGCCAGTCGGTTGCGGCAGCGAAGGCAAACACCGAACTGGAGGCGGCGTAGCTCCATTCGTAGGGCAAATAGAACAACAAAATGAAAATCGGGATAAGCAGGACGCGTAGAACGGTGATCAGATTAGGGATATTCATCGGCACAACTGGCTACGAGGTGAGAAGGCATTCTATTCGCTGTGCAGACTTGCATAAATCAATTCTGCGAGCTTTTTACTGATACCGGGGGCTTTGGCTATTTCGTCAATGCTGGCACGGGATAGCTCCTGCAAGCCACCAAAATGTTTAAGCAAGTCGCGACGGCGCGTCGGGCCAACGCCCGCCACCCCTTCCAGGGTTGAGGTTCGCCGGGTTTTGCCACGGCGGGCGCGGTGGCCGGTAATGGCAAAACGGTGGGCTTCGTCACGAATCTGTTGGATCAGGTGCAATGCGGGTGAGTCGCCCTTCAAAGTGAACTCATGGGCGGCATCATTCAAGTACAACGTCTCGAAACCGGCCTTGCGCGTGGCGCCCTTGGCCACGCCGAGCAGGATCAGGTCGGGCACGGCCAGTTCGTTGAGCACGTCACGGGCCATGGACAACTGGCCCTTGCCGCCGTCTACCAGCAGGATATCGGGGAGCTTGCCCTCGCCGTCCTTGAGCTTACTGAAGCGCCGCGTGAGCGCCTGGTGCATGGCGGCGTAGTCATCGCCGGCGGTGACGCCTTCGATGTTGTAGCGCCGGTAATCGGACTTGATCGGCCCTTCCGGCCCGAATACCACGCAGGAAGCCACGGTGGCTTCGCCGCTGGAGTGGCTGATGTCGTAGCACTCCAGGCGCTGGGGCGGCTCGTCGAGGTTGAGGACCTCGGCCAGGGCATCGAAACGTGCGGCAACGTGCTGACGATTGGCCAGACGCGCGCCCAGGGCCTGTTCGGCGTTGGTCACCGCCAGTTGCTGCCAGCGCGCGCGGGTACCGCGTACACGGTGGCTGATGTCCAGCTCGCGCCCGCGCAGCTCGTGGATCGCCTCGATCAGCGTGGGGAAGTCCTCATGCACCACGTTGACGATCAGTTCGGACGGCAAGTCGCGCTCGGGGCTACTGACGTAGTACTGGCCAAGGAAGGCGGCCATGACTTCGGCCACTTCCTCGTCGATACCAGTCTGCGGGAAGAAGTTCTTGCTGCCCAACACTCGCCCGCCACGCACGCTGATCAGGTGCACACAGGCGCCGCCCGGGTTGACGAATGCAGCGATCACATCGACGTCGCCGTTGCCACCCTCCATGCTTTGCTGGTCCTGCACGCGGCGCAACAGCGAAATCTGGTCGCGCAACTCAGCGGCCCGTTCGAAATCCAGGGTGCTGGCGGCCTGCTCCATGGCGCCGGAGAGTTCATCGGTGAGGGCATTACTGCGTCCTTCAAGGAACATCACCGAATGGCGCACGTCTTCGGCGTATTCAGCAGGTTCAACCAAGCCGACACAGGGTGCCTTGCAACGTTTGATCTGGTATTGCAGGCACGGCCGCGTGCGGTTTTTGTAGAAGCTGTCTTCGCACTGGCGCACAAAAAAGGTCTTTTGCAGCAGGCTCAGGCTTTCGCGGATCGCACCGGCGCTCGGGTACGGGCCGAAATACTTGCCTTTGGCCTTCTTTGCGCCTCGGTGAATGCTCAGGCGCGGGAAGTTGCCGTCGGACAAATACACATAGGGGTAGGATTTGTCGTCACGCAGCAGGATGTTGTAGGGCGGCCGCCACTCCTTGATCAGCGTCTGCTCCAGCAGCAGCGCCTCGGTTTCATTGGCGGTGATGGTGGTTTCAACCTGGGCGATACGCGCCACCAGCGCGGCGGTTTTCGGCGCCAGCCCGGTCTTGCGAAAGTAGCTCGCCAGGCGGTTCTTCAGGTTCTTGGCTTTGCCCACGTAAAGCAGGCGTGCCTCGCTGTCGAACATGCGGTACACGCCAGGGCGGCCACTGCAGGTTGAGAGAAAGGCACTTGGATCAAACGGTGTGGTCATGTCAGGCGCTGGCGTCCACCATGCCGTGGCGTACCGCGAGCAGGGTCAACTCAACATCACTGCTGATGGCGAGCTTCTCGAAAATACGATAGCGGTAGGTGTTGACGGTTTTGGGCGACAGGCACAGCTTGTCGGAGATCGTCTGTACTTTCTGGCAGCCGACGATCATCAAGGCGATCTGGATTTCCCGCTCCGACAGCGCATCAAACGGCGAGTCGCTGGTAGGCTGGAACGATTTGATCGCCAACTGCTGGGCAATCTGCGGGCTGATATAGCGCTGGCCGGCAAATACCAGGCGTATGGCTTGCACCATCTCGGCCAGGCCTGCGCCCTTGGTCAGGTAACCGGCTGCCCCAGCTTGCAGAAGCCTCGTAGGAAACGGATCTTCCTCGCACACAGTGACCACCACGACCTTGATGTCCGGATGGCTGCGCAACAATTTGGTGGTGGCACCAAGACCGCCAATCCCAGGCATCTTGACGTCCATCAAAACCACATCGGGTTTCAACTCCCGAGCCTTGATCAGGGATTCCTCCCCCGATTCAGCCTGGCCGACTACTTGCAGGCCATCGATGTCAGCCAGCATTCGTGTAATGCCCGTACGAACGAGATCATGGTCATCGACTACTAGCACCCTAATCAAGCAGACACCTCGCGATATGGTCTTATAGGTTGCTGAACACCTTAGCAAAAAACCAAGGCGCAGACCTAGCTGCTAGCGTCATATATATAGAGTTTCAACGCGATGCGGCGGCCCGTCGGATGACAAGCAGCGCTATTTCCTGGGTAAAAGGTCAGGAATCCTGGGGTTGCGGTTTGCTTTTCCCATTCGACGCAGCCGAATGTTCGGCCAGGGTAGACGTCAGGCGGCGGATTGCATCCTGGTCTTCCTTGAACATGGCGCGGTAATCACCGAGGACCTTTTCTTCTATCTGGCTGAGGTTTTCCAATTGAATCGGGGTGGCGTTGCCGGTTAACACATACAGGATGTCCACACCTTTTTCGGCTACCCGTGACAGGTAGTCGGCTTTAGGCGCCCGGCCCCCATTTTCATATTTACCCTGGGCATTGGCCTCAACCCCTCCAATTTCACCAAATGCTTTTTGCGACAAGCCAAGTCGCTCTCTTTCTTGCCGCAAACGCGAACCGATTCCACTCATTTGGATGTATGATCCTATCTGGCACACCCCAAGAGGTGACACATTCATCTCGTATTACACAAACTTGAACGGTTTTGAACTATGCCCGGAATCCGTACCGCTGCACAAGCCAAGGCCTGGCTGGAATATCAAGGAAAGTCAGTTCAAGCGTTCGCACGTGAACATGGCGTTGATCCGGCCACCACGTATCAAGTGCTTGCTGGGCGTAAAAAGGGACGGCGTGGGGAAGCCCATAAAGTAGCGGTGCTGCTGGGCATGAAAGAAGGGATTATCGTGGATGAACGCGTCGCTCAACACCTTAATCCAAGCAGTGTGTCCTGAGCGCAGTATGCGCTTATTCCTACAGCGTGCCTGATTTAGTCCACGACAGCCGCCCGACACTCGCGCTCCATGCGCCAAAAGCAGTCCTCCTCCCCGACAATACTCAACCCTTGGCGCTGATACAGGCGTCTCGCCGGGTTGGTCTTGAACACGGTCAAGCGTAAAAGGCCCAAGCCCTGCGCACACGTCTTAAGCACCATCTGCTGTAACACCCAACTGCCAGCGCCCTGTTTGCGGCAGCGCTCGAGCAGGTGTAATTCGCGAATATAGAGTGCCTGGCTGTCACGATTCACGCTGATAAACCCCATCACGGTTTCATTCTGGCAAATCAGCCAGTTTTCACGCGAAGCCCAGGCGACGTCAAAGCCATGGTCAGACCACAACAAATCGTACTGCAGGTAATAGCGGTTCATGGCTTCATGGGTCAGCGTTCGTGCGAATGGCAGGTCGCGGTCCGTCGCCGCGCGCAGGTGAAAAGCCATTTCAGAAGGCTACCACTTGGCCAGTCCATTGCTCACCGTTGCGGCGAGCAATCACCAAGGCCTCGCCAATGCCCGGTACGTCGGCAAGCAGGGTTCCATCAGCGCTCCAGATAGCGCTGCGCCCCGCACAGGTATAACCGCCGGACGGGCCACCATGGTTGGCCATCAGTACCAGCATGCGATGCTCTGCGGCATACCCCTGAAGCAGCGCGCTGTCGGTCGCGTACCCGCCTTCGCTGATCAGCACACCGGCGGCGTACACCGTAGCGCCAGCCTCTGCTGCCAGACGCGGATGGCTGGCGTGGGAAAAGTCCGCACAGACCGCCAGCGCAATCCGGTCATCCGCCCATTCGAGTGCTGCACCGCCCTGCCCTGCGACAAACGCCACCTCTTCGCCCGGGTGCAAATGCTGCTTGGTGTAGACCGCCAGCGAGCCATCTGCGCCCAATACCAGGGCGCCAATAAACACATCGGACCTGGGTGCCAAGCGAATCGGCATGCCCACCACTGCGGTCATTCGCAACTCTTGCGCCATCTCACGTAGCGGCGCCAGCAGCACGTCCTCGGGCGTAATTGCCAGTTGGGCGGCCAAAGCGGGTTCATAGCCGGTCAACGACAATTCCGGAAACACCAACAATTGCACGCCCTGCTCCGCCGCCGCCTGCATGAACCTCAGGTGCCCCTGGATGTTGCCCGGCACGTCGCCGGCGATGGAAGTGGTTTGAGCTGCGGCGAGGGTCAAGGCAGTCATGGTCGCGTCCTGGCAATCATTATTAACGTGTTACCAGCATATCGGCACTTACCCCATAGCCGTAAGTAGGTCATGCGATAGAAATTACTGATTGAATCAACCCGCGTGCCTCTAGTAAGCTCCCCCCATCATTTGGAGACACACCATGTTGCAACTCACCCATACTCAGGTTTGCCCTGCTGCCAGCGCCCAGCGCTCGGTGTCGGCTACCCGTGTGAGCGGTTTGAGCGCACTGGTCAGCTTTTATTTTGGGTATTGGTTTAGCCACTGGCGCGCCTGATACCTGAAATCGGCGCCCACTACTCAAGGGGTCGCCTACCAGAGAAATCTAACCCCCGGTCGGCTCCCCGACCGGGGGTTTTGTTTTTTCAAGGCCCCAATAATTTTGCTTCACACCGAACACTAAAAGGACTCACGACATGAACTACGCCACTTATTACCGTTACGACACTTCGACTGCATGGCGATTTAGCAAGCTCCGTTCGGGACAGCCTGCCGCCTCCGATCGGTCACCTATTGGTGGCAAGCCAACACACGTAGCCAATACGGCCAATTGTCGAACACCCCAGTAGGGCAGAGCGTGCGGGAACAGCCCGCCGCTTGCCCAGGAAGCCTTGAATATGAACTCTGCCACTGCCGCCTTGCCTGTTGCCAACCTGTCCAGCGCCAATGAAGCCCTGACCCAGCGCCTGCCCAGTTCCCTTGAACTCAAGCACCAGTTGCCCCTCAGCCCGTTCCTCAACGAACAGATCCACGCCCATCGCCAAGCCGTGCGCGCCATCCTCAATGGCGAAGACTCGCGTTTGCTGGTGATTGTCGGCCCGTGTTCGATCCACGACCCCGAGTCGGCCATGGAATACGCGCGCAACCTCAAGAAGCTCGCGCTGGAAGTCAGCGACCAGATGCTGCTGGTGATCCGTGCCTACGTCGAAAAACCGCGCACCACCATCGGCTGGAAAGGCCTGGCCTACGACCCGCACCTGGATGGCAGCGACGACATGGCCGCAGGCTTGACCCTGTCGCGCGAACTGATGCGCGAGATGCTGCGCCTGGGTTTGCCGGTCGCCACCGAGCTGCTGCAACCCATGGCCGCCGGCTACTTCGATGACCTGCTCAGTTGGGTCGCCATCGGCGCACGCACCACCGAATCGCAGATCCACCGCGAAATGGCCAGCGGCCTGGGCATGCCGGTCGGCTTCAAGAATGGCACCGACGGCGGCGTCGCGATTGCCTGTGATGCGATGCGCTCAGCCTGCCACCCGCATCGTCACTTCGGCGTGGACAGCCAAGGCCATCCGGCGATCATCCAGACACCCGGCAACCCCGATACGCACCTGGTACTGCGCGGCGGTCATCGTGGGCCGAACTACGATGCGCAAAGCGTGGCGCAGGTGAAACACGACCTGGCCAAGTCCAAGGTCGCGGCGCGCATCATGGTCGATTGCAGCCACGCCAACAGCGGCAAAGACCCGCTGCGTCAACCGGCGGTGTTCAATGACGTGCTCGAGCAGCGCCTGCAGGGTGACACGTCGCTGATCGGCATGATGCTCGAAAGCCACCTGTTCGAAGGCTGCCAACCGTTGAGCGCGTCGATGAAGTACGGGGTGTCGGTGACCGATGGTTGCCTGGGCTGGAACGGCACCGAGCAATTGCTGCGCAGTGCGGCTGAGCGGTTGCGGGCACAGCACAAAGCCAACTGATCCATGCAGATTAAAATGTGGGAGCTGGCTTGCCTGCGATGCAGACACCCCGGTGTGTCAGGTACACCGAGTTGATGCTATCGCAGGCAAGCCAGCTCCCACATTTGAATATCGTTGCGTTCAGGACAGTGGATACAGCGCCTCATCAAACTGCGCCAGCTTCGGAAATACCAAGGGCTGCTCATCCGCAAGCCCTTGCAGCCGCTGTTCATACCCCAGCAGAAAATCCTGCCGCGCCTCGGCACTGATATACGGCACATGCCAGGCCACAAATGGCGCCAGCACGTCATACCCGACATACGCCAGGGTGCCGCGCAGAATCGGCCGCAGCATCTCCTCCAACGGCCCGTGGATCGTGCCCTCACCAAACATATGCTCACGCCCGCCCAAGGTCACGGCGACCAGCGCGCGCTTGCCTGCCAGCCCGCCCTGATCGTAAAAACGCTTGCCGCCGTAACACACGCCGGACACCAGCACCCGGTCGATCCAGCCCTTGAGCATGGCCGGTGCCGAGAACCAGAAGATCGGGAAGTTGAGGATCAGCAGGTCGGCCCACAGCAGCTTGTCCAGTTCGCCCTGGATGTCCGCCGCGATCGACTGATTTTTTACGCCCAGGCGCTGCTCCAGGGCATACACCAGATAATCCGGATTCTCCCGCGTGGCAAAGTCAGCGGCAGACGCCACAGGGTTCCATTGCATAGCATACAAGTCACTCACCTGCACTTCATGGCCCTGGCCTTGTAACGTAGCCAGCGCCTGGTCGCGCAACGCCGCGGTAAACGACTGAGGCTCAGGGTGAGCGTGAACAATCAACACCTTCATGTGCATTCCTCAAACAGTGGGCGCCGCCCGTTGGGCCAGCAAATGGTCGAGCCAGTCCGGGTCCATTTCCGGCTCCGATGAAAACAACAGGCCGGTGTAAGCCTGGTACGGCGGAGTAAAAATCGCATTGCGGCTGCCTTGGTCCACTACCCTGCCCCGCTGCATCACCAGCACCTCGTCGGCAATCGCCCGCACGGTGGCCACGTCGTGGGTGATAAACAGGTAGGCCACGCCCAGTTGTTGCTGCAGGCGGTTGAGCAGTTTCAGCACGCCCTCGGCCACCAGTTGATCAAGCGCCGAGGTGACTTCATCGCAGATGATCAGTTGCGGGTCGGCCGCCAGCGCGCGGGCGATACAGATACGTTGTTTTTGCCCGCCCGATAATTCACGGGGCTGGCGCTCCATGAACACCGCCGGGTCCAGTTCAATCATCTCCAGCAACTCGGCGACCCGCGCGCGCATCGCCTTGCCTTTGAGGCCCAGGTAAAACGTGAGTGGCCGGCCGATGATGTCGACGATGCGCTGACGCGGGTTCAGCGCCGTGTCGGGAATCTGGTAGATCATCTGGATGCGCCGCAATTGCTCCTTGCTGCGCCGCCGAAAATCCACCGGCAGCGCCTCGCCGTCATACAGCACCTGCCCTGCCGTGGCCGGCAGCAGCCCGGTAATCAAGCGCGCGGTGGAGCTTTTGCCACTGCCGGACTCGCCGATCACCGCCAGGGTCTGGCCGCGATACAGCTGCATCGACACCTCATGCAGTACCGGCTGCTGCCCATAGCTGGCGCAGGCCTGACGCACTTCCAGCAACGGCACCTGCGCCACCGGGCATGCCTTGGGCTCGGTGCGAAAGCTGCGCACTGCCCACAGCGATTTGGTGTAGTCCTGCTGCGGCTGGCTGAGCATGCTGCGAGTGTCCGCCTCCTCCACCAACTTGCCGTGGCGCAGCACCATGATGCGGTCGGCCATCTGCGCGACCACGGCTAGATCGTGGCTGATGTACAAGGCGGCGCTGCCGAAGGTTTTCACCGCGTCACGGATCGCCGCCAGCACTTCGATCTGGGTGGTGACGTCGAGGGCGGTGGTGGGTTCGTCGAAGATAATCAGGTCCGGATGGCAGGCCATGGCCATGGCCGTCATCACCCGCTGCAACTGCCCGCCCGAGACTTGATGCGGGTAGCGTTGGCCAATGGTCTCGGGGTTGGGCAAACGCAGTACGCGGTACAGCTCCACCGCCTCGCGCTCGGCCTGGGCGCGGCTGATGCCGCCGTTGATCACTGCCGTTTCCACATGCTGGTCGATCAGACGATGCGCCGGGTTGAAGGACGCCGCCGCGCTCTGCGCCACATACGCGATGCGCAAGCCGCGCAGCTTGCGCAAGGCTTCGGGCTTGGCCTGCAGCAACTCAATGCCATCAAAACACACCGAGCCGCTGATGATGCGGCAACCGTCGCGCGCATAGCCCATCGCTGCCAGCCCGAGGGTGGATTTACCCGCCCCGGACTCACCGATCAGCCCCAACACTTCACCGCGCTGCAAGGTCAGGTCAATGCCCTTGATCAACGGGTGCCAGGCATCCTCGTAATGCCCTTCGACCTGCAGGTTGTGGATTTCCAGCAATGGCCTGTCCATCCTCAACCCTCCTTCAGGCCGCTGGATTTGTGCAGCATCCAGTCGACGACAAAATTCACACTGACGGTGATCAACGCCACCGCCAACGCGGGCAACAATGGGCTGATATCGCCGAAGGTAATCAACACCGCGTTGTCGCGCACCATGCTGCCCCAGTCGGCGGTGGGCGGTTGGATGCCCAGGCCGAGGAACGACAGCGCGCTGATAAACAGGAACACAAAGCAAAAGCGCAGGCCGAACTCGGCGATCAGCGGCGCCGCGGCGTTGGGCAGTACTTCGCGGGTGACCAGCCACCACAAGCCTTCACCGCGCAGGCGCGCGGCTTCGACAAAATCCTGCACCACCACCGTCATCGCCACCGCGCGGGACAAGCGAAACACCCGCGTCGAATCCAGCAGCGCAATCACCAGCACCAGCGAGGTGGCATTGGTGCCGACCACGCTGAGAATCAACAAGGCAAAAATCAGCTGCGGGATCGCCATGAGGATATCCACCACCCGCGACAACCCCTGGTCGACCCAACCGCCCTTGATCGCCGCGACCAAACCGCTCAAACCACCGAGCAGAAACGCCAGCGTCGTCGTCAGGAAGGCAATGCCCAAGGTATTGCGCGCGCCGTACATCAGGCGGCTGAACATGTCGCGCCCCAGGTTATCGGTGCCCAGCAAAAACTGGCCGCTCCACGGCGCGAAGCCTTCACCCACCACCTGGGTTTCGCCATAGGGCGCCAGCAGCGGCGCCAACAGCGCCAGCGCGACGTATAACAGAATAATCAGCAGGCCGAACTTGGCGCTCAACGGCGCGCGGGCCACTTGGCTCAACAGGCTCATGGCTTACCCCTTGGGATGCATCAGGCGTGGGTTGCTGGCGATGGACAGCACATCCGCCCCGGTATTGAGCAGGATGTAAGTGGCGGCAAAAATCAGGCTGCACGCCTGCACCACCGGGATGTCACGCTTGGACACCGAGTCCACCAGCAACTGGCCGAGACCTGGATAGACAAATACCACCTCGACCACCACCACACCCACCACCAGGTACGCCAGGTTCAGCGCCACCACGTTGACGATCGGCGCCAGTGCATTGGGCAACGCGTGCTTCCAGATAATCCGCGATTGGCTGATGCCCTTGAGCCGGGCCATCTCGATATACGGGCTGGCCAACAGGTTGATCAAGGAGGCGCGGGTCATGCGCATCATCTGCGCGATCACCACCAGACTCAGGGTGGCAACCGGCAGCACCGAGCGCTCCAGGAACATGCCGAACGTGGCATCCGGCGCCAGGTTGGACAGGCTGGGAAACCAGCCCAGCTTCACCGAGAACACCAGGATCAGCAGGTACGCGACAAAGAACTCCGGGAACGACACTGCGCTCAACGCCGTGGTGTTGAGCAGGCGATCGAACCAGCTGTTGCGGTACAGCGCCGCAAGCATGCCCAGTACCAGCGCGGTAGGCACCGACACCAATGCCGCCAGGGCGGCCAGCTTCAAGGTGTTACCCAGCCGCGCACCGATCAACTCGGCGATGGGCCGCTGGTTGGCCAGCGACGCACCCAGATCACCCTGTAACAGCCGCAACAGCCAGTGCGCAAAGCGCGTCAGCGGCGGCAGATCCAGGCCCAACTGCGCGCGGAACGCGGCGATGGTTTCCGGCGTGGCCGACTGGCCGAGCATGGCCTGGGCGATATCGCCGGGCAGCAGGCCGACGGCGAGGAAGATGATCACCGAGACGGCGAACAACGACAGTAGGCCGAGGGCCAATCTCTGGAGGACCAGTTTCAACAGACTATTCATGTGTGTGTTGACTCCTAAGCCACCACAAATCCAGTGTGGGAGCTGGCTTGCCTGCGATAGCGGTACATCAGCGATAGATTTTTAGCCTGACACACCGCCATCGCAGGCAAGCCAGCTCCCACATTGAGTCTTCATTGTTTGGAGGGTTTCTATGCCTGCCACCACCGCTCAATCAACCGCAGCCCATCCAGTTCGCCGTAGGGCGCCGTCAGCGGCCCATGACTCACGCGGTTCGAACGCGCTGCCACGGAGCTGGCGAACAGCGGCACAATCGCGCCGCCGTCATCGCGGCACAGGGCCTGCATTTCGTTGTACATCTCTTGGCGCAGCGGCGCGTTCATCTCGCCACGGGCGGCGGTGAGCAGTTGGTTGAAGCGTGGGTTGTCCCAGTGGGTTTCGTTCCAGGCTGCACCTTTGGCATAGCCGATACTGAACATGCGGTCGGCGGTCAGGCTGCTGTACCAGAACGAGGTGGTGAATGGCTGTTTCATCCACACATTGGAGAAGAACCCGTCAGCGGGTTCGCGCACCACGTCAATGTCGATACCGGCCTGGCGCGCCTGCTCCTTGAACAGCACCGAGGCGTCCACCGCGCCGGTGTAGGCGGCGTCGGAGGCTTGCAGCCGTACCTTGAGCGAGTCCACACCGGCTTTGCGCAGGTAAAAGCGTGACTTGTCCGGGTCGTAAGTGCGCTGCTCCAGCGCGGCGTTGATAAAGCGGCTGCCGGGCTGGATCGGATGGTCATTGCCCACCAGGCCGTAGCCGTGCAATACCGAAGCCAGCAAGGTTTCGCGGTTGATCGCGTGCTTCATCGCCAGGCGGATGTCGTTGTTCTTGAACTCGTTGCTGTCGCACAGCATCGGGAAGGTGTAGTGCTGGGCGCCCTTGGTTTCCTCGATCACAAGATTTGGATTGCGCTTGAGCAAGGCCACGGTTTTGAGGTCGACCTTGTTGATCACATCCACTTGCCCGGTGACCAGTGCATTGACCCGCGCCGCGCCGTCGGCGATGGCCAGTAGTTCGGCGCTGGCGAAGTGCGCGCGGCCGGGCTTCCAGTAATCGGGGTTGCGTTCCAAGTCCATGCGCACGCCGGGTTCAAAGCTTTTCAAGCGGTAACCGCTGGTGCCCACACCGGCCTGCCAATCGGCGGCGCCGTCTTTGGCGGGCATGATCACCAAATGGTAATCGGCAACTACATAAGCAAAGTCGGCATTGCCGGAATGCAGCTCGAATACCACCGTATCATTGCCCTTGGCGCTGACACTGGCGACGTCGCCCAGTACGGTTTTGGCCGCCGACGTGGAGTCTTTGCTCAGGTGGTGATTGATCGACGCCACCACATCGTCGGCGCTGAGGCTTTTGCCGTTGTGGAAGGTCACGCCCTGACGCAAGTGAAAGGTCCACACCCGCGCATCCGGGGTGGATTCAAAACGCTCGGCCAGCTCGGGGATCGCGCTGCCGTCGACGGCGATTTCAGTCAGTGTGTTGTACACCGCCGAGAAGCCGACAAACGTAAAAGTGTCGACCCAGGAGCCGGGGTCGCGCGAATCGGTGGTGCTGCCGCCGGCCAGGCCCAGGCGCAGCACGCCGCCGGCTTTGGGTGTCGCCTCTTCGGCAAACGCGTGCAACGGCAGGCCCATGGAAAACGCTGCCGCCACCGCACCCGCCACGGCGCTGTGTTTGAGAAAGTCCCTTCGGTGCATCGCTTGAGTCATTTTGTTGTTGTTTTCGCTCATGGTCTTGCTCCTCTAAAGGTCAACAGGCACAGGCATGTTTGAGCTCGATCAAGGTCACGCCATTGCGTTTGAAACCGTTGCGCAAGTCCGTCTGCAACTCATCCAGGTTTTTGGGTTGGTTCACGGTGCAGCCGAACGCCTGGGCGAACAGCGCAAAGTCCGGGTTGCGTGGCAGCACGCCGATGGGCTCGATGTCCAGGCTGAGCATGTCGTCGCGGATCTGGCCGAGGGCGTCGTTGTTCCACAGCAGCACCACCAACGGGCTGTGCAGTTCCTCGACCGCGGTCGCCAGTTCCTGGGCGGTGTAGAGGAAGCCACCATCGCCCACCAACACCAGGCCCGGACGCAGCGGCGCGCCGAACTTGGCGCCAATGCCGGCAGGCAAGCCATAGCCCAAGGTGCCGTAGCCGGTAGGGTGCAGCCAACTGCGCGGGGCGCGGCTGCGGTAGGCGTAGTTGCCGGTGTAGGCCAACTGGGTCATGTCGCTGCTGATAAATGCGTTGGCGGGCAGCTCGGCCTCGATACGCTCAAGAATGCCTTGGTGAATGGCCTGCAAAGGGCCGTGCCCCAGCTCGACCGCCTCAAGCAATGTCGCGACCTGTTGGCTTGCCGCATCGGCGTTACGCGGCGCAGGCGGCAGACGTTCGAGCAAGGCCAGCAAGGTCTGTTGGGCATCGCCTTTGAGCGCCACGGCGCAAGGGTAGAAATCGTTGAACTTGCGCGGGTCGATATCGATGCGCAGCAGTTCGCCGGTGATGGGCAAGCGCTCGCGCCAGTAATCGGTGTCGGCCATTTCCGTGCCGACGGCCAGCACCACATCCGCCTGACTGATCAGTTGCCAGCCGGGTTCCACGCACAGGGTGGCACCGGCATTCAGCGGGTCATTGACCGGCAGTAAACCCTTGCCGGCCACACTGCTGAAAAACGGCGCCGCCAACAACGTGCTCAAGCGCTGCAACGCATCACCCGCCGCCAGCGCGCCGCCACCGGCAATGATCATGGGTTGCTTGGCCGCCGCGAGCTTGGCTACGGCCAGCTCCAGCGCCTCGGCCGATGGCATGCCGCGTCCCGGGCGCCGCACGACTTCATGGCTCCAGTCGCGTTTGATCGGCGCTGCCAGCACATCCAGCGGCACCGAAATATGCACCGGCCGTGGCCGCTCGCTGTCGAACACCGCATAGGCGCGGGCGATCAATTCGGGCAAATCCTCGGCACTCAAGGCCAGCGCCGAAAACGCGGTGATCGGCGCGGTGATGGCGCGCTGGTCCTGGGTTTCGTGCAGGCTGCCCCAGCCTTTGCCGAGGCTGGCGGTGTGGTTGACGCTGGAGATCACCAACATCGGAATCGAGTCGGCGTAGGCCTGGCCGATGGCGGTGGCGGCGTTGGTCACGCCAGGCCCGGTGATCACAAAGCACACGCCCGGTTTGCCGCTGACCCGCGCATAGCCGTCGGCCATAAAACCGGCGCCCTGCTCGTGGCGTGTCAGCACGTGGCGAATGCCGCTGCCGGGCAAACCTCGATACAGTTCCAGGGTGTGCACGCCGGGAATGCCGAACACGGTGTCGACGCCATAATTAGCCAGCAACCGCACCAGGGCCTGGCCGCCGGTCAGGGTCTTATCTTGCATGTTCATCTCCTAGGCGAATCAACGCATCCACCGCCAGCGTGCCGTGGGCATTGACCAACAATGGGTTCACATCCAGTTCCAGCAACTGCCCGGCGTTGGCGCAGGCGTAGTCGGCCACCGCGCGAATGGCCGCCACCAACGCATCCATATCCGCCACTTCACGCCCGCGAAAACCTTGCAGCAAGGCCGCGCTGCGCAGGCTGAGCACGGCGTTGCGAATCGCCTCATCGGTGGTCGGCAGCAGCAGGCTGCGGCTGTCTTTGAGCAATTCCACGAGGATCCCGCCAGCGCCAATCACCAGGGCCAGGCCAAAGTCATTTTCCCGCTTGATGCCCACGATCAACTCGGCCAAGGGCTTTGTAGCCATGCTTTCCAACAGCAATTGATCAAAGACAATGCCCGGCGCATAAGCGCCGATTTGCTCGCGCATCTGCTCCAGCGCGGCGGTCAGTGCGACACCGTCTTTCAGGTTGAGCGCCACTGCACCGGCTTCGGTTTTGTGCGGCAGGTCGGTGCTGACGGCCTTGAGCACCAACGGATAGCCCAAGAGTTTGGCGTCTGCGATGGCGCGCCCTGGCGTGCTCAGCACCGCCGCTGGCGTGCTCAAGCCAAAGGCGCGCAAGGCTTGTTTGGACGCCCATTCATCCAGCGCCAGGCCTTGGCCCGCAAGAGGCTGAGGGCACAGCGGTGCAAGGATCGACTCGCCGCGTTCCAACAACACACGGCGATGGTTTTGATAGTCGGCAATCCGCCCCCAGGCAGCCAGTGCATCTTCCACCCCTTGCAGCGCGGCAATGCCGTGGGCATGCAGGCGTTCGCGGGCATGGGCCGGCAGTAATTCGGGAAAGGCCGAGGTGACGAATCCGGTTTTGCCATGACGACTGAGCGCAGCGCAAAACAGCGCCAGCAACAGGTCGCACTCCTTGCGCTCGCCGGTGAATTCGGCCGGGTAATCCAGCACCAGCATCGCCGCATCGGCATCGGTGCGCAGGGCCGTTTCGAGCATGCGTTCGAGCGCCTCGCGGTCGCCCCAGATGGCGGTGGTGAAGTCCAATGGGTTGACCAGGTTGGCATAGCTGGGCAGCACCTGCGCCAGTTCGGCGCGCTGGCCTGCGTCGAGCTTCGGCAAGGCCAGCTGGTTGCGCTCGGCGTAGTCGGCAATCAGCCCCGCGTCGCCACCGGAACAGGCCAGTGCGATCAGGCAATTGCCGCCAGGTAGATTGCCGCAGGCCGCCGCTTTCAAGGTTTCGACAAAACTCACCGGCCCACTCACGCGGATCACGCCAAGGCGCGCAAACAGGCTGTCGTACAGCGCATCGGAACCAGACAGCGAACTGGTGTGACTCAGGGCCAACTCGGCGCCGATCTGCGACACGCCGGTTTTCAGCGCGATAATCGGGATGCCTTTTTCCAGCGCCTTGTGCGCCGCGCGGGCAAACCCCGGCACATTCTTCAAGCCTTCCAGGTGCAGGCCGATGGCGGTCACGCGCGGCTCATCGAGCAGCACGTCCATCAACTCGGCAACCCCCAACTGCGCCTGGTTGCCCACCGACGCCATATAAGCAATGGGCAGCGAGCGGTCGCTCATCGACAGGTTGTAGGCAAAGTTGCCGCTCTGGGTGAGCACCGCCACGCCCTTCTCTACCGCCTTGCCGCCGTGGGCCACCGGCCACAGCGCGGCGCTGTGCAAATAGTCCAACAAGCCGTAGCAGTTGGGGCCGAGCAAGGCCATGTCGCCCGCCGCTGAAATAAGCTGGTGTTGCAAGGCCGCACCAATGGCACCGGTCTCGGCAAACCCGGAGGCATAGCAAATGGCGCCGCCAGTGCCGAGGGCGGCGAGTTCGGCTACACAAGCCAAGGTCAGCTCCCGGTTAGTCGCGATAAACACCGCATCCGGGCCGTAAGGCAAATCGGCAACCCGACGTACACACGGGATGCCGTCGAGGCTGTCATGCTGCGGGTTGACCAGCCACATCGGCCCGGTAAAACCGCCGTCGGCGCAGCGCTTGAGGGCGCGGGCCATGCTGCGCCCGCCGACAAAAGCCAGGTGCCGGGGCGCCAGCAGGCGCTTGAGGTTGTCGCGAATAGCCTGGGACATAAGCGTTCTCCGCGCCGATCAGCGCAACAACGGCCGCAACAGTTCACGGGCAATAATGTGCCGCTGGATTTCCGACGTGCCTTCCCAGATCCGTTCGATCCGCGCATTACGCCAGATGCGCTCCACCGGCCCTTCATCCATCAAGCCCATACCGCCAAAGATCTGCACGGCTTCATCGGCTACCTTGCCCAGGGTTTCACTGGCAAACAGCTTGGCCATGCCGGCCTCGCCATCGGTCATGCTGCCCTGGTCCATCTTCCAGGCGGTGTGCAGGGTCAGAAGCTCGGCGGCGCGAATCTGCGTGGCCATGTCGGCCAGCTTGAAACTCACGCCCTGGTAGGTGCCGATGGGCTGGCCGAACTGCTTGCGGTCCGCCGCCCATTGCAGCGACACCTCCAACGCACGCTGGGCCTGGCCGACGCAGTTGGCAGCGACCATCACCCGGCCGGCGGTGAGCCAGGCGTTGGCCACGTCCCAACCCTTGCCGACTTCGCCCAGCACTTTGGAGGCAGGCACACGGCAGTCGTCGAAGAACATTTCATAGGTGTGATAACCGCGGTTACTCACGCACTTGGGGCCACGGCGGATGGTCATGCCGGGCGTATCGCGATCGACCAGGAATGACGTCACCGCATTGCGCTGGCGGCCGTTGTGTTCGTACGTGTCGGTGACGGCAAACACGATGGCAAAATCGGCATGGCCGGCGTGGCTGATGAAGTGCTTGCTGCCGTTGATCACGAAGTCTTCGCCGCTGCGCACGGCGCGGGTCTTGATCGCATTGGCGTCGGAGCCGGCGCCGGGTTCGGTCAGCGCGAAACAGTCAACTTTCTTGCCTTGCACGCACGGCAACAGGTAGTCCTCGACCTGCGCGCCAGTGCAAGCCATGAGAATCTTGGACGGGCGCGCGACAAACACATGCAGCGCCCACGAGACTTTGGACAACTCGCGTTCGATCAACGCCTGGGACAGGTAATCCAGGCCACCACCGCCCACCTCTTCGGGCATGTTGAAAGCATAGAAGCCGGCAGCGACAGCCTTGTCGCGAATCTGCGCGGCCAGCTCGGGCGAAACCGCGTCGGCACGGTCCACCGCGTCCTCATGGGGCAACAATTCCTTGGCAACAAAGCTGCGTACCGCGTCCACCAACATGTCTTGTTCTTGGCTGAGTTGGAAATTCATGGCGCTACCTATGTGGGCTTCCTGTGTGGGCTTAGCGACCGGAGAAAACCGGCAGGCGTTTTTCCATCGAGGCACGCAGCGCTTCGGCGCCGTCGTCGCTGCGCCCGCACAGCAGCCCGGCGGCCAGTTCGGCCTCAAGCTGTTCAGGCAGGCTGCGCCCGGCGCCTTCGCGGATCAGGGTTTTGGTCTGGGCGAAGGCGAAGGTGGGGCCGTTGGCCAGGCGCGTGGCCAGCTCGCTTGCGTGGGCATGCAACTGCTCATCGGCGACCACTTCGCCCACCAGCCCGGCGGCCAGTGCACGCTCGGCGCTCCACAGCTCATCGAGGAACAGCAGGCGCTTGGCCTGCTCGCTGCCGATCAAGCGCGGCAAGTGCCAACTGGCGCCAGCGTCCGGCGAATACGCCATGCTGGTGTAGCCGGCCTTGAACCGCGCCGACTGGGCGGCGATGCGCAGGTCGCAGCACAGGGTCAGGTCCATGCCCGCGCCGACGGCGGTGCCGTTGATCGCAGCAATCGTAGGTTTGTCGAGGGTATGCAGACGGGTCATCAGGGCGTGAGCGGTTTCGGTCCAGCCGTAGGTTTCCAGGGAGCCACGGGACTCGGCGTCGGCCCACTCAGCCAGGTCGGCACCGGCGCAGAAACTACGGCCGCTGCCGGTGAGCACCACCACCCGCACGCTGGGGTCGGTGTTGAACGCGTCGAGCACCGCATGCAGGTAGTTGAGGGTCGGGATGTCGAGTGCATTGCGCTGCGGGCCACGGTTGAGCGTGATCCAGGCAACGCCAGCTTGCACCTGAGTGAGCACGGGCGAATCGGTAGTCATGGCTTCCTCGAATTATTTTAGTTGGCGTGAGGGGTGCGACATGGCGAGATACTAAACGAGTGTTCAGTAATGAGGCAATCGGCAAACTGCAAATATTTTCAGGGCGAAAAAAAACGCCCGAATAGAGCGTTCAGGCGCTGAAGGGAAGGTTCAGGCTTTGAGCTGGTAGCGCGCGCGACCGCCGCCTTGCAGGCCGTCCACCCAGGCTTCGCAGATCTGGATGCCCTGCTGCGGCGTGAACGTGCCGGGGTTGAGCCCCGACTCCAGCCACAAGCCATCGAGCAACGCGCTCAAGCCGATGGCGGCCAAATCAGCGTCGAATTGCTCCCAGCCTTCCTCCCTGGCCATGTCCGCCAACGCCGAACGCATGATGGTGCGGTACTCGCCATAGGAATGCTCGTGGGCCTGGTTGATCGCCGGCGCGGTCTTGACCGCGCCCCAGAACACCAGCCAGGCGTCCAGCAACTGTGGGTCGAGCAGTTCAGCTGAAAAGGAGCCACGGAACAGCGCCGATAAACGCTCACGCGGCTGCGGCGGCGCCTTGGCCATGGTCTCGCGCAACAGGCTCATGACTTGGGCGGTGATGGTGCGATAGGCCTCGGCCACCAACTCATCCTTGCCCGAATAGTGATGGCTGATCAGCCCTACCGACACCCCGGCCTCAGCGCTGATCTTGCGGATCGAAGCGCCCTGGAAGCCATCGCGCTTGAGGCACGTCAGCGTCGCCTGAACCAGGTTGGCCTTGCGCAATTGCGGCTCCATGCGGGAGAAACGCGATTCCTGAGTCATGGGGCGGTGTCCTTCGGTTGAGTCGGCTGCACGACTCTACCTCAGTCGCGGTAACCGGGCGACACCCGATCCAGCATCCGCAGCAACGCCGCCCATGCCAGCTGCATGGCATTCACATCGGTCAGCTCGCCCTCCTCCAGCGCTCGGTTGGGGTTATTGAATTGCTGCTCGGTGTAAGCGCAAACCTCAGCCGGCGGCAGGATCAGCTTGCCGCAGGCCTGCGCGGCGATCTGGATATCGCAGGCCTTGTCCAGGTAATACATGCGCAGAAACGCCTCACCAACCGTCTCGCCCACCGTCAACAAACCATGGTTGCGCAGCATCAGCACCGGCTTGTCGCCAAGGTCCTGCACCAGCCGGCGTTGCTCGTGCATGTCCAGGGCGACGCCTTCATAGTCGTGGTAGGCAACCTTGCCGTAGAACTCCATCGAGATCTGATTGACCGGCAACAAACCGCACTCCAGCGCCGCCACCGCACAGCCGGCACGGGTGTGGGTATGCAGCACGCACTGGGCGTCTTCGCGAGCGCCATGAATGGCGCTGTGAATGACAAAACCAGCCGGGTTTACGGCATAAGCAGAAGGTTCGACCGCCTGCCCGTCCAGGCCGATCTTGACCAGGTTGGAGGCGGTGATTTCATCGAACATCAGCCCATAAGGATTGATCAGAAAGTGATGTTCCGGCCCGGGAATACGCACCGAAATATGCGTGAAGATCAGGTCGCTCATGCGGTAGTGCGCGACCAATCGATAGCAGGCCGCGAGCTCTTCGCGCAGTTGCTGCTCGGTGGAGTGAGTCATTTTTATTCTCCAGGCACGGGGTTGGTAAAGGCGACGCTAAGCCAGCCGTCAGTAAAAAAACAAGTTGATTTTTTACTGGCGCTCGCCTCTTACTAGAAAAATAACAATAACAGCGCCTGGAGTATCCGCACCATGTCGCACGCTGCCTTCCCGCATCTGTTCGAACCCTTGGTACTGCGCGGCAAACGTCTGAAGAACCGCATCATGTCCAGCGGGCATGACACCTCGATGCCGACGGATAACCGGGTCAATGCGCAATTGATCGCCTATCACCGTGCGCGCGCCGAAGGCGGTGTGGGGCTGATTGTGCTGCAGGTGGCGGGCGTGCATGACAGTGCGCGGTACACCTCCCATGTGCTGATGGCCACCGACGACGCATGCATCGACGGCTATCGCGAGCTTGCCGATATTTGCCATGCTCAGGGCACCGTGGTGCTGTCGCAAATATTCCACCCGGGCCGCGAGATCATGGAGTCGGCAGACGGGTTGCTGGCGGTGGCGTACTCGGCGTCGGGAGTGCCTAATGAGCGGTTTCGGGTGATGCCACGGGCGCTCGACCAGGCGATGATCGATGAGATCGTTAGCGGTTACGCAGCGGCGGCCAGGCGCTTGCATCAGGCGGGAATTGATGGCGTGGAAGTGGTCGCCAGCCACGGCTACCTGCCCGCGCAGTTTCTCAACCCACGGGTTAACCGGCGCACCGATGACTACAACGGCGTGCTTGAACAGCGCCTGAGATTCCTGCGGGAAATTATTGCCGCAGTGCGGGCCGCGACCGACCCGCAGTTCATCATCGGCCTGCGCATTTCTGCCGATGAGCGCGACAGCGAAGGCCTTACCGAAAGCGAATCCCTGGAGGCCGTGCAACACCTGCAAACGCAGCTGGATTATGTGCATATCGTCGCCGGCACCTCGGCGTCCACGGGCGGCGCAGTGCATATCGTGCCGCCCATGGCCATCGCCGCCGCGTACCTGGCCGATGCGGCCGCGACGTTCAAAGCCAGCCTGTCGATACCCCTGTTTGTCACCGGGCGGATCAACCAGCCGCAGGAGGCCGAGCTGATCCTGGCGCGCGGCCAGGCCGATGTGTGCGGCATGACCCGCGCACTGATCTGCGACCCGCTGATGCCGGCCAAAACCCTCGGCGGCCGCGCTGAAGACGTGCGCGCGTGCATCGCCTGCAATCAGGCCTGTATCGGGCACTTTCACAAGGGCTTGCCAATCTCCTGCATCCAGCACCCCGAGACGGGGCGCGAGCTGCACTTCGGTAACCTGCAACCGACGTTGAAGCGACGCCGCATCATGGTGGTCGGCGGTGGCCCGGCCGGCATGAAAGCTGCCGCTGTGGCCGCGCAACGCGGCCACGACGTGACCTTGTTTGAAGCCAGCGGGCAATTGGGCGGGCAGGTGCTGTTGGCGCAGTTGCTGCCACGGCGCAGCGAATTCGGCGGCGCCAGTACCAACCTGCAACGAGAGATGACGCTGGCAGGCGTGCGTGTGCTGCGCAATACCCGCGTCGACCGCGCCCTGGTGGTGCAGGAGCAACCCGACCACGTGATCATCGCCACCGGCGCCGAACCCTATTGGCCGGCATTCGAGCGCGGCGGCGAGCTGCAAGTAGTGGATGCCTGGCAGGTGTTGCGCGATCAGGTCACCTTGGGGCGCTCGGTGGTGGTGGTCGACTGGCGCTGCGACTGGATCGGCCCCGGTATCGCCGAGCGTCTGGTGCGCGCCGGCCATCAGGTGCAACTGGCGGTCAATGGCACGCATTGCGGGGAAAACCTGCCGCTCTATGTACGCGATCAACTGGCGGGCGAGCTACACCGTCTGGGCATTCCCATCATCCCTTATGCGCGCCTCTACGGCTGCGACGACAGCACGGTTTACTTGCAACACAGCGCCAGCGGCGAACCGATGCTGCTGGAGAATATCGACAGCCTGGTGTTGTGCCAGGGCCATCAGCCGGTGGACACTCTGGGCACGGCGCTTGCCGGGCTGGTGCCGTTTGAACGCATCGGCGACTGCCTGGCGCCGCGCACCGCCGAAGAGGCGATCTACGAAGGACTCAAGGTAGCGTGGAAACTCTGAACGACGAACCGCAGCCACTGTTTCTCGGCACCCGCATTCGCGGCCTGCGCAAGGCACGCGGCCTGACGCTGACCGAACTGGCGCAACTGAGTGAACTGACCGCCGGCTATCTCAGCCAGTTGGAGCGCAACCTGGCGTACCCATCGATCCCGGCGCTGTTCAATATCGCCCGCAGCCTGGGCGTGACTATCCAGTGGTTTTTTGCCAGCGAGGCCGCCCCTGCCCCAGCGGATGAAGGCTATGTGGTACGTAAAAACAATCGTCAAAGCATCCGTTATGAAGATGGCATCGTCGACCAACTGCTGACGCCATTGCCCAACCACCAACTGGAGATCCTGCACTCATGCTTCCCACCCGGCACCTACAGCCAGCAAAGCTACAGCCATGAAGGCGAAGAAGCGGGCTATGTGTTGAGCGGCACCTTTGAGCTGTGGGTCGGTGAGCGGCATTTTCTGTTGGCTGAAGGCGACAGTTTCAGCTTTGCCAGCAGCGAGCCGCACCGGTATGGCAACCCGGGCAAGGTGGATACAGTGGTGATCTGGGTGATTACACCCCCGACATTTTAGGCCGCTGTAGCAAATGCAGACGTTTCCTACGGGAACTGGCGACAGTGGCGCGGCTTGCCATCAGTGGTGAGGCACCCAGTCGCTTGCTATAAAAATGGCTACTTCTTTTCGAGGTTGTCGCCATGTCTTTATTGCATTTGTTGTTTGGGAAACCGACTCAGGACGATTGGGATCGAGTAAGGGATGTCAAATCCCGTAAAACCTGGAAGCTCGTACGTGGAGGCATCGGCCTGGACATCGATGAGGTTATCGCGTCAGAGGGTTACAAGGACGCTCTGCGCCAAGTGCAAAAAATGGAGTCAGACGACTCATGGGCCTGCTGATCATTGTGCCGTTACTGGTCAGTGGCTATCTGGTCTGCCTCAGGCACCCGTTTTTCTACTTGCGATTGCACCGATTCCAGGGACAGTTGCTTTACCTGCAGGTAGCAAGGCTCGGAATGCTCTGCCTAATCGTTGCCACGTTTTTGAGTGCTGCCCTGCTGACGTTATCAAAACAAGCAGCCTTTATCGCCGGGCATGAAGTTGCGGCGGACTACAGCCAAAAACTGGGTACGCTATTGGTACAACTCGACATTGCCAATGAGAAAAACTGCACGCTATGGGTTTTCATGTTGCAGGCGGGTATGACCACTCTGGCGATTCCTTTTTTCTGGGCAAGGCTATATGTACGCGCGAAGAAGAAAATGCTGAAGCTGGAAACCGACACGCAGCTCTACCATGTGCTTTCGCTGGGTGTTCTTGAGGGCACGCCATTCAAGCTTTTATTGAGAGAGTCCATCGTCAAGTGTGTGCCGTGCATGTTCAGTTTGAGCAACAGGAAGGTCTATGTCGGGATTGTAGTATTCGCAGGCACCCCCACGGAGTCCGAAGGCATTGGTCAGGGGTTCAGCCTGGTGCCCATACTCAGCGGGTACCGGGACAAGGACACATTGGAGGTCACGCTCCACACTTACCACGCCCCTATAAACCGCCCCAGGCCGATCCTGCTGGTTCAGGAAAACGTCGTGTCGGCCACTCGCTTTGACTTCACCACATGGACCCGTTCCCAGTCCCGCAGAAGCCGAAAGGCGCAGCAGGGGCAGTTCTATCACCACCGCCCTGCGCGCCCGGCAGAAGCCTCGCGCATCTGCGCATGAAGCTGGGTATCACGGCCACTTGAACATATCGTCCACTGGTACACGGTAGCCGGTCGCCAGGCGGTTGGTCTCGTTGGCCATGCCGACCACGGCCTGCAACTCGCCAAACATCTCGTCGGTCATGCCGGCCTTGCGTGCGGCGGCGGTGTGGGAGGCGATGCAATACGGGCAATTGTTGGTCACGCTGACCGCCACATACAGCAACTCCTTGGTCAGCGGGTCGAGAGCTCCTGGTGCCATGATTTCCTTGAGGCTTTCCCAGGTGCGGCGCAACGTCGGCGGGTGGGCGGCCAGGCATTTCCAGAAGTTGTTCACCTGGTCGACCTTGCGTGTTTGCATGATGTCGTCGTAAACCGCACGCACTTCAGGGCTGGCGTCGGCGTATTCGGTGAGGTGTTGGGTCATGGTCTTTCCAAGGCTGGCATAAAGCATTCTGGAATACCGCGCCACACCCATGGCTGGCAAGTGAAGCCGGTAAGCATCGGGTGACAAAGTTGACCAGCGGTCATGCGAACCCGTGCTGTTGTGAATCAGCGTGCTGGGCACAGCCTGCTCACCCTGACAAGGCCGCGGGTATTCGTGACTTGTGGTTAAGAGTCCTTTTCGCAATGGGCGGTTTTTCCGAGTGAACGACGGGCGGATACTCGACTCCATTGTTCACACCCCTTCTGGAGTTACTGATGTCTACCCCAACCCCAAACGTCCCCGCCTTCGGCCTCGGCACCTTCCGCCTGCAAGGCCAGGTGGTGATCGACTCGGTGAGCACCGGCCTGGAACTGGGCTACCGCGTCATCGACACTGCGCAGATCTACGAGAACGAAGCCGATGTCGGCCAAGCCATTGCCGACAGCGGCGTAGCGCGTGATGAGCTGTTTATCACCAGCAAGATCTGGATCGCCAATTTCGCCGAAGGCCAGTTGATTGCGAGCCTGCGCGAAAGCCTGCGCAAACTCAAAACCGATTATCTCGACCTGACGCTGATCCACTGGCCATCGCCGGAAGACCAGGTGCCGGTCGCCGAATTCATGGGCCAGTTGCTGGAAGCCAAGCGCTTGGGACTGACACGCCAGATCGGCATTTCCAACTTCACCATTGACTTGATGAAGCAGGCAATCGCCGCGGTGGGTGCCGAGAACATCGCCACCAACCAGATCGAGTTGCACCCCTACCTGCAAAACCAGAAGGTTGTGGATTTTGCCACCGCCCAGGGTATCCAGATCACCTCGTACATGACCCTGGCCTATGGCGAAGTGCTCAAAGACCCGGTGATCCAGCAGATCGCCGAGCGCCATCAAGCCACACCGGCGCAGGTCACGCTGGCCTGGGCCATGCAGTTGGGTTACGCGGTGATCCCGTCGTCGACCAAACGCGCCAACCTGCAAAGCAATCTCAAGGCCCTGCACCTGACCTTGAGCGCTGCCGACATGGCGCAGATTGCCGCCCTGGAGCGTGGCCACCGATTGACCAGCCCCAAGGGCATTGCGCCAAAGTGGGACTAAACCCCGGCCAGCGGTTTGCGCGATAACTCCCGCAGCCATGGCAACACCCGCAGGCCCGCCGTGGCTGCGGGTGGGTCGATGATGTCCATGAAGTGTTCGAGGTTGACGCTGTCCGGCACACCCGGCAACCGCACCAGCACCGCAGGCTGAGTATCAGCCGGTTCGCCCAGTTCCTGATGGTCATAGAGCAGCACATGCCGCACCTGAGGCTGCGGCCCGCAAGCCTGCAGCGCCAGCCCCGCATTAATGATCAATACGTCGAAGGGCTCGGCAGGGATCGCGGTGAGTATCTGGACTTCCTGGTAGGTTTGCACCGGCACAATGCGGTGGTAACCCAACTGATTGAGCATTTTTTCTATGTACAGTCGTTGCAGGTGTTGTTCATCGGCAATCAGGATGGTCAGTGCTTTGTTCGGCATGGCGAACCCCTGGGCTGGCAGCGCTCGTCAGTGAGCGTGCCCCATTCTCCAGACATATACCGAAGACAAAATCAGGCATGTTCCCCCTTCATGTAGGAGTTCTCCCAAATTCACCGAATGCCCCTCAACTGCAGTCAGGCCTGCTTGCAATAGTCACCCATGCGCTGGTGCAAATCAGCAATTGCCGTGTCAATTGTTGCAACAGCCGCGCCTAATGTGCTGCGCTCCTGTCGCTCACACACCGCCTCCAGCATTTCGCAACTGGCTATCAATGGCTCGGCCTTGACCATTCGCGCCCCACCTTTGACGCGGTGTGCGAGGTCATGCAGCCCACTAAAACTATGCTGACGTGCCAGCAACGCCAGCATCGCGCGGTCTGCCTCCAAACTGTCGAGCAAGGCGCTCAAAAGCTCATTGAGCGCGGCGTGATCGTCTCCCGTGACGACCTTCAAAGCCTTTAAATCAAACCCTGGACCAGCGTCGGGTGACTCAGGTCCGAGCGCATAGACGCTCAGCGCAGAGCGCAAGTCCTCAAGCCCGGCAGGCTTGAACAGGCAACCATCCATGCCCGCCTGCCGGCAGCGCTCGGTTTCTTCCGGCTGGGCATTGGCGGTAAACCCCAGCAGCAGGCAGGCGGGCAAGCCATGCTCACGCTCTTGCGCACGGATTTCACGCGCCAAGGCATAGCCATCCTTGAGGGGCATGTTGCAATCGGTGATTACCACATCCGGCCGCTGGGTTTTCCAGCGTTCCAAGCCCTGGACGCCGTCTTCGGCGGTGCTGATGCGATGCCCCAGAAAGCTCAGCTGCCGGGCCAGCAGCAGGCGATTGGCCGGGTAGTCATCCACCACCAGAATGTCCAAAACACGCACGGGACGGGTAGGTTCCGGCGTAGCCGAAACCTCGGCCGCTATTGCTGCTGTGGTGGCCAACGTGAGTGCTACGTCCACCCGTGTCCCCTGCCCCAGCGTACTGCTCAACTGCAGTTTCCCCGCCATCATTTCGCATAGCGTGCGGCTGATCACCAACCCCAGGCCCGAGCCGCTGCGCGCCGACTGCTCGGTATTGCTGCCCTGGATAAACGGGTTGAACAGCCGCTGCTGGTCCTCGGCACTGATGCCTATGCCGGTGTCTTCTACCCACAAGGTGAGGTTCAATTGGCCGGGGTCCGATGCCAACCCACAGCGGCCGCCCAAGCGCACCCGGCCGTGGTCGGTAAACTTGATGGCATTGCTCAGCAGGTTGGACACCACCTGCTTGAATCGCAACGGGTCGATCAACACCGCGCAATCCATCTGCGGATCAAGCTCTACTTGCAGCGCCAGGCCTTTCGCGCGCGCCAACCCTTCGAATACCCGCGCCACCGACTTCAATAGCTCATGCAGGTTGGCCGGTTCAAGGGACAAAGACAAATGGCCGGACTCAATTCGGGCAATATCCAAAATGTCGCCGATCAGGTCCAGCATGCCGTGCGAGGCCACCGAAGCGACTTCCAGGGCGTCACGGTCGGCACGCCCTTGTTCAGCGTTGGCCAGCGCCAGCTCGATCATGCCGATCACCGCGTTCATGGGGGTGCGAATTTCGTGGCTCATGGTCGCCAGGAACGTGGTCTTGGCACGGTTGGCGGCGTCAGCGTCCTCCTTGGCTTCCTGCAACTGGCCCAGCAGCCGCTGGCGCTCGCTCACATCGACCCAACCGGCAATCATGCCCACGACATTTTCGTCGCCATCACGGTACGGCAGCATCCAGTGGTAAATGGTCAACACCTTGCCCGCAGGCAACCTGAGCACCCGATCATGAATCTGCGGTTCGCCCCGCTCCATCAACCGCAGATAGTCCTCATGGAATGACTGGGCCTGCGGCGGGTTGCCGGTGTCGGTCTCGATCACCGTCTTGCCGATCACCGCTTCAAGCTTGAAGCCAAACACGTCCAGGTAGGCACTGTTGCAGGCCATCAGCCGACCCTGGCGATCACGCACGTAGATCGGGTGGGGCGTACCGTCGATCAGCACGCCCATAAAGCGCATCTGGTCACTTAACGCGCGTTCGGCCTGAGCACGCTTGCGTATCAGGCTGCGCAGGTAAATCGCCCATCCCAGGGTGATCAGCAGCAATACCGCCGCCAGGCCGAATCCTTGGATAATCGTGCGGCGATGGCGTAGCCAATGGTCTTCGATGATGACATCGGTGCGCCATTGGCTGATCAGTTCATCCATTTCCTGAGGCGGGATGCTCAGCAACGCCTTGTCCAGTATCGAGTACAGCTCCAACTGCCCCCGGTTGACCCCGAACGTCATACGCACAGGTTCAGAGCCGACGGTGCTGGTCACGTGCAAGCGATCGCGGTACTCAAAGGCGATCAGGTAACGCGCATAGATCAGTGAACTGACGGCACCCTCGGCGCTGCCATTGGCCACCAGAGCCATGGCATCCGTAGGATTTTTCGCCTCCACAAACTGGATACCGGGATAGTCGCGATTGATGACGTCACGCAGCGCATTGCCGCTGGGTATTACCAGGCGTTTACCCAGCATATTTTCCAGTGTCATGGTGCCAGGCGTGTCGGTACGGGTGACCAGCACCAGCGGATTGGTCAAGTAGGGCCGCGTAAAACGCACCTGGTCAGAGCCTTCGAGGCTGGGCGTGACCACCGCCATCATGTCCGCCCGGCCGGAACGGACCGCCTCTATTTGCTGAGGCATTGAGCCGCCCGGGACCACATCGAACTTCAAGCCGGTGCGCAAGCTGATCCGGGATAGAACGTCTGCACTCAAGCCCTCTGATTGCCCTTGTGCCGTGAAGGATGCCAACGGCAACATCTGGTCGGACGCTACCACCCTCACCCGTGGGTGTTTTTCCAGCCAGCGTTGCTCGCTGGTGCTTAAGCGCAGGCGCTCGGTACCCAGAACACCAAGATTGCCAGCACTCCAACGGCGCAAAATATCCAGCTGCTGGTTAGCCGGAATCGACCTCAGCGCGCTGTTGATGATGCGCAGCAAGCGAATATTGTCCCGGGCCAGCGCGAACGCAAAGGCGTTGGACTCCAAAGTGGAAAAGTCCGCCAGCTGTACATTGTTGAGGTGGTTGCGGTTGATCTGGTAGTGGGCGGTGATGGCGTCTCCGAGGTAGACATCGGCACGGCCAAAAGCCACGGCGCCGATGGCTTCGAAGACCGACGCAAACAGTTCCACATGGGCCTTGGGGTAAAACGCCTCGACCACATCGGGCGGCATATAGTGATAAAGCATCGCCACACGCTTGCCGGCCAGGTCGACACTCAGGGACTGGGTGTCTCCGGTACGGGTGACCAGGATGGGCTGATCATTGGCATAGGAGCGCGAAAGGACGAGTTGCGGGTCCCCCGCTTCAAACCCGTTGGCCGACCCCAAGAAATCGATAGAGCCCTGCTTGAGCGCCTCAATCACTTCATCACGGGTGTCATAGCGGCGCACTTCAACGCTGACGTTGAGCGCCTGGGCAAGCAACTTGGCATAGTCGGCGGTGACGCCTTCCAGTTCATCGTTATTGTTGGTCAGTTCGAAAGGCCCGTAATCGGGCGCGGAAACCCCCATCCACAGCGTGCGGCGCTCACGCAGCCAGTGCCAGTCAGCGTCCCCCAGCACCACGGGCGGGCCATTCTCGTCGAGGCTGGAATGCCCCAGCAACCGCAAGGTGTGGGGCTCATCAAGGGCCGCAGCGAGCAACGGCAGCAGGCTCATCAACACCAGCATGATCAACCGTCGGACCTGGGCAAGGATCATGTCGATTCAGATCAGATGATTACGCTGGGCAAACTTGGCCATGTGCACCACAGACGTCATCCGCAGCTTCTCCTTGAGCCGGGTCTTGTAGGTGCTGATGGTCTTGTGGCTCAGCAGCATATCTGCAGCAATTTTGTTGTTGGTAAAACCCAACGCCAACATCCTCAGCACTGCCAGCTCGCGGTCTGAAAGCGAGTGCACCAACTCGTGCTCGGTGGTCTGCAAATCATCACGACGCACCGAACTGCTCGGCAGACTGGGGAAGCAGTTGTAGTTGGACATCACCGCCTTAATGGCTTTTTGCAGCTCCTCCAGCTCTCCGGTCTTGGCGACAAACCCCATGGCCCCGGCACGCATGCACCGCGTGGAAAAAAACTCCGGCAGATACGACGTCAGTACCAGAATTTTGCACGGCACACCCAGCGCCTTGACCCGGCTGATCACCTCCAGCCCACCCAGTTTTGGAATGGCCAGGTCGAGAATAATCAAGACTGGACGCTTCTCTCTAACCTTCTGAAGCGCGTCCGCCCCCGTACCGGCTTCCTCGATGTCAGTGAAGCCTTCGCACTTGAGCAAATGCTTGACGGTTGCCCGTATAAACGGATGATCGTCCACAACTAACACGGTCCCACTACTTAGCGCTTTGCTCATATCACTACCCTGAAAAGAATAAGTACCCTTACACATCACACGGGACACCACTACCTGTGAGAAATGACAGTTTCGACCAGCGGTACTGCCGTCACTCAGGTGGTCCGCTTCTATCGAAGTCACATCGAGCACGTATAGCCAAACCGTGACCACCGGCTAGCTGCAAGTGCGCAACCTTAACAACGAAATGACGTATTGACCGAAGGGGCAATCCCAATCAGATGTAGGATTTTTCTTCGCAAAAGTAGCCGTTGAGCGCGTGTCAGTCAGTGGTACTCGGGCTCCAGAACGCTTGCACCACCAGTGTCGAGGTGGAAATTCGCGCCACCAGCGCGTCCAGTTCGTCGCCGTCTACCGAGGTCGCGGCCAGGGTGGCCTCGATCTCCACTTCTTCGCTGCCGAACGGCCGCACATCGACGTCGCTGGCCGGGTAGTTGCACCGCGCCAGTTCGGCCTCCAGCAGCACCATCACTGCCTGCTGCTGGCTGCGCCGGGCGATGACATAGAGGATGTTGGTGACCTCCGCCGACACCACGTCCAAAGGCTGACGGTTGATGTTATTGACGATCGGCCGCAGCAAGGTGTTGGCCGCCAGCACAAATAGCGTGCCCAGCAGTGCTTCGAGGATCAGGTCAGCCCCCGCACACGCCCCCACCGCTGCCGAAGCCCACAACGTCGCAGCAGTGTTGAGCCCACGCACGTTGCCTTCTTCACGCATGATCACGCCAGCGCCCAAAAAGCCGATGCCCGAGACCACGTACGCAACCACCCGCACCGCGCCTTCCGCGCCACCCAGGCGGTTGGCCATGTCGACGAAGATCGCCGCGCCCACTGCCACCAGCACATTAGTGCGCAAGCCCGCCGTGCGCTGGCGGTACTGGCGTTCGAAACCGATCAAGCCACCGAGGATAAACGCCGCGGTAAGGCTGACCACGGTATCGACCAACGAGTTGAGGTTGATGTTGTTGATTGCCTGCATAAAAATTCTCCATGACTGCTGCGCATGCCAGAAACCTTAGTGCAGGTACGACCGACTGCACCGTCCCCGTTTAAAGGCACAGTCAGCTTGGCCCGCCCGCCGTAAAAGGCAGGCGCGTCCGTAGCATCCCAAGTGATTTGAGGTGCTGGTCAGCGTCGATGAGAGGGATGCAGGCAGGTGCCAGGACTGGCCGCTGCCGGAATGCCGCTTCTCGCTTTTTGAGGCGAGACAACGGCATCAGGAAAAATGCGCGTTACCTTGCCAAGTATGTGCCAGTAACCGAAACCGGCCGACGACTGTCGCTCGAACAAGTACCCACTGAGGGTCTCCGCTATTGATGAAAACGCGCGGAGTTTACGCCGCGTTTTCGAGGGAGTAAACCGTAGGAGAATTTACCATAGGGGTTTAGGTGGATTGTTCAGGGTGAGTTCAGCAACTGTTTTTTGGGTCACGCCGAAGATCAACTGTGGGAGCTGGCTTGCCTGCGATGGCGGTCTGTCTGCTGGAGGTTTATTGCCGACACTGCGTCATCGCAGGCAAGCCAGCTCCCACAAGGAGTGTGCACGTCCGCTATTACGGCATATCGGGCCGATCCCGCTCAACCCGTTTCAAGTACTCGTCCATCTGCCCACCTGCCAGCGGCTTGACCTGAATAGACACCCTGTTGACCTGCCGTCCCATCCTGATGCCTTCACGCGTGCGCACCTGCACATACCCAAGCTTGGGCCAGAAGCGCTCGGCCTTGGTATTGCCGACCACCACCGTCAACCGCAGCCACTGGGCACCGTTGCTCACCGCCCACGCTTCAAGATCGGCATGCAATTGTCGCGCGAACCCGGTGCCATGCAGGCGCGTATGCACCAGCAGCAAACCGATATGCCACACGCCGACGGCCAGCAAGTCGGCCGCGATGTTCACGACGGCGGCCAGTTGGTCCTGCGTATCGCGATAACCCAGCCAGTACATCCGGCTGCAACGCCAACCTGCCGGCAACTGACCCTGTAACTCTTCGTGCGCTTCGGTCGGTGTGGCCGGCTCACCATTGACCGCGATGAAATACTCGGGTGCCTGGTCAAAAAAACACTGCAGTTCGGCCGCGTCGCCGTCGTGCAGTTCAACCACTCGAATACCTTCGAGTGCGCAATCAACCTCCATGTTTACTTCCCCTTCAATCGTCGCGCGTCAGCACTTCCAGCAACTCGATTTCAAAGCACAGATTGCTGTTGGGCGTGATATGCGCGCCCATCGAACGCTCGCCATAGGCCAGGTGCGCCGGCACAAACAGTGTGCGCACGCCACCCACCTGCATGCCCATCAAGCCCTGGTCCCAGCCCTTGATTACGCGCCCGGTGCCGATCACGCACTGGAACGGCTTGCCGCGCTCCCAGGACGAATCGAACACGGTGCCGTCTTCGAGGGTGCCGGTGTATTGGGTGGTGATCAGCGCCCCCTTGACCACGGCTTTGCCGGTGCCCAGGCGGGTGTCGGTGATCTGGAGTTCATCGTTGCTCATGGGGCTCTCGTTGGATGAGTTAAGACTGGGGTTTTCCCAGAATAAAATGAGCTTGGCAAGTGCGCCCTCGCCACACCCTTATGCCGATCGTTCCCGCGCTTTGCGTGGGAATGCCGCCTGTGACGCTCCGCGTCACCCTTGTGCAAGGCTTGAGCCTTACGCTGGCAGCCGGACGCGGAGCGTCTCTGGATGCATTACCACGCGGAGCGTGGGAACGATCAAAAAGGCGGAATTAGCGATATTTCCCTTTAATTTGCAGGACGTTTCCGAGAGAATCCCGAGCGCTTGCGCCGCTCAACTTACATGGCTAGTCTGCGTCGGTCACTGCAATTCAGTGATTCGGGGTTTGGTAGACCACGAGTGATTAGGCGCTAAGCGCCCCCTTCTGCAAGGCGCTTTTTTTCGGCCCTGCGTTATGGCGGCCGTGCGTAGGGCACCTTCGGGTGCACCGGGTCCTAATCACCGGTCTACCAATCTGCGCACGGTCACCACCCTAAAGTCGTTTGGTAGCGATGGTGGTGACATTCCAGCTTTGGTTAGGAGTTGAAACCATGGACAAATTAGTCCCTGCACCACCCGCATCAGAACCGCACTTCTTCACCACCACCCAAGATCTTAGCTTTGAAGACGCCCTGGCACATGCCAGCAGCGTACTCCGTTGCGCAGCTGTCGCGGCGCAGACGGCGAGTGATCATCTGGCCGGTGATACACGCGCCTTGGTGATCTCGGTATTGCACTTGGTGGACATGGCCAGTGTGATGGTCGACCGATCATTGGAGTGCATGCAGCCACACTGAGTAACTCTTGTGGCAAGTGACCTCTGATCGTTCCCACGCTCTGCGTGGGAATGCCGTCTGTGACGCTCCGCGTCACCCTTGTGCAAGGCTTGAGCCTTACGCTGGCAGCCGGGCGCGGAGCGTCTCTGGATGCATTACCACGTGGAGCGTGGGAGCGATCAGCCGAGCGTTCATTACAACCAATGCCAGAACCGGCTCCAGAAACCCCGGCCCAAATCATCCTTACAGCGCGCATATTGCGCCGCGTACATCTGCGAGCGCGCCTGCACCTTGCTCGCCACCGGCGGCAGCCAGGCTTTGGCCGCATAGGTACGCTGGCGATAGCCGCCCCAGCCTTCGTGGTAGTTCAGGTATTGGCCGTAGGCGTCGTATTTGTACACGCCGTTGATGGTGTAGGTCTTGTCCATGTACCAACCCACAAAGTCGATGGAGTCATCGAAATCCTGACGGCTCGCACCGCTGCGGCCGGTGCTCTTGCGGTAGTCGTTCCACACTTCATCCTTGGCCTGGGAATAGCCTTCGGCGGTGGACACGCGCCCCCAGGGGATGATCCATAGCAGGTACTTGCGCGGAGTCTTGGCATCCTGACGAAAGCCCGACTCTTGATACATGATCGCGAACGGCACCTGGATCGGCACGCCCCAGCGCTTTTGCGTGACCTTGGCGGCGTCGTACCAGTCATCTTTTTCACGGAAGATGCCGCAGATGTCGTTTGGCGTGCGTGGCGGCGAAGTACCGCACGCCGCCAAGAGGGAGGTGAGTAATAACAGTCCGACAGCTTTGCCTGCGCTCAAGGGGCACCTTTGCGTGATACACGTAAAAAGCCGGTATTTTACGCATTCATTCGAGCGCAGGGGGTAGCGAGTTCACTCCATAACCAGCTTCCACAGGCGGCATCCATGCCGCACATGCTCAGCTTAAGCCAACGGCACGCGACGCGTGGTCAGCGCGGTACGACCCACAAAGAAGCTCAAGGCTGCACCCAGCAGCAACATGGCCAAGGTGCTCCATGCAGCGCGGGACAGCTGCTTAGCCGCTACTTCACCGGCTTCACGGGCTTTCTGTTCGGCTTGCTGTTTCAGCTCATCGACCTTCTGCATGGCTTGCTGATAAGCCTGGGCATAGTTGTCGACGATCTGCGTGGCTTCGGCTTTGCTCTTGCCGGTACGGGCGGCCACGATGTTGACCAGCGCGTCTTTGTCCGCAGCATTCAACGCAGGCTCGCCGGAGGCTTTGACGCGTTCGAACCACTGCTTCAACTCATCACCGGCCTGGGCAGGGTTGGTCGCGGCGTCCTTGGCCGATTGCTTGCCGTCGGCGGCGGCCTGGTCGGTTTTCTGCTCGACGTTGGCAGGGTCCAGCTCAGGCTTGCCGCTTTGCTTGAGCAAGGTGTCGAGTTGGCCTTGCAGGCTGTTCCAGTCCAGTTGGATACCCTGCTCGTTCAACTGCTGCTTGATGCTGTTGCCGATCCCAGGCGCAGCAGCGGCGATACCACTGCCGGCGGCGGACAAGCCTTTGCCTACTACGTTACCGGCGGTGCCGACCACGCTGGCGGCCAGGCCAGCCAGCAGCCAGGTGGTGAGCAAGGTGGTGAAGGTCCAGGTCAATACGCCGTGCAAGCCGCCACGGTCCGGTGCAGTGCGCCCGGCCACAAAGGCGCCGAGGCCGACAGCCACCAGGGTTGAGACAAACAGCCAGATCCCGGCGCCGGTGCCGAAGCCGCTCAGGGGGTTGCCCGCTTCCATCGGGTTGACGGCACTGGCGCCGATGGCCGTGCCGAGCACGCTGAGTACCAGGTAGGTCACCAGGGCAATTGCACTACCGGCCAGCACAGAGCTCCAGGACACGCGAAACGGTGAACGGTTGGTTTCATAGACAGTTGTCATGATTAATCCTTTGAGTGGTTGACCGTATCAGTCTGGCGAGACCGCTGCCGGTCGTCCCCGCTCAAATGCACCAGAGCATCTGGTGCATTCGCACCCCGCAACGGGCACGTTGTGTGCACTATCCTGATGCCTGGGTGTCGTACCCTTCATGCGCCCATCCCCGGAGAGACCATGACCCAGGACGTTCTTGCCAAAGAAACCAACCGCCGCCAATTGCAGCAGATCATCTCCGGGTTATCGGACGGTGTGATCCTGGCCGAAGTCGACCAGACCATTCTGTGGGCCAACGAAGCCGCGCTGGCCATGCACGGGGTCAGTGAGGTCGAGCAGCTCGGCGCCAATACCGAGCAATACGCCAAGCGCTTTGCCTTGCGCTATCGCAACAACCATCCTTTGCCGCTGGACAGCTACCCGCTCAGCCGAATCGCAGCCGGTGAAGAATTCAGCGATGTGGTGGTGGAAGTCACCCCCGTTGACGACGAGGACCGCAGTTGGGTGCATCGCTTGCGCAGCCTGGTGCTGACGGACGCCCACGGTGAACCGGAACTGCTGGTGCTGATCCTCAGCGACGCCACCGAGTGGGCCAGCGCCGAGCAGCGCTTCGAAAAAACCTTCAACGCCAACCCGGCACCCGCGGTGATCTGCCGTCTCAGCGACCTGCGCTACATCAAGGTTAACCAGGGTTTCCTGGAGATGACCGGTTACAACCGCGATCAGGTCATCGGCAAATCCGTCTATGAACTGGATGTACTGGAACACGCCGATCGCAAGGACCTGGCCATTCAGCGGCTGAGCGAAGGTGCGACCATCCCGCAGATGCAGGCTGAACTGCGCCTGCCCGAAGGCGGCAGCAAACTGGTGATCGTCGCCGGCCAGCCGTTGGACATGAACGAGGAAGACTGCATGCTGTTTTCCTTTACCGACCTGGAGCCAAGGCGCAAGGCAGAAATCGCCCTGCGCCAGAGCGAAGAACGGTTCGCCAAATCCTTTCGCCTCACGCCGGTGCCGACCCTGGTGTGCAACGCCGCCAACCGGCAAGTGGTGGACATCAACGAAGCGTTCATGAACATCACCGGTTACATCAGCGAAGAGCTGATCGGCAAGAACGTTGAGGACATCAACTTCATCGACAGCGCCCCTGCTGGAGCGCAGTTGTTCGCCACCCTGGAAAAAGCCGGCAACCTCGAAGGCCAGGACCTCAAGGTGCGCAAGAAAGGCAACGAGGTGATCGACTGCGTGGTCTCCGCCGACACAGTGATTATCGAGGACGTGCCCTGCTACCTGTTGGTGCTGATGAACATCACCGAACGCAAACGCTCGGAGCTGGAGCTGGTGGCGGCCATTGAGGAGGTGATGCAAGACGCCTCCTGGTTCAGCCAGACCCTGATCGAGAAACTGGCCAACGCCAAGAGCGTCAACAGCCCCAACCTGCCGAACGTAGCCTTCACCGACCTTACCGCCCGTGAGCGTGATGTGCTGGGTTTGATCTGCGAAGGCCTGGCCGACAAGGAAATTGCCTCGCGCCTGAAGCTTGCGCCCAACACGGTGCGTAATCATGTGGCCACGGTGTACTCCAAACTCGGTGTGCACAGCCGCAGCGCGGCCATTGTATGGGCCAGGGAGCGCGGCTTGTTTGCCGGCGAACTGCGCGTCAAAAGCAAACCATAGAGTGCAAATGCACTAGTGCGACCAGTGCAAATTCGCCTTATTGCGCTGGCGTACGCTGCTTAACCTTGAAGGGTGGGCACAGGGCCTTTGGTCCCGTGCCGTAATGGTTTGATCTCTTCCAAGGAAAGCACGATGAAAAGCGAACAAGTCAAAGGCGCCGTAGAGAAGGTTGCCGGCAAGGCCCAGGGTTTTATCGGCGACCTCACCGGCGATGAACAATTGCAGGCTGAAGGTGTGGCGCGTCAGGCCGCAGGTCAACTGCAGCAAACGTACGGCGACGCGCTGGACACTGTCAGTGATTTTGCCAAAAACAAACCCCTGGCTACCGTGGCTGTCGTCGCCGGTATCGGCCTGCTTGTGGGCCTGTTGCTGCGTCGTCGTTGAGGAGGCCGAGGCCCATGTTTACCCTCTCTCAACTGCGCAACTGCATCGAAGAAGGTTTGTCACCGCTGACCTGCGAGTTCACCCTGTGCCGGGACGCGTCCCTGACCCTCAAGGTCTACGACGCCGAAACCGGCCGTGTTGATCTGGTGGTGACAGGCATCAGCACCAACCGGCTGCAAACCGCGCAAGAAGTGGCCAAGATGGTTGAAGAGTTGCGCTACGAACTGCAAAGCAACAACGTCGGCAAGCTCACACTGGATGATCTGCCTTCAACGACGGCCCAATGAAAATGAAGGCAGGCTGATATCCAGGTCGACCTGGGTGACGCCGAGGCCGAAGTGATGGGTGAGGTAACACGACCGGTGTGGCCGGTTACCTTAACGCAAGAGCGAGGAAAACAGACCGATCACCGCTTGACGGGGGTGATCTCAAGAATGGTGCCGTTGGTGGTTTTGAGCAGCACAAACTTATCACCCACCCGCGCCCATTGGCTGTCTGCCTCAGGCTGCTTGAGGCCGCGTTTTTTCCAGTCGCTGACCGCCGATTCCTTGCGCATCAGGATATCCGGGGCGCGATCACCTTCTTTCAGATCCCGCGTATTGATGCTGGAAGGCTGCACGGTTTCCTGGGGTGTATCACCGGCCTGCACGACAAAGCTGACGGTGGACAGGCCAGCGGTGAGCAGCAGGCAAGCGGCTAGGGTCTTGGACTTCATGGGTGCTCCTTCAATGAATGATGCGTACCCAGGTTCCGACCGCAGGCGCATGGAATCATTCAAGTTTGCACCCTTCCTGTGGCAAGGGAGCTTGCTCCGTCGCCACAAGGGCGCCGGGTCTATAACCAGGCTGCGTCCCAGAGCGGATAATCGCCGATATGTTCAGCCAACCCAGCGCGCAATGGGTTGCCAATTATGTAGCGTGCGATCTTTATAAGATCCTCCTCAGCGCGCGCTGCGCGATCATGGTACCCGCACTGCCAGAACGCGCCCCGTGCATGACAGGCTCGATTGATGGTCAATGTGCTGCGCGACTTCACCCTTTTCATCACTTGCGGCAACGATGCGGCTCTGAGTTCAAATAGCCAATGGAAATGGTCTGGCATGATGACCCAAGCCAAAGAGTTAACCATCTCAAGGTCATGAGCCTGTTTGAACTCTGCCACCAACAACCGCCCCAAGCGAAAATTGGCAAACACCGGGCGGCGCTGATAGACCACAGCAGTTACCAAGTAAGCCCGACCCGCCTCTGAATAACGGCCACGTCGCAATAGGTGAGAATTGGGTTTCTGAAGCAATCCTTTGCTCTGCGATTGAATGAATGATCCATTCACCCTAGCAAGCCACAGCAATACCTCCGTTCAATTCAGTTTCCCAATATGTCCCCCCCACTGTGGCGAGGGAGCTTGCTCCCGCTGGGCTGCGCAGCAGCCCCAAAAAGGCTGGCCGAGTAACACCTGAACCAACGCTGTGGATCGATTGGGGCCGCTTCGCGACCCAGCGGGAGCAAGCTCCCTCGCCACAAAAGCTTAGGCAGCAGGTGTGCGCTGATAAAACACCCTCCACCACTGGCCTGGACCATTCAGTTTCCCACTATGTCACGCCCCCCACTGTGGCGAGGGAGCTTGCTCCCGCTGGGCTGCGCAGCAGCCCCAAAAAGGCTGGCCGAGTACCGCCTGAACCAACGCGGTGGGTCGATTGGGGCCGCTTCGCTGCCCAGCGGGAGCAAGCTCCCTCGCCACAAAAGCTTAGGCAGCAGGTGTGCGCTGATAAAACACCCTCCGCAACTGGCTCGGACCATTCAGTTTCCCACTATGTCACGCCCCCCACTGTGGCGAGGGAGCTTGCTCCCTCGCCACAAAAGCTATGCCACACCCATTGCCACCGTGAAATAATCCGTGTAATTTTTCATGAAATTTCTCGACATAAATTTCATGAACCAACAACAAGAACTCGACGCCCTGGCTGTGCTCATCCACGATCTGCGCAAGCACAAGAAACTCACGCTCGCCCAACTCGCGCAAAAAATCGAGCGTTCGGTGGGCTTTTTGTCTCAGGTCGAACGCGGCCTGTCACGCCCTACTGTGGCCGACCTGACTGCCATCAGCCACGCCCTGGATGTGCCCACCACCTACTTCTACAGCCTGCCCAAACCCAAGGCCGTCGACTGGGTCACACGCCCCAACGAGCGGCGCACGGTGTATTACGCCAATGGCATCACCGACATTCTGGTTTCGCCAAGCATGCACGGCGCCTTTTCGATGCTCGACAGCCTGTTGGCGCCCGGCGCCAACAGTGGCGAGCACACCATGAGCGATCGCGCCGAACAGGCCGGTTTTGTACTGGAGGGCGAGCTGACGCTGTGGGTGGAAGGTGAAGCCGATTCGGTCACCCTCGGCCAAGGCGACAGCTTCCACCTGGCCAGTTTTGCCCATTGCCGCTACGCCAACCTGACTGATCTGCCCGCCCGCGTATTGTGGGTTTACAACTAGGAGCAACACCCGTGAAAAGCCAACCCTCCACGTTGCTGGCCGAAGTACGGACCTTTCGCCAGAACCACCCCGAGGTGCGTTACGTCGACCTGATCGCCCTGGACATTCCCGGGCATTTCTACGGCAAGCGCTACCCGGTGGAGATGCTCGAAAAAGTCGCCGCCGGCAGCCCGTTGAAGCTGCCGCAAAATGCCGTGCTGCTGGGCGCCCAGGGCGGGCTGTTCAAAATTGGTGACTATTGCTTCCACGACGGCGACCCGGATGCCAATCGCCGCCTGGTGCCGGGCACGCTCAAGCCGGTGAGCTGGGAAGCGCAACCGCTGGGGCAGATGCTGATCACCTCGGATGGCACTGAAGCGCCCATCGAGTTTGAACCACGTGAAGTCCTGGCCAAGGTGCTGGAGCGCCTGCAGCACAAGGGGATTCACCCGGTGGTGGCGTTTGAGCTGGAGTTTTACCTGTTCGATAAAAAACTCGACGACGGCCTGCCGCAATTTGCCCGCGACCCGCTGAGTGATGACGCTGACGACCAGCCCAACCTGCACATCGAGCGGTTGTCGCGCTTCAGCGAAGTGCTCGACGACATGGCGCAAACCGCCCAGGCCCAAGGCATCGACATCACGGTGATCACCGCCGAACTCGGCCCTGGCCAGTTCGAGATCAACTTCGGCCACTGCGACGACGGCCTGCGCGCCGCCGACTGGGCCGCGCTGTTCTGCCGCAGCACGCGTGGCGTGGCACTCAAGCATGGCTACCGCGCCAGCTTTATGGCCAAGCCTTACCTGCAATTTCCCGGCAGCGGCATGCATGTGCATGTCAGCCTGTATGACGGCGCGGGCAATAATTTACTCGCGGCGCACCAGCAGCAACCGCTGCGCCACGCGGTGGCCGGTTGCCTGGAATTGTTGCCGCACTGCATGCCGATTTTCTCGCCCAACCACAACGCCTTCCGCCGCTTGGGTGGCACCGTGAACGCGGCAACGCGTGCCAACTGGGGCTTTGAAGACCGCGACGCGTGCGTGCGTATTCCCGATTCCGACCCGCGCAACCTGCGCATCGAACACCGCCTGGCCAGTGCCGATGCCAACCCCTACCTGGTGCTGGCAGCGATCCTGGCAGGGTTGGAGCATGGCCTTGAAGCCAGGCAAGAACCCATCGCCCCGCTGAATGAGGACCGTAACAGCGGCGCTGACTTCCCCCTGGAAATGCTCGATGCCGTACGCGCCATGCAGCATCAAGCGGTATTGCGCGATAAGCTGGGCGCCGAATTTATCGACGTGTACTGCGAAAACAAACGCCAGGACCACTTGGCCTTTCAACAAGAGATCAACGCGCGGGAATACCGCTGGTTTCTCTAGCCATGGAATCACCGATGACCGACCAAAGCGCCCCGGCCCTCAAGGAAATCTTCAACGTCGAACGCCTGCAACACATCGCCAGTGAAATGACAGCGGTGTACCCGGCCTTTGATGCAAAAGGGTTTCTAAAGCACGCCAAAGCCGGGCTGGCCGAGTTGTCGGTAATGCAGCGCATGGCGCGGGTCAGTGAGAGCCTGCATGCGGTAATCCCACTGGATTACGCGCACACCCTCAAGCTGCTGCATGCGCTGGCTCCGCGACTGAACAGTTCATTTGTGTGCCTGTTTCTGCCGCACTACGTGGCCAGTTACGGGCAAAGTGACTTTAAGCGCTCCATGGCCGCGCTCAAATACTTCACCGTGTTTGGCTCGGCCGAGTTCGCCATTCGCCCATTCTTGTTGAACGACTTCGAGCGTACCCTGGCCGTGATGCAGCAGTGGTCGCTGGACGCCAACGAACATGTGCGGCGCCTTGCCAGTGAAGGCTCGCGCCCTCGCCTGCCCTGGTCCTTTCGCTTGGCGGCGGTGCAGGCCAACCCGCAGCTGTGCGCCTCGATCCTGGATAACCTCAAGGCCGACAGCAGCCTGTATGTGCGCAAGTCGGTGGCCAACCACCTCAACGACATCACCAAGGACCACCCGGAATGGGTGCTCAGCCTGATCGAAGGCTGGAACCTGGACAACCCGCACACCGCCTGGATCGCCCGGCACGCCTTGCGCAGCCTGATCAAGCAAGGCAATCCCCGCGCACTCACGATCATGGGTGCCGGCGCCAGGGCCGAGGTCAACATTCACCACCTGAAGGTCACACCGGCGGTGATCAACCTGGGCGAGCGGATCAACCTGTCGTTCAGTCTGGAATCCACCGCCACCGCCGCGCAGAAGCTGGTGGTCGACTACGCCATCGACTACGTAAAAAGTGCCGGCCATAGCGCGGCCAAAGTGTTCAAGCTCAAGGCATTTACCCTGGGCGCGGGCGAACATCAGAGCATCCGCCGCGAACAACATATTCGTGAGTTGACCACGCGCAAGCATTACGCAGGCAAGCACTGGGTGCATGTGCTGGTGAACGGCGAAAAGCTCGCCAGTGCCGAATTTGAACTGCTAAAACCCTGACAAAAATCAACCAAAAGGCTCTAGAACGGGCCTTTCAGACACATTAATTGTCAGACAATCCTGGCTTTTGTTGTTGCGATCCATTATCATCCGGCGCCTTCTCACTACCCATCGGGTAGTTGTTCCACTGTGTCACCCGAGGCGCCCATGTACCGTTTGTACCGTTTGTATCGTTTGTATCGTTTTTCGTTTCAAAGACCCTTGCTTGCCCTGAGCCTGGGGCTGGTTTCCCACGGTGTCAGTGCCGCCCTGCAACCCATGACCGAAGCCCCGCTGGCCAGCGACACCGAGCTGCACTGCCACTTCAACCGCGACGCCAGCACCGACTGCACCACCACCCAGCACTACACCATCCTCAAGCCCAACGGCCGCGAAATGCTCTCGCGCATCGACTTCGATTACTCCGAAGGCGACACCTTTGAAGTGATCAGCGCGCAATCCACCCAACCAGGCGCCAAGCCGGTCGCGCTGGACGCCGCGCAAATCGACACGCGCACCGCGCCCAACCCGGACCAGGGCTTCAGCCGCTACAAGCAAACCTCGCTGGCCTTCCCAAACCTGCGCGTAGGCACGCAAATTCGCTACACCGTGCGCGAACGTCGCGCCGCCAAACCGTTGGTGACCCAGTTTCACTACGCAATCATGTTTGGCCCCAGCGCATTCCGGCGCGACCACGTCAAGGCGCGCTTTACCGCCGAGCGCCCGATCCAGTGGCGCAGTGAGTTGTTCGACGGTTTCAAAGTAACGGCATCTGCCAACGGCAAAACCCTGGACGTGGTGCAAAAAAAACCGACCTATCTCAATTACATCAACGAATCCTCCAGCGCCGCGCTGCAACGCATCCCGCGCCTGGAAGTGGGCAGCGCCCTGGAGCGCCAGGCGTATTTCGGTGATTTCGCCCAGCGTTACAACCAGATCCTCGGCGCCAACCTGCCGGCGCAAGCGGCCGCAGCCGTAGCTGCCGCACGCAACCTGGCGCCGGCACAACAGGTCGAAGCGCTGATGCAGCACATCAACGATCACTACCGCTACCTGGGCGACTGGCGCGCCACCGAGCGCGGTTATGTGCCGTTCAACCTGGCGGAAATCGAGCAGCATGGTTATGGCGACTGCAAAGACCTGGCGATCCTGCTGACCGCCATGCTCAAGGCCAGCGGCATCAAGGCCGAAACCGCCTGGGTCAGCCGTGGCGACGTGGCGTTCTCATTGTTGATCCCCGGCACCAATGCAGCGAACCACGCCATCGTGCGTGCCGAAGTCGATGGCCAGGTCTGGTGGCTCGACCCGACCAACCCGGTGTTCGCCCCCGGCCAGACCCTGCCCGACATCCAGGACCGCTGGGTACTGGTCAATGATGCTCAGGGCCAGGTACGCGAAGAACAGATCCCGCTGGAACGCCCGGAAACTACCCTGCGCCTGGACAAAAAAGTGCACTTCGACAAACAAGGCAATGGCGCCACCCAGGCCACCATCACCTTCAGCCGCCTGCCGCTGATGCAAATGAGCGTCGCCGACCGCCAGCAAGGCACCACCGCCACCGACCAGAACATCTGCGGCAACTTTGGCAACGAAATCAGCGACTGCAAAATCACCCGCCACCCCACCGCCTTCGTGGTGCACGACGGCTACACCGTCAACGCCAGCATGAACGACCAGCGCGCGCTGGAAAAGCTCGCGAACGACTACGTTTACACCGACGAGTCACTCAAAGGCCGTTGGGATGGTTTCATCAACTACCGTCGCCATGATCAACAAGCCGACCTTTACCTGGGCAACCCCGAAACCTACGACTACCGTTTCACGCTGACCGGTGGGCAGATGGAAAAAGCCATCCCCGGCTGCCAGGTGCGCTCGCCCTGGTATGACCTGGATCTGGATGGCAAGCGCACGGATGACGGCCTGCAGTATCACTATCGCCTGAGCCAAAAGATACGCTGGCTGCCCCATGCAGAAGTCGCCAGTGAAGCGTTTGGCAAGATGATTGACGAGGCGCGGGCGTGTGCTGAACAGGTGCATCAGGTGGTGAAGCTCTAACCCCTCACTGACACAACACAAACCCAATGTGGGAGCTGGCTTGCCTGCGATTGCAGTGTGTCATTCAACAAATAAGTTGACTGACAGGGACTCATCGCAGGCAAGCCAGCTCCCACATTTTTTATCCGGTTTCATCAGTGGGTTTCGCCTAACAGCAAGCTTTGCTCCCGCGCACACAACTCCACCACATAATCCCACAACACCCGCAACCGCACTGACTTGTGCAGCTCCCGGCGCGAGCTGATCCAGTAGCTGCGCTGGATGCTTTCTGCCGGCAGCAAAGGCACCAGGTCCGGGTCGCCAGCAGCCATAAAGCACGGCAGCACCGCAATGCCCAATCCCGAACGCGCCGCCTGGTGTTGAGCAATCACGCTGGTGCTGTGGAACACCACTTTCGGGTTGCGGCAAAAGCTGCTGAGGAACTTGAGTTCCTGGCTGAACAGCAGGTCATCCACGTAATCGATCCATGCATGGGCGGCGAGGTCTTCACGTTTTTCAATCGGCGGGTTGCGCTCAAGATAAGCCCGGCTGGCGTAGAGCGCCAGGCGGTAGTCGGTGAGTTTGCGCGTGACGAGTTGGTCAACGCTGGGGCGTTCGAGGTGGATGCTGATTTCCGCTTCGCGGTTGAGAATGCTCACAAAGCGCGGCACCGCCACCAGTTCCACTTCCAGCCCTGGATAACGCTCGAACAGCCCGCCCATGCGGCTGGCGAGGAACATCACGCCCAACCCCTCAGCCACGCCAAGGCGGATCTTGCCCAGCGGCGCAGCGGAATGGGTGAGTTCGTCTTCGGCCAGCAACGCGACGTTTTCCATGGCCTCGGCGTGCTTGAGCAGGGCTTCACCGGAAGGCGTCAGTTCGTAACCCTGGGCATGCTGCACGAACAGCGCGGTGCCGAGGCTTTTCTCGATGGCCTCGATATGCCGGGCCACGGTAGCGTGCGTGGTTTTCAGCCGCTGTGCAGCGGTGAGCAGGCGGCCGCTGCGTTGCAACTCAAGAAAAAACCGCAGGTCATTCCAGTCGAACATGTCGCCTCCCTTGGACAAATGTACCTTCTAATGCCTGGCCCGGCACCTGTGGCTGGCGCTTACTGTGGCAAGCTCGCTCGCCACAGGCATAACGTTGCTTCGAGGTTTAAGTGCCGCTGTTTAAAAACGCACAGCAGCTGGGTAAAAACTAACATTTTTAAGACGAAAACTAACAACTAGGATGGGCCCAATAAGAAAAACAAGCGAGACCTCAGATGCCCATTGCAACTGCTGAATACGATTACATTGTCGTAGGCGCCGGCCCCGCAGGCTGCCTGCTGGCTAATCGATTGTCCGCCAACCCCGCCCACCGCGTGCTGCTGCTCGAAGCGGGTGGCCGCGACAACTACCCCTGGATCCACATCCCCGTCGGTTACTTGTTCTGCATCGGCAACCCGCGCACCGACTGGTGCTTCAAGACCGAAGCCCAGGAAGGCCTGCAAGGCCGTGCACTGAGTTACCCACGCGGCAAAGTGCTGGGCGGCTGCTCGTCCATCAACGGCATGATCTATATGCGCGGCCAAGCCCAGGATTACGACGGCTGGGCCGCCGCAGGCAACCCCGGCTGGGCCTGGAAAGACGTGCTACCACTGTTCAAACAGAGCGAAAACCATTTTGCCGGCGGCTCGGAATTTCACAGCGACGGCGGTGAATGGCGCGTGGAGCAACAGCGACTGCACTGGCCGATCCTCGATGCCTTTCGCGATGCGGCGGCGCAGAGTGGTATCGCGCCGATCAGCGATTTCAACCAGGGCGACAATGAAGGTTGCGGCTACTTCCAGGTCAACCAAAAGGCCGGGGTGCGCTGGAACGCGGCAAAGGCGTTTCTCAAGCCGATCCGCCAGCGCCCCAACCTCACCGTGCTGACCGAAGTGGAAGTCGACCGTGTAGTGCTGGAAAACGGTCGTGCTTCGGCCGTGGTCGGGCGTCAACATGGGCAACAACTGAGCTGGAAGGCACGCAAGGAAATCGTCCTGTGCGCCGGTTCTGTCGGCTCGCCGGGCATCCTGCAACGCTCAGGGATTGGCCCGTCCACTGTGCTCAAGCCATTGGGCATCAACGTACTGCATGAACTGCCGGGTGTCGGTGGCAACCTGCAGGATCACCTGCAACTGCGGCTGATCTACAAGCTGGAAAACGCACGCACCTTGAACCAGATCGCCGGCACCCTGTTGGGCAAAATGGGCATGGGCCTGCGCTACCTGTATGACCGCAGCGGCCCATTGTCGATGGCGCCCAGCCAGCTCGGCGCCTTCGCCCGCTCCGGCCCGGAACAGACGTCGGCCAATCTTGAATACCATGTGCAGCCGCTGTCACTGGAGCGTTTTGGCGAGCCGTTGCATGCCTTCCCGGCATTCACCGCGTCGGTGTGCGACCTGCGCCCGCAAAGCCGTGGCCGCATTGATATTCGCTCCGCCAACCCGGCGGATGCACCCCTGATACGGCCCAACTACCTCAGCCATCCCGAAGATTTGCGCGTGGCCGCCGACGCGATCCGCCTGACCCGCCGCATCGTCGCCGCACCGGCCTTGAGCCAGTTCAAGCCGGTGGAATACCTGCCGGGCGACGCGCTGCAAACCGAAGAACAACTGCATGAAGCCGCCGCGCGTATCGGCACGACGATTTTCCACCCGGTGGGCACTTGCCGCATGGGCGATGACCAAGATGCAGTGGTCGATGCGCAACTGCGCGTACATGGCGTGCCGGGCCTGCGTATTGCCGATGCCTCGGTGATGCCACGCATTACATCCGGCAACACCTGCTCACCTACACTGATGATTGCGGAAAAGGCAGCGCAGCTGATGCTTTCGCCGAACACAAGGAGTCTCGCCCCGCAGAGAGAAACGGTTCATGCAATCTGAATAGCGGCGCCGCACCCGGCGCCGACAGTGGAACAACAATAAATAATCACTGTGAGGGATACCCGATGTCAGAACATGCTCAACCCCTGGGCTCGGCCGTCAAGGCGAGCACCGGCAGCGAATCAAGGAAAGTCATCTTCGCCTCGTCTTTAGGGACGGTGTTCGAGTGGTACGACTTTTTCCTCTACGGCGCCCTGGCGGCGGTGATCAGCAAGCAATTTTTTGCCGGGGTCAACGACACCACGGCGTTCATCTTCGCCTTGATGGCCTTTGCCGCAGGCTTTGTGGTGCGGCCGTTCGGCGCGTTGGTGTTCGGCCGCCTGGGCGACATGATCGGGCGCAAGTACACGTTTTTGGTCACCATCATCCTGATGGGTGTCGCGACCTTCTGTGTCGGGCTATTGCCGACCTATGCCAGCATCGGCATTGCGGCGCCGATCATTCTGATCGTGCTGCGCATGCTGCAAGGCCTGGCGTTGGGCGGTGAATATGGCGGCGCAGCCACCTATGTGGCCGAGCACGCACCGGCCGGCAAACGCGGCCTGCACACCAGCTGGATTCAATCCACGGCCACCCTTGGCTTGCTGCTCTCGCTGCTGGTGGTACTGGCTTGCCGTTACTTCACCGGCGACCAGTTCGAGGTGTGGGGCTGGCGCATCCCGTTCCTGTTCTCGATTGTGCTGCTGGGCATTTCCACCTGGATCCGCATGAGCCTGCATGAGTCGCCGGCATTCCTGAAGATGAAAGAGGAAGGCAAGGCCAGCAAGTCGCCGATCCGCGAATCCTTCGGTAAATGGGAAAACCTCAAGGTGGTGCTGATTGCGCTGTTCAGTATCAACGGCGGGCAGGCAGTGACCTTCTATGCGGCGCAGTTCTATGTGCTGTTCTTCCTCACGCAGTTCCTGAAGATGGACCCGGCCCTGGCCAATATGCTGTTGATTATCAGCGTAGTGATCGGCGCGCCGTTCTTCATCCTGTTTGGCTGGCTGTCGGACAAGGTTGGGCGCAAACCGGTGCTGATGCTCGGCTTGCTGTTGGCCACCGCACTGTACTTTCCGATCTTCAAAGGGCTGGCGCATTACACCAACCCGGCGATGGACCAGGCCAGCCACCAGGCGCCGATTACCGTATTGGCCGACCCGGCCACCTGCACCTTCCAGTTCGACCCGGTGGGCAAGGCGCGTTTTGACAGCCCGTGTGACAAGGTCAAGACCTTTCTGGTCAAGCAAGGTCTGCCATACAGCAGCGCCGCCGCGCCAGCCGGCAGCCCGGTACAGGTGAGCGTGGGTGATGTGCGTATCGATGGTTACGATGAAGCGGCCCTGCGCGGCGCGGTAACCCTGGCCGGCTACCCGACTTCGGCGGATGTGGCCCAGGTCAACAAAGTGATGGTGGTGGTGCTGATCGTGGTGCTGATCCTGATCGCCGCCATGTGCTACGGCCCTTTGGCAGCGCTGATGGTGGAACTGTTCCCGACGCGCATCCGCTACACCTCGATGTCGCTGCCCTACCACATCGGTAACGGCTGGTTTGGCGGGTTCCTGCCAACCGTGTCGTTTGCCTTGGTGGTGTACACCGGCGATATCTTCTACGGCTTGTGGTACCCGGTGGTGGTGACCGGCGTGAGCTTGATTGTGGGGTTGTTCTGCCTGAAAGAAACCAAGAACGTGGATATCAATAACAACTGATCTTCAAAACGCTGAAGCCCCCTGTGGGAGCTGGCTTGCCTGCGATTGCATCACCTCGGAGTGTCAGATGTGCCGAGTTGTCCGTATCGCAGGCAGGCTAGTGCCCACATTTTTCTGACTGCTGACCACACAAATTGCTGTACATCCATACAGATAACAGTTGCTCAATTGCCTTTGACTGAGCATCCTGCAAGGCATCGACCCAATCTGATGTGATGACCATGCGGCTGTACCTCTGTGAAAAACCCTCCCAGGCCAAGGATATCGCGGCCGTGCTCGGCGCCAGTCGGCGTGGCGACGGGTGCTGGCTGGGTAACGGGGTCACAGTCACCTGGTGCATCGGTCACCTGTTGGAAACCGCCCCACCCGACGCCTACGACGCCAAATACAAGCGCTGGGTGCTGGCCGACCTGCCAATCGTGCCGGAAAAATGGAAGATGCTGGTCAAGCCCAAGACCGCCAGCCAGTTCAAGGCCGTCAAGCGTTTGCTCGGGGAAGCCCAGGAACTGGTGATCGCCACCGACGCCGACCGCGAAGGCGAGATGATCGCCCGGGAGCTGGTGGAGCATTGCCGCTATCGCGGGCCGATCCAGCGTTTGTGGCTGTCGGCGCTGGATGACGCCTCCATTCGCAAAGCCCTCGCCGCCCTCAAACCCGGCGCCGAAACCTTCAGCCTGTATCACTCGGCCCTCGGCCGCTCACGCGCCGACTGGTTGATCGGCATGAACATGAGTCGCTTGTTTACCTTGCTCGGGCGTCAATCCGGGTATCAAGGCGTATTGCCGGTGGGCCGCGTGCAAACCCCGACCTTGCGCCTGGTGGTGGACCGCGACCGCAGCATCGCCGACTTTGTGCCGGTGGCTTACTGGGCCATTGATGTCGACTTGCGGCATGAGCGCATGACCTTTACGGCTCAATGGCGGGCCGCTGAGGATGCCTGCGACGATCAAGGCCGCTGTCTTAACCCGCAACTGGCTCGCGATGCTGCCGATGCGATGACCAACGCCGCCAGCGCCAGGTTGGTCAAACTGCGTACCGAACGCGTGCGCGAGGTGGCGCCCCTGCCCTTCGACCTCGGCACGTTGCAGGAAATCTGTTCCAAGAAGCTCGGCCTCGGCGCCCAGGAAACCCTGGACATCGCGCAGTCCCTTTACGAAACCCACAAAGTCATCACCTACCCTCGCAGTGATTGCGGCTACCTGCCGCTCAGCCAACACAGTGATGCGCCGAAGATCTTGGCCGCGCTGGCCCGCGCGGATGCGGCGGTGAATGAGTTGATGCCGCATATCGACCCGCAACGCCGCTCGCGGGCCTGGAACGACGCCAAGGTCAGCGCGCACCATGGCATTATTCCTACGGGTGCCGGTAAGGACGTCGCGCAACTGGCCGGCAAACACCGTGCGGTCTACACGCTGATTCGCGCGCGTTACCTGGCGCAGTTCCTGCCCAACCATGAATACGATCGCACCCAGGCGGATTTCGACTGCGCCGGCCAAGCCTTGCGCGCGGTAGGTAAAGTCATCATCGAGCCGGGCTGGAAACGCGCCCTGCCCGAGGCGCTGGCGCCTGCCAAAGGCCGTGAAGCTACTGCACCGCAGGCCTTACCGACCTTGGTGCAAGGCCAGGATTACGCGGTGGCCAAGGTCAACCTCAAAGACCTGTGGACCCAGCCGCCCAAGCCCTTCACCGAGGGCGACCTGATCAAAGCGATGAAAAACGTCGCCAAACTGGTGGAAGACCCGCTGCTCAAGCAAAAGCTCAAGGACACCACCGGCATCGGCACCGAAGCCACCCGCGCGGGGATTATCCAGGGTTTGCTCGACCGGGGTTATCTGGTCAAAAACGGCAAGGCACTGTCAGCCACTCCGGCGGCGTTCAGCCTGATCGACGCGGTGCCTCGGGCGATTGCCGACCCAGGCACCACCGCGATCTGGGAGCAGGCGCTGGACATGGTGCAAAGCGGTGAAATGAGCCTGGAAGAATTCGTTGCCAAGCAGGCGGCCTGGATGAGCAAACAAGTGGCACGCTGCAATGGCATGCGCATGACCATCACCGGCCCAGCCAGCCCGGCAGGCCGAGGTGCTACGCCGTGGAAAAACAAGCGCAAGGCTGCACCGCGCAAGACGACAGGCGCTCCAAAGCGGGCGAAAAAGCCGAACAGTGCCGGCTGAATAGCGAAATAATCCGGCGAATGACGTTTTTCGACGGGTTTAACGCCGCTTTGGGCCTTGCGGCGCTGTAGCCCGTCTAGGATTCTGTAAGGGACTCGCTGACTTCCTAATAACAACACCGGAGTGGCCGCCATGAAAACCGTTGCACAACTGCTCAAAGCCAAGGACCAGAAGAACCAGGACGTCCATACCATTCAATGGGACCACACGGTCTTTGAGGCGCTGGTGCGGATGTCAGAGAAAAACGTCGGGGCCTTGCCGGTGGTCAAAGACGGCGCGGTTGTCGGAATCATCAGCGAACGTGATTACGCCCGCAAACTCATCCTCAAGGGACTCTCTTCGGTTACCACAAAGGTCCATGAGGTGATGAGTTCACCGGTCATCACCGTGGATACCCATAAAAGTGTCGAAGAATGCATGAACATCATGACCGACAGTCACTTGCGCCACCTCCCAGTGGTCGAAGACGGCGAACTGAAGGGCCTGCTGTCCATCGGTGACTTGGTAAAAGAGGCCATTGCCGAACAGACCGACTTGATCAAACAGCTGGAGCAGTACATCCGCGGCGAATAGGGGAACCCATGCTCGATACGCTGGACCATCAAGAAAATCACCTCGACACCCTGTACCGGGCCATGGCTGAACGACGCTTTTTGGTCTTGACCGGTGCAGGTATCAGCACGTCATCGGGCATCCCGGATTATCGCGACAGCGAAGGCGTGCGCCGTGGCAAGGCGCCGATGATGTACCAGGAATTCCTCGCCACCGCGCAAGCGCGTCGCCGCTATTGGGCACGCGCCATGCTGGGTTGGCCACGGGTGCGTATTGCGCAGCCGAACCAGGCTCATCTGGCGCTGGCCACGCTGCAGCAGCGTGGCCGTATCAGCGGGCTAATCACGCAAAACGTCGACACCCTGCATGATCAGGCCGGCAGCCATGATGTGATCGAACTGCATGGCAGCCTGCATCGTGTGCTGTGCCTGGACTGCCAGCAGCGCAGTACCCGCGATGTGATTCAGCGGCAAATGGAAATCGACAATCCTTACCTGGTGCAGGTCCACGCGGTGCAGGCGCCCGACGGTGACACCCTGCTCGATCCGACCTTTGAAGAACGCTTCCAGGTTCCTCGCTGCCCCCATTGCAATGGCGAGCGCTTGAAGCCAGACGTTGTGTTTTTTGGCGAGAACGTGGCACCGGCTACGGCAGCCAGGGCCATGGCCGCCGTGGGGCATGCAGACGGGCTGCTGGTGGTGGGTTCTTCGCTAATGGCCTATTCGGCGTTTCGCCTGTGCAAGGCGATGGTGGAGCAAGGCAAGCCGGTAATTGCCATCAACCTGGGCAAGACCCGTGGGGATGAGCTGTTGCAGGTGAAAATCCAGGCGTCATGCGAGCGGTTGTTGCCCCTGCTCGCCGAACGACTGAGTTAGCAAAACCACCGAAAATCCAACTGTGGGAGCTGGCTTGCCTGTGATAGCGGTGTATCAGTTAACAAGTCTTTGGCTGACACACCGCGATCGCAGGCAAGCCAGCTCCCACAGGGATTGCGCGTTGGATTGGCTATCTGCCCACCACGACCCACCGCACAAAAAATGACGCCCAAGTCACGTTTTCCCGCATTCTCCCGTCCCCACAGCAATTTATGTAGTGACTAAAAATAATCACTACATAATCGTTGACGTAACCTTTTTGTCCTTGCATTATCGAGACGTCTCCCGGATCGGGAGCGTTGGTAACACGCGTTTTGAACAAGCTCGTCTGACCGCCGAGCTGTTTTTTCCGGATGTGCACTGCCCACAAGGCAGATTGATGAAGCTGACCGGCCCGCAAGGATCGGTACAAGGAGCTCAAACGCTGCTTGTCTTCGTGATGAAACCATCACGTAGCCGCTCATCAGCAAGACTACATGCATCAGGTTCAAGACCCTGCCCGTATTCGGCAGACCGTTACTGACGCCCGGTTTTCGCAACCGGAGACAACTAAGCAGTTTTAACGAACCAACTGATAGATCGCCAACTGGTCAAGGGGCTTACACATGAATCTGAACAACCAACCAACTATCGATGAATTGGCTGAGATGTTCGCAGCGCAAAAAGACAAACTCGACGACCATATCCTGTGGGTTGGCAAGTCGGGCGAAGTCAAAATTGACTGCCTGGCGCCCCACACCGAAGAAGCCGAGTTTGACCGCACTCACCGTGAACTTGCGGCGCGCCTGAAGATGTACCGCCGCGGCCAGGGTTATGTCGGCAAGAAAGCGGCGGCCGATCGAAACTTCATTGAGCAAGTATTCGACACACTTAACAATGCCTGGGCATCTTTCAAGGATAACTCGCAAGTTAAAGTGATCGACCGCTACTACTAAGTAAAACTTGCCCACTGTGGGAGCTGGCTTGCCGGCGATAACGGTTTAACTGCCAACACTTTTGTTGAATGTTAACTGGCTATCGCAGGCAAGCCAGCTCCCACATTTGTTTTGTGGCACGCTCAAAACGTCGGGAAACGTCCCTTCGCCGCTTCGTCGCGAAAAATATCAAACAACACCTGCGCCGCCGCCGACAACTCATGCCCAGGTTTGGTGAGCACGCCGATCGGCCGCTCGATCACCGGGTCGCTCAAGGTGATGCAATGGGCGCCCGCCTCCTCCATCTGGCGCGCGCATAGCGCAGGCACGGCGCTGACACCCAGGCCACTGGCAACCATCTTGCCGACCGTGGCCAATTGATGACTTTCCAACGCCACCGGCAATTTCATCTGCAAGGCCCCAAGGTGCTCCTCCAGCATCACGCGCACCGTCGAGGGCCGTTGCAGGGTGATGAACGGGTGTTCCAACAGGGTTTTCCAGTCGACTTCGGTACATTGCGCCAAGGGCGAATCACCGGGCACCACCGCAATAAACCGGTCCAGGTATAAAGGCGTGAATGCCAGGGACGAACCTTCGGATGGCTCGAACGCCACGCCCAGCTCCACTTGGCGATCGCGGACCATTTCCAGCACCTGTTCATTGATCAGGTCATGCACCGTCACATTCACCTGCGGGTAACGTGCGCGGAATATCTTAAGAATCGGTGGCAGCAGGTTGCCCGCAAACGAAGGCATCGCCGCCACGGTGACGCGGCCACGCTGCAGGGTGAAACGCTGACGCAGTTCGTCTTCGGCATTGTCCCAGTCGGCAATCAACCGGCGCGCCAACGGCAGCAGCGATTCACCTTCAGGCGTCAGTGCGACGTTGCGGGTATTGCGGCTGAACAGGCGGCCGCCCAGGCCCTCCTCCAAGCCCTTGATGGTCAGGCTCAGCGCCGATTGGGAAAGGTGCAGGCGCTCGCAGGCGGCGGCAAAACTCAGGCTTTGGGCCACGGCGAGAAAGGCGCGCATCTGTTTGACGGTCATGAGGCTGCTCCGGGCGGCGATTGGACTATGCTGTTTTCTAAATCAATCAACCTTAAAAAACAACTTAACAAATCAATCCGTCGGCGCAACACTCAGTTCATTGGCTGGCCCACAAACAATAAAAGAGGTGCATATGGCAGGTTTCGATAAACGCGTGGCGTCCTATGAAGAAGCACTGGCAGGCCTGGAAGACGGCATGACCGTGCTCTCCGGTGGTTTTGGCCTGTGCGGCATTCCAGAAAACCTCATCGCCGAGATCAAGCGCAAAGGCACCCGCGACCTGACCGTGGTTTCCAACAACTGCGGCGTTGACGGGTTTGGCCTGGGCGTACTGCTGGAAGAAAAGCAGATCAGCAAGGTAATCGCCTCCTACGTCGGTGAAAACGCGCTGTTCGAGAAGCAACTGCTCAGCGGCGAAATCGAAGTGGTGCTCACGCCCCAAGGCACCCTGGCCGAAAAAATGCGCGCAGGCGGCGCCGGCATCCCGGCCTTCTTCACCGCCACCGGCGTCGGCACTCCGGTGGCCGAAGGCAAGGAGACCCGCGAGTTCAACGGTCGCCCGTTCTTGATGGAAGAGTCCATCACCGGCGACTTCGCCATTGTCAAAGGCTGGAAAGCCGACCACTTCGGCAACGTCATCTACCGCCATACCGCGCAGAACTTCAACCCGCTGGCGGCTACTGCGGGCAAGATCACCGTGGTCGAAGTTGAAGAAATCGTCGAACCGGGCGAGCTGGACCCGGCGCATATCCACACCCCAGGGATTTACGTCGACCGAGTCATTTGCGGCACCTTCGAGAAGCGCATCGAACAGCGCACCGTCCGCAAATAATCCGCCAGCCCAAATAATAAGGAGACAACACATGGCTCTTACCCGCGAACAAATGGCTCAACGCGTCGCCCGCGAAATGCAGGACGGTTTCTACGTCAACCTCGGCATCGGCATCCCGACCCTGGTGGCCAACTACATCCCCGAAGGCATGGAAGTGATGCTGCAATCGGAAAACGGCCTGCTCGGCATGGGCCCGTTTCCGACCGAAGAAACCATCGATGCCGACATGATCAACGCCGGCAAACAAACTGTGACCGCACGCATCGGCGCCTCGATCTTCTCCTCTGCCGAGTCCTTCGCAATGATTCGCGGCGGGCATGTCGACCTCACCGTGCTCGGCGCATTTGAAGTGGACGTGCAAGGCAACATCGCGTCGTGGATGATCCCCGGCAAGCTGGTCAAGGGCATGGGCGGCGCCATGGACCTGGTGGCCGGTGCAGAAAACATCATCGTGATCATGACCCACGCGTCCAAGGACGGGGAGTCCAAACTGCTCAGCCAATGCAGCCTGCCGCTGACCGGCGCCAAGTGCATCAAGCGCGTGCTGACAGACCTTGCGTACCTGGAAATCGAAAATGGCGCTTTTGTCCTCAAGGAACGCGCACCTGGCGTCAGCGTTGAAGAGATTGTGAGCAAGACCGCCGGTAAACTGATCGTCCCGGACCACGTTCCAGAAATGCACTTCCAGTGAGGACAGATTTCATGCAAGACGTCGTGATTGTTGCTGCCACCCGCACCGCCGTGGGCAGCTTTCAAGGAGCGCTGGCCAGCATTCCGGCACCGGAGTTGGGCGCGGCCGTGATCCGTCGCCTGCTGGAGCAGACCGGTCTGGACCCGGCTCAGGTCGATGAAGTGATCCTCGGCCAGGTACTGACCGCAGGCAGCGGCCAGAACCCGGCGCGCCAGGCCTCTATTCTGGCGGGTCTGCCCCATGCGGTGCCGGCTTTGACCCTGAACAAGGTCTGCGGCTCGGGCCTCAAAGCCCTGCACCTGGGTGCCCAAGCCATCCGTTGTGGTGACGCTGAGGTGATCATCGCCGGCGGCATGGAGAACATGAGCCTGGCGCCGTACGTATTACCCGCTGCGCGCACCGGTTTGCGCATGGGCCACGCCAAGATGCTCGACAGCATGATCACTGACGGCCTGTGGGATGCGTTCAACGACTACCACATGGGCATCACCGCCGAGAACCTGGTGGACAAGTACGGCATCAGCCGTGAAGCCCAGGACGCCTTCGCCGCCGCCTCCCAGCAGAAAGCCGCCGCCGCTATCGAAGCCGGCCGGTTTGTCGATGAGATCACTCCGATCCTGATTCCACAGCGCAAGGGTGATCCGTTGTCCTTCGCCGTGGATGAGCAACCGCGCGCCGGCACCACAGCCGAGTCGCTGGCCAAGCTCAAGCCCGCGTTCAAGAAAGAGGGTAGCGTCACCGCCGGCAACGCCTCCAGCCTCAATGACGGCGCCGCCGCTGTCTTGTTGATGAGCGCCGAAAAAGCCAAGGCTCTCGGCCTGCCGGTGCTGGCGCGTATCGCCAGCTACGCCAACGCCGGCGTGGACCCTGCGATCATGGGCATCGGCCCGGTCTCGGCTACCCGCCGCTGCCTGGACAAAGCCGGTTGGAGCCTGGGTGACCTGGACCTGATCGAAGCCAACGAAGCCTTCGCCGCGCAATCTCTGGCGGTGGGCAAAGAGCTGGAGTGGGATGCGAACAAGGTCAACGTCAATGGCGGCGCCATCGCCATCGGCCACCCGATCGGCGCCTCAGGCTGCCGCGTGCTGGTGACCCTGCTGCATGAAATGATCAAGCGCGACGCCAAGAAAGGCCTGGCCACCTTGTGCATCGGCGGCGGCCAAGGTGTAGCCCTGGCCCTCGAGCGCAGTTGATCTAAAGAGCAACAGGCTAATTGTGGCGAGGGAGCTTGCTCCCGTTGGGCTGCGCAGCAGCCCCTGTCGACAAGAGCAACATGAGAAAAGGCTCGATTCCACGAAAAATCGGGCCTTTTCTTTGCCCGGTTTTCCTGAAAAAACACGATACTCATGTGGGAGCTGGCTTGCCTGCGATAGCGGTGTGTCAGCCAAGCAGTTGTTACCTGATACACCGCTATCGCAGGCAAGCCAGCTCCCACATTTAATCTTCATCGTCAGAGTGAGGTACCGCAAACACCGCATTCGCCCGTGCCACCACCTTGTCCCCCACTTGCAGGCTCACGGTGGCAAACGCCATCTGCCGGCCACGCTTGTGGTGCTCCAGCCGCACCACAATCCACTCCCCCACCTGCACGGCACCCAGGTAGTCCAGGGTCATGCTAGCGGTTATCAGCGGTAACGGCGGTTCGCTGGAAAACGCCATCGCATAGCCCATGCCGACATCCGCCAGCGTTGCCAACACCCCACCGTGCACCGTGCCGCGCCCATTGGCGTGGCGGTTGTCGGCACGCAGGCCGATTTCCAGTTGCAACCCTTCACCCCGGCAATACGCCGGACCTAACAGGTCGAGCAACGGGCTGCTGCGTGGCAGCGAGACAAAGCCTTCGGGCACGGTGTAAGTGATCATGGCGAGCTCTTCCTTGGCCAAAACACGAGGTGTACCCCAGCCTCCCCAAGTTCACCATCAAGATCAGCCTAGCCAATGATCAACAATCAGCTAACGCTTCATGCAACGCTGATAGCGCTCATCCACACGCTTGGCAAACCACGCGGTGGTGAGGTTGCGGGTGATCTTCGGACTCTTGAGCACGATGCCCGGCAAAATCGCGCGCGGCACCGACTTGCCGGCAGCCTTGTCGGCCAGGGCAAATACGCGTTTGTAGAGGGTGGTTTCTTCGAAGTCGAGCTGCTCGCCCTTTTCCAGCTGGCTGCGGATGCTGGGGTTGCGCATATCCAGCTTCGCGCCCAGGGAACGCACCGCCAACTCGGTGGTGCCGGGCAGCAGTGAGCCATAACGAATCAGGTCCCCATCCAGCGCCAGTTCGGTGCCGCTGACTCGGCTGACAGCAGCCTGGAACGCGGCATTGCGGCTGGCATACCACCCCGCGTTGAAATCGGCAAAGCGGTACAGCGGCTGGTCGTAGCTCACCGGGTAACCGAGAAGATGCGTGATACCGAAGTACATGCCGCCACGACGGGTGAAGACTTCGCGACGAATTGTGCCATCCACGGTGTAGGGATAATCGCGGGCGTGTTGCTGCGCAAAATCGATGCTGACCTGCATGGGGCCGGCGGTGTGCACCGGGTTAAAGCCGCCGAACAAGGTATTACCCAGTGGCACCATGTTGATGAAATCGTCAAAAATGCCGCTCAAGTCCTTCTCTGTGCGCGCGGCATTCAGGCGCTCGGCGTAAGTCTTGCCGGTCGGCGAACGCAGTTGCAGCGTGGTACGCACCACAAAGGCCGGCACATGGACCTTGCCGGCGCGGCGCAGGATTTCATCCTGGGCGATCTTGCCCATGTTCGGCACCGGCGGGTCTACCTGATAGGTGGACTCTTGCTCGGTCACCGCCAGCACGGCGCAGATATTTTCGCTGCTGGGGTAGATTTTCTGGGTGTCGAAGGCGGTGTAGATGTCTTTGGCCCAGCCGTTGCGGTCCGCCACCGTGGCCGGTAACAGCCGCACAATCTGCGCCTTCACCTCGGCCTCGCTGCGCTCAGGCTGCTGCGGGCCGCGTGGAGTGGAGCAGCCGGCCAGCACCAGCAAGGTGGTGAGGCACAGGATCAGGCGGCTTGAATACATGGGGTTTCCTTGAATAACGACGGGCCGGTTGTGCGGATATCGACAGGTAAGTCTAACCGGGGTTCGCCGACCTGTTGCACTCGCCAGTTATCACTGAACGTGACAGGATCGGTCATCGACCATTCGTACAAGGAGTTTGAATGCCATGCTCAGCCTGAACTTCTTCGTCACCTGCCTGATCGTCGTGCTGATCCCCGGCACTGGGGTGATCTTTACCGTGTCCACCGGCCTCACTGCCGGCAAGCGTGCCAGCCTGTTCGCCGCGTTGGGCTGTACTGCCGGGATCATTCCCCACTTGCTCGCATCGATATTGGGCCTTTCCGCCCTGCTGCATACCAGCGCCCTGGCCTTTGAGGCGTTGAAATTCGCTGGGGCGGCCTACCTTTTGTATCTGGCCTATGCCACCTGGCGTGACCGCTCGGCCTTCGCCATGAGCGACACACCAGCGGTCGCGACTGCACGCAGCCTGATGCTGCGCGGCTTTCTGCTGAATATCCTGAACCCCAAGCTGACGATTTTCTTCCTGGCCTTCCTGCCGCAATTCGTCACCCCCGGCAGCACGGCGCCCGCTGTGCAGATGCTGGTACTAAGTGGCGTTTTCATGGCGATGACGTTTGCGGTGTTTGTGGTGTACGGCCTGCTGGCCAATGTGTTTCGCCGTGCCGTGATCGAGTCACCACGGGTACAGAATTGGTTGCGCCGCAGTTTTGCCGCAGCCTTTGCGGGGTTGGGGTTGAACCTGGCGTTTGCGCAGCGCTGACAAGAACTAGCGAAACCTCCTACCCAACACCCGGATAAGCTCTACAGATCCTTCCTGAAAACCGCTGCAAAGTCCTTCGCCTGATCACACAGTGCGAGGGATTGCAGATGGTTTTGTTAGTTAGAGCCCAGGCCAAAGGGGCTAGCGCTTGAACCCGGCCATTGGCAGGCTGGCCCTGACCCCAATGGACGTGAAGACGGTCGACGTTGAAAGCGTCTTCCGTGATTTTCGCGAATGCCTGAATACCTTTGACGAATGGGCGTCGAGCTTCTGGAGCTTCTCGGCGCTGGATGTCGAGCAGGTGTTCAAGGTCGGGGATGAGGTGGCGCTGGTCGCCCCGATCAACCGCTCCATCATTCCCAGCAGCACCGTTGCCACGTGCCAGGCCAATGGCACATTGACCCTGGTGCATATGTTCCAAAGCAAGCGCTTCGTGCCTATCGGCAATACGCCGGTGGTGCTGCAACGCGTCGATCCCAACGGCGGCCCATTGGGCGAGCCGATCCACCACACCATCGGCCCCAGCGGCATTCTCGAAATCACCGAGTGTGATCGTAATCAATCGTACCGAATCAGTTTTTATCCCGATGTTTCCAAAGATCACGTCAAGGCACTGTACGCGTCTTATCAGACAGTGATTGCGGGGTTGGAAGAGCGCCTGCGTAAAGCGTGGAACGACACCTTCCAAGCGCAGTGGAGAATTTATACCGACGCCAAACCGCTTGATCAACGCAGGATGCTGGAGAAAGCGGCTCTCAATGGCATGGGCACGGCGCTCTACACCCTTTGGGACAACTTGACGCAGTTGTTTGACATGTTGGCGGACATCAAACCCAACAGCGAAAAGTTGCTCAAGTACATCTCCCAGGCCGAGCTTGATGAGCTGCTGACACTCAGCAATGACGCGATCGCCAACGGCCTGCTGGTACTCAGCGATGAGCCGCTGTTGTTCATTTACGTGTCGGCGATGGTCAGCTGGATGCGCCTGCTGCCGCCGCAAGACATGCAGGAGCTGATGGGCGAAATCACCGGCGAGGTGTTGATCAACTTGCTGTTGATTCGGGCGACGGCGGGCATGGGCGTGGCAGTACGCCTGGGCACTCAAGTCCTCGGGCACATCAAGTCCGGACGGGCGCGGAGTTTGCTCGAGTTGCTGGCAAAACAGCATGTGGGGCCGACGTTGGAGCCACATGTAGCGGCGGTTAAACCCTTGTTGCTGAGCAGTGCCCCGACGCCGATCAAGACCGTGCCGGTTGCGCCGCTGAAGGCTGGGGATCAGTTGGTTGCCAACCCGGTGCCGGCGGTGCGCGGCAAGACGCAGCAGACCGCGTTGGTGCGCCAGGAACCTGTGGATGATGTGCCGGCTTCGGGCAAGAACCTGAACGGCGATGCGGCGGCCCCTGCGGACAAAACCGTCACCCACGGTTGCCCCGTTTCGATGGTCACCGGCGAGGAATTGCTGACCCTCACCGATGGCACGTTGGACGGGATTTTGCCGTTTGAGTGGACGCGGGTGTATCGCACCAGTGCGGTGGAAGTCGATTGCGGGTTGGGGTTTGGCTGGAGCCATTCGCTGGCGCAGCGGCTTTCTGTTTCCGGTGATTCGGTGGTGTGGACGGATCATGAGAACCGCCGTACTGAGTTTGTGCTGCCCTCCGCTGCTCGACCGGCGATTACCAATAGCTTGGCTGAAGCGGCGATCTTTTTGGGTGACCTGCCCGATGAACTGGTGCTGGCCCAGGCGTCGCGGTTCTACCACTTTCAAGAGGGTGTGCTGACCGCCATCAGCGATGCGTATGACAACCGGTTGCGGGTTTTCCGCGATCGTTTGGGGCGGGTTGAACGGCTGGATAACGGTGTAGGTCGCTCGCTGTTTTTGCGTTATGAATTGGGCCGCATTGTGGCGGTGGACTATCAGGTTCATCGCGCCAAGGGGCATGAGCCGTTTGAATGGGTCACCGAACAGAGCATTGTTTCCTACGCCTATGACGACCTTGGCCGACTGGTTTCTGCGACCAATGCTGTAGGCGAAAGCGAGGTTTATCGGTACGACGAGCAGCACGTCATTCTTGAGCGTGGGTTGGCCGGTGGGGCGAGCTTCTTTTGGGAATGGGAACGGGCTGGCAAGGCGGCGCGGTGTGTTCGGCACTGGGCCAGCTTCTCGCAGATGGATACGCGGTATGCCTGGGGCGATGACGGCCGTGTCACGGTGCATAACGCTGATGGCAGCCGGGAAGTGTATGTCCACGATGACCGTGCGCGACTGGTGCAGCGCATTGATCCGGACGGTGCTGAACACTTCAAGTCTTATGACGATAAGGGCCGGCTGACAGTCGAGCAGGACCCGCTTGGGGCGGTGACGGCGTATCAGTACGACGACGCCGGACGCTTGGTGGCGATGTTTCCGGGGGATGACGAGCCGACGTCCTACGAGCATGACAACGGGTTCGTACGGGTCGTAAGGCGTGGTCTCGCCGTCTGGAAATATGAGCGCAATGATCAGGGCGACGTCACGCGTAAGACGGATCCTGACGGCAATATCACGGACTATAGCTACAACAAATATGGGCAACTGACGGGGGTTTGGTTTCCCGATAACAGTTGCCATCGGCTGGTCTGGAATGAGCGCGGGCAGCTGCTTGAGGAGCTGCTGCCCAATGGGGGTATCAAGCGTTATCGCTATGACGATCTTGGTCGTCAGATCACGCGGGAAGATGAGCACGGCAAGCTCACACAGTACCAACGGGACGCTGCCGGGCGCCTGCGAAAACTGACCCTTCCAGGCGGCGCGACGCGCGAATACAGCTACAACGCCTACGGAAAAATTACCGCCGAACACGACGAACTCGGCCACGTCACCCGTTACGAATACGCCGACGGCCTGCACCTGATCAGCCGCCGAATCAACGCCGATGGCACCCACGTCAAGTATCGCTACGACAATGCGCGCCTGCTGCTGACCTCGATCGAAAACGAGGCAGGCGAAACCTACCAACTCGATTACCACCCCAATGGCCTGATCCAGCAGGAAATCGGCTTTGACGGCCAGCGCACGGCTTACGTGTATGACCTCAACGGCAACCTGGCGGAAAAAACCGAACACGGCGACGACGGCAGTCAGCTCGTTACCCGTTACAAGCGAGACCACGCCGGGCGCCTCGTAAGAAAAACCCTGCCGGACGGCAATGTTGTCGACTATGCCTACGACCGCCAAGGCAACCTCCTAAGCGTCGACGACGGCCACTGGGCGCTGGCCTACGAGTACGATCCACAAAACCGCCTCACCGCCGAACACCAAGGCTGGGGCACCTTGCGCTACGGCTATGACGCCTGCGGCCAACTGCACAAACTGCGCCTGCCAGACAATAACCGCCTCACCTTCAACCACGACAAAGGCGGCCACCTTTCCACCGTCGAGCTGAATGGCGAAACCCTCACCTCCCACCTGTTCAAAACCGGCCGCGAACACCAACGCCAGCAGGGCCAGCTCCTCAGTCACTACCACTACGACGACCAAAACCGCCTGCACGCCCACGCCGTCAGCCAACAGCAACACACGCTATACCAACGCCAATACGACTACGACAAAACCGGCAACCTCACCCGCCTGCTCGACACCCGCAAAGGCGAACACCACTACCACTACGACCCCCTCGCCCGCCTGACCCGCGCCGACCACTCGCAAGACGTACAGGAACGCTTCGGCCACGACCCGGCTGGCAACCTGCTCATGCAAGACCGCCCAGGCCCGGACATCGTGGCGGGGAATCGGTTGATGATCCAGGGCGATCATCAATATGACTACGACGCCTTCGGTAATTTGATCCGCCAGCGGCGTGGCAAGGGTCATAAGCTCGTCACCGAGTACCGCTACGACTGCCAGCATCGGTTGATTGGTATTACCCAACCCAATGGGCAAACCGCCAGCTATCGCTATGACCCGTTTGGACGGCGGATCAGCAAAACCGTTAACGACATAACCACGGAGTTTTTCTGGCAAGGCGACAAGCTGGTAGCCGAACACCACGCGGACTGCCATCGCAGTTACCTCTACGAGCCAGACAGTTTTCGGCCGCTAGCACTACTGGAAGGTTTTGGCCCAGAAGACACCAAGCCCTTCCACTACCAACTCGACCACCTCGGCACGCCGCAGGAACTGACAAATCCCGAAGGCGAAATCGTCTGGTCCGCGCACTACCGCGCCTACGGGGAAATCGCCCGCCTCGACGTCGGAAAAATCGATAACCCGCTGCGCTTCCAGGGCCAATATTTCGACGCGGAAAGCGGGCTGCACTACAACCGCCATCGCTACTACAATCCAGATATTGGTCGTTACCTGACGCCGGATCCGGTGAAGCTGGCGGGTGGGATTAACGCGTACCGGTATGTGCTCAATCCTACTGGTTGGGTGGATCCGTTAGGTTTGAACACGTGCCCTGAAAACAGCGGCTGCAAACCGTCACTAAGCATTGATGATCCCGCTGAACAAGCATCTATAAAGAAGATAGAACCCGGAACGCCCACTCCGCAGCAAAATGAAGACTATCTTTATCGCGGAGATAAAGCATCACCTGACGAGGTATTCAAAAATGGGTTTAAGAGCAAAGGAGACAGTGAGGACCTATACTTGCACGCTGTCGACAGTGATGACCCTGCAAGCAACTTCATAAGTACTTCACCTTCGCGAGCGGTAGGAATTATGTTCGCTACAAGTTACGGCACTAAAAAAGGCTACTTATATACACTCAAAAGCATTGAAGGCCACGATATAAATTTGGAGCTAGGAAAGCAAACGCCTTATCCAAAAGAAAAAGAATTTGCCATCCATCACATTATAAATTCAGAGGACATTCTAGGCGCTACACCAGTAAAAGCCGATGGAAGCTACGTAGGCTACTCAATTCCAAACCCAAATAGGAAATAACATGAAAACGCAAAAAATACAGGTGATCATCAACGAACAAAAAGCAGAAGTGACAGTAAAATATGACCCTGGAAAACTTACGATGACGTTTTCAGAGGCTGAAAGCTTTCAGAAAACTTATGAAGGAAGGGATATGTATGCTTGTCTGGCTAAAATTCGAGCAGAATTCCCCCATATAACCTTTCTATGCAAAGGCGCAAAGATAAATGTAATGCCTTCACGAATGGCATCTCAAATGAGCGCTGGGCTAGTTGCCTATGAAATGAATTTAGGCAAGCAAGCTACCAATGAAGATATCGTCCGCATCTTTGATTATGAAGAAGAGAATCTAACGAACGACCCAAAAGAACAAATCGACTTCTTTAAAAAATGGCTGGCATCATTGGGTGCCCAAGACTATGAAAAATTCAACTGAGCGTGATCGCAAAACATCACAGAGCACTGCACCTGTGACGAGCAACCTCACTCGCCACAGGCCCACAACCCAAATTCAAATCCCAGCCAACGCCAAATCCATCGCAAAATACGTAAAAATCAAATCCGCGCCAGCCCGCTTGATCGACCCCAACGTCTCGCGCACCACCCGCGCCTCATCAATCGCCCCCGCTTGGGCGCCAAACTTGATCATCGCGTATTCGCCACTCACCTGATACGCCGCCACCGGCAAGCGCGAGGCTTCGCGAATGTCGCGGATGATGTCGAGGTAGGCGCCAGCCGGTTTGACCATCAGCGCATCGGCGCCTTCCTGTTCGTCGAGCAGGGATTCGCGTACGGCTTCGCGGCGGTTCATTGGGTTCATCTGGTAGCTTTTGCGGTCGCCCTTGAGGGCGCTGCCGCCGGCTTCGCGGAATGGGCCGTAGAGGGCCGAGGCAAATTTGGTGGAGTAGGCCATGATCGGGATATGGGTGAAGCCCGCGTCGTCCAAGGCACGGCGAATGGCCTGGACCTGGCCGTCCATGGCGGCCGACGGTGCGATGACATCGGCACCGGCGCGGGCGGCGGCCACGGCTTGTTTGCCGAGGTTGACCAGGGTCGCGTCGTTGTCGACGTGGGCACCGTGCATCACGCCGCAGTGGCCGTGGTCGGTGTATTCGCAGAAGCAGGTGTCAGACATCACGATCATGTCCGGCACGGCGTCCTTGATGATCGAGGACATGCGCGAGACCAGGCCGCGCTCTTTCCAGGTGTCGCTGCCGTTGGCGTCCAGGTGGTGGGACACACCGAAGGTCATCACCGACTTGATCCCGGCACGGGCATAACGCTCGATTTCACCGGCCAGTTTTTTCTCAGGAATACGCACCACGCCCGGCATGCTGGTAATCGGCACAAAGTCGTCGATTTCTTCTTCGACAAAAATCGGCAGTACCAGGTCGTTGAGGGTGAATTCGGTTTCCTGGAACAGGCCACGCAGCTCCGGGGAGCGGCGCAGGCGGCGAGGACGGGCTTGGGGGAACTGGCTGGTCATGGCTTTCCTGGATAGCGGCAGAATAGTTGGGGCAAAAGCTTATGCCCCTTGGCCCCCGCAGCACAAACGCCCAGGGGCCAATAGTGTATTGCGTGGGCCGTAACAATATATTGATCTAGAGCTGGACTCGCCCTTCGATGCACGCCGCCACTGCGCCGCCCACCCAGATTTCATCACCTTGGCGCTCCACGTGAATTCGCCCGGCACGCCCAATCGCGGTGCCCTGGCTGACCACATACCGCTCGGGCGCGAGGCCTTCGGCCAGCAACCATTGGGCAACACCGGCATTCAAACTGCCGGTGGCCGGGTCTTCCTGGGCGCCGTCACCGGCGATAAAAGCGCGCACTTCAAAGTGGGTGTCCACCTCGTCACGCGCCGGGTCACAGGGCGCGATGACGCCAATGGCCAGGCCGTGCAATTGCGCGTAATCGGGCTGCAAGGCCAACACCTGCTCGCGGTCGGCCAGCATCACCGCCAGCCAGTCCGCGCCGTTATCCACCCACTGGCTGCGCACAATGGCCTCAGGTGCCAGGCCCAACCCCAGGCGCACGCGCTCCAGCAGGGGCGCTTCCACCGGCCCTGTGCGCAACAACGGTGGTGCAATAAACGCCAGTTCATCGCCTTGGCGACGGACACGCACCAGGCCGATTTCGCACTCCTGGATAATCTCCTCACCCTTGGGCACGCCGCCTGCCTGCAGCCACGCATGGCAACTGCCCAGGGTCGGGTGCCCGGCGAACGGCAGCTCTTTAAGCGTGGTAAAAATTCTTACCCGATAATCCGCCCGAGGGTCACGCGGCGTCAGCAAAAACGTGGTCTCGCTGAGGTTGGTCCAGTTGGCGAAGTCGGCCATTTGCTGGTCCGTGAGGCTATCGGCGCCGAGCACGACCGCCAAGGGGTTGCCCTTGAGCGAAACCCGGCTGAACACATCCAGTTGCTTGAAATCGAAAGTCGGCATGTCTTAGCTCGGAATACTCAGGCCACGAATCACCGCCGGGCGGGCGACAAAACCGTCCAGTGCACGCAACACATTAGGGAAATCAGCGATGCCAACCAAGTCGCCGGACTCGTAGAAACCGATCAAGTTGCGGATCCATGGGAAGGTGGCAATGTCGGCGATGCTGTATTCATCACCCATGATCCAGGTGCGGCCCAGCAAGTGTTTTTCCAGCACGCCGAGCAAACGCCGAGATTCGGCGGCGTAGCGATCACGTGGGCGTTTGTCTTCGTATGCTTTGCCGGCAAACTTGTTGAAGAACCCGACCTGACCAAACATCGGGCCGATACCGGCCATCTGGAACATCAGCCACTGCAGGGTTTCGTAACGGGTGGCCGGGTCTTCGGAGAGCAACTGGCTGGTTTTTTCCGCCAGGTAAATCAGGATCGCCCCGGACTCGAACAACGCCAGCGGCTGACCGCTCGGGCCATTGGGGTCGATGATCGCCGGGATTTTATTGTTGGGGTTCAGGGACATGAACTCCGGTGACAACTGGTCCTGGGTCTCGAAACTGACCTTATGCGCTTCATAAGGCAGGCCCAGTTCCTCCAGCATGATCGACACTTTGACCCCATTGGGCGTGGGCAGCGAATACAGCTGCAAGCGCTCCGGGTGCTGGGCGGGCCATTTGCTGTTGATCGGGAAAGCGGCAAGTGCGTTCATCGGGAAGTCCCCAGGCTCAAAGTCCCCATGATAGCCACCTGCACGCCGTCCTGCATGGGTCATCATTGCGCAACATAGCCGCGCTATGGTGCGCGCAGGCGAACCAAAGAGCCGATTCATACTCTTAACTGCGCCATGACGGTGAAAGGAAGACACCCCGTAACAATCACAGGTTAAACCGCAGCACGCTGGATGCGTCGCTGGGGCCAGGCTTGCCCGCCTTAATCGCTGCACTGAAGACTCGAACCTACAATGACAATCAAGCCTCTGTGCCTTGCGCAACGTCTTAAACGTTATGCCTACATCATGTTGCCGCTATTGCTGGTGGGCGGCGCCATCGGCCTGACCCTGGAGTCGCGAATCAGCCGCGCCGCGCCGGTGGACGGTGTGCAAACCCTGGTGTTCCTGCGCCACGGCGAAAAACCCGTCGGCGGCCTCGGCCAGCTCAATTGCCAGGGTTTGAACCGCGCGATGAACCTGGCCACCGTGCTGCCGGAAAAATTCGGCAAGGCCAACTACGTGTTTGCGCCCGACCCGACGCGCAATGTCGAGGAAGGCGAGCACGATAATTCCTACAGCTACATTCGGCCCCTGATGACCATCAGCCCCAGCGCCATCAAGCTTGGCCTGCCGGTGAACATCAAGTTCTCCGCCAATGACACCCACGACCTCGCCGATGAGCTGGTGGAAGACAAGTACCACAATTCCATCATCTACACCGCCTGGTCACACGGTTATTTGCCGGAGCTGATCAACCGGGTGGCCAGTGAAGCCTCGGGTGAAAAACACACCATCACGGACGATTGGTCGGGCGGCGATTACGACACGCTCTATGTACTGACACTGACCTGGCACAACGGCAAGGCTTCGCTGCTGAGCCGCAACTACAAGCAAGGCCTGGATAACGGCCAGCAGACATGCCCGGATGCAACCCAAGTGAGCGCGGATATCTGAAGCCCTGCAGATAGAGCCCACGCTCCCGCGTAGGAATTCACTCCGTAACGCTCAACTTTCACCCTGGGCGAGGTTCAGGTGCTGGGGCCAGCGTCGCGACGCAGAGCGTCTCAGCCTGCATTCCCACGCAGGAGCGTGGGAACGATCGGTAGTAGGCGCGTATGATGCCCCGCTATTGAATCATCTGCGGACCTGCACCATGCCCAACCTCATCTCCACCCAGCCCAACCGGGGCTGGTCGTTCTGGTGGAAACCAGCGCTGTTCATATTGGTGGCCTGCATCGGCCTCTATTACGTGAAGTGGTCGCCCTACTACCTCAAGGCCTTTGTCGCTGCGGATAACCACAGCATCGGCGCCTCGATTCTCAACGATCAGCAAAGCTCACCCTTGGCCGCGGCACTGGCCTATGCTCAGGTGTATTTCCTGGCGATCTGGAAAGCTGCCGTATTGGCGGTGATTCTGGGGTCACTGCTGCAAGTGTTGATCCCCCGCGACTGGCTATTGCGCCTGTTTGGCCGCGCCGGGCTGGGTTCGACCCTGCGTGGCGGGCTGTTCGCCTTGCCGGGGATGATGTGCAGTTGCTGCGCGGCCCCGGTGGCAGCGGGCATGCGCCGTCAGCAGGTGTCGGTGGGCGCGGCGCTGGCCTTCTGGATCGCCAACCCGGTGCTGAACCCGGCAACCTTAGTGTTCATGGGCTTTGTGCTGGGTTGGGGCTTTACCGCGTTACGCCTGGTGGCGGGGATTGTGCTGGTGGTGGGCGTGTCGCTGGTCGCACAACGCATTGCCCGTCCCGACCATGTGCCGGAAGCGGCACTGGACGCAGTGGCTGACGCGAGTCAGACCGAGTCGCAGCCATTTTTGAGCCGGTGGCTGCGGACCCTGTGGCAGCTGTTCTGGAGCACGATCCCGATCTATATCGTCGCCGTGCTGATTCTGGGCGCCGCGCGGGTGTGGCTGTTTCCCCATGTCGACGGGGCCATGGCCAATAGCCTGGTGTGGCTGGTACCGCTGGCCATCGTCGGCACGCTGTTCGTCATTCCTACGGCAGCCGAGATTCCTATCGTACAAACCATGATGACATTGGGCATGGGCACCGGCCCGGCCGTGGCGTTGCTGATGACCTTGCCCAGCGTGAGCCTGCCGTCGCTGTTGATGCTGCGCAAGGACTTCGACGCGCGGGTGCTGGTGACGGTGGCCGGGCTGACCATGCTGGTGGGGGTGGTGTGTGGGCTGATCGGGGCGGTGATTCTTTAGGCTTTGTTGTGGGGCTTAGGGCCTAATCGCAGGCAAGCCAGCTCCCACATGTTGATCTGTGAATGCAGTCAAATGTGGGAGCTGGCTTGCCTGCGATGAGGTCCTCAAACCCACCGCATCACCCCCGCCTGGCACCCCGCTCGCGCAAGTACGCCACCACCGCGCCCTGCTCCCCTGCAAACTCGATTCGCGCGCCTTTGCTTTCACGCTGGAACGCATACATCGGGTCGTAATACTCGCGCAACAGGCCTTCGATCCACACCCGGTGTAAATCCACAGCACCGCTGCGCGCCTGCTCTGCCAGGGCATCTTGCAAAATGGCCTGCAAGCGCTGGAAGCGTTCGCCACCCAGGCGCTTGTGGATGTTGGCCAGGCTCTGGGTCAAGCGCTCGGCAAACAACGCCTGCCCGCTTTCGCCAAACACCGCGATAAATTCGGCGCAAAGATCAACCACGTAATCGCGCAGAATCCGTTCGACGCGGCCTTCAACACTGTCTTGCAGCCACACCATCGGGAAGGTCTGCATGCCCTTATGCAACGGCAACGGCAGTGCACAGCTGCCGATCATGCGGCTTTCGTCCTCGACCACAAACTGTTCGATACCGCCCGTGCGTTTCTTCAGCAGGTCCACCGCCAGGCGGTTCTCAAAGTCGATGTTGGACGGTTGCGCCGTGGCGCGCTTGCCGAAGCTGGAGCCGCGATGGTTGGCGTGCCCTTCAAGGTCCAAGGCATTGCGCAACTGGCTCAACACCTCGGTCTTGCCGGTCCCGGTCATGCCGCCGAGCAAGACGAAATCACACTCGGCCGTCGCTTGCTCCAGGGTTTCCAGCAGAAAGGTGCGCATGGCCTTGTAACCACCGCCGACGCGGGGATACTCGATACCCGCTTCGGTCTTCAACCATTGCTGCACGATCTGCGACCGCAGCCCGCCGCGAAAGCAGTACAGGTAGCCGTCGGGGTTGGCCTGGGCGAATTGCGCCCAATGCTCGATGCGCTCGGCCTTGATTGCCCCGGACACCAACTCATGCCCCAGCACGATGGCCGCTTGCTGGCCCTGCTGTTTGTAGCAGGTGCCGACCCGCTGGCGTTCGTCGTCGGTCATCAGCGGCAGGTTGACCACGCCGGGAAACGCCCCCTTGGTGAACTCGATCGGCGCGCGGGTATCCATCATCGGCCGGTCGTTGAGGAAGATGTCGCGGTAGTTGGTGATGTCAGTTGCCATCAAAACACCTCTACCGCGTGGGTCTGTCGCTCAACCAGTGCGCCGATTGGCTCAAGGCTCAGGCCCAGTTCTGCGGCCACAGAGTGAAACTCGGCGTCGCCCTCCGGGGTAACGGCGATCAGCAGGCCGCCGCTGGTCTGTGGGTCGCACAGCACGCGCTTGTGCAGTTCCTGCAGACGCCCCAGCTTGCTTGAATAGCTGTCGAAATTACGCAAGGTGCCACCGGGCATGCAGCCTTGGTCCAAGTAGTCCTCGATTCCGGCCAGGCGTGGGACTTTGGCATATTCGATTCGGGCGGTGAGACCACTGCCGTCGGCCATTTCCACCAGATGACCCAACAGGCCGAAACCGGTGACATCGGTCATGGCCGTTACGCCGGCCAACTTGCCAAAACGGCTGCCAGGCTTGTTGAGCGTGCACATCCAGTCACGGGCCAGGCCGATGTCCGCCTCGCGCAATTTGCCCTTCTTCTCGGCGGTGGTAAGGATGCCGATGCCCAGCGGTTTGGTCAGGTACAGCTTGCAACCCGCGGTGGCGGTGTCGTTGCGCTTCATATGGCGCTTTTGCACGATGCCGGTCACGGCCAGGCCGAAGATCGGCTCCGGCGCGTCGATAGAGTGCCCGCCGGCCAGCGGAATACCGGCGGTGTCGCACACCGAGCGGCCGCCACGGATCACTTCGCGGGCTACTTCCGGCGCCAGCACATTTACTGGCCAGCCCAGAATCGCAATGGCCATCAGCGGGTCGCCGCCCATGGCGTAGATATCGCTGATCGCGTTGGTGGCGGCAATACGGCCGAAGTCGAACGGATCATCGACAATCGGCATGAAAAAGTCGGTGGTGGAGACCACGCCGCGTTCGTCGTCGATGGCGTACACCGCCGCATCGTCACGCGAGGCGTTGCCCACCCACAGGTTGGGGTCGAGGTTCTGTGCGCCGCTGCCGGCGAGGATCACTTCCAGCACCTGGGGCGAAATCTTGCAGCCGCAACCCGCGCCGTGGCTGTACTGGGTGAGGCGAATCGGCTCGTTCATGGTGGACCTCAAGGTATCAAGTGGGCCGATTCTAACAGACAGCAAAAAGCCGGCTGGGCTCTTGTGAGCACAGCCGGCTTTTTGCTTCAGCGCTTACGGGCGGGCTGCGAGCAAGCGTTTGTGACGGTTACGCCGGGCAATGTTCAGGCATTCGATCACCGCCGAGAACGCCATGGCCGCATACACATAGCCTTTTGGCACATGGGCGCCGAAACCTTCGGCGATCAGCGTCATGCCGATCATGATCAAGAAGCCCAGGGCCAGCATCACCACGGTCGGGTTGTCGTTGATGAACTTGGCCAACGGCTCGGCCGCCACCAGCATCACGATCACCGAGACCACCACGGCGATGATCATGATCGGCAAGTGCTCGGTCATGCCCACGGCGGTAATGATGCTGTCGATGGAGAACACCAGGTCGAGCAACAGGATCTGCCCAATCGCGGCGGCAAAGCCGATGGCCACGGTGTTGCTGACGCTGGCTTTCTCCTCGGGCTCCGGGTCCATGCTGTGATGGATCTCGGTGGTGGCCTTCCACACCAGGAACAGGCCGCCGGCGATCAGGATCATGTCCTTCCAGGAAAACGCCTGGCCGAAGATTTCAAACACCGGCGCGGTCAGCTGCACGATAAACGCGATGGTACTCAACAGACCCAGACGCAGGATCAACGCCATGCTGATGCCGATACGCCGCGCTTTGGCCCGGTGTTTTTCGGGCAGCTTGTTGGTGAGGATCGAGATGAATATCAGGTTGTCGATGCCCAGCACGATTTCCATGACGATCAAGGTGGCCAGTGCAACCCAGGCGGTCGGGCTGGCGGCCAGTTGTAAAAGGTAGTCCATAGGTCAGTCCTGACGTTGTGCTGGGAAATTAAGCTTCTTTACGCTGGGTTTCAGATTCTTTTTCGGCCTGCTCAGCGTCTTTTTCAGGTTTGATCAAACCTTGGGTCGCTTCACTCAATGCCTGCTCGGCGGCCTTGTGGGTGTCATCGATGGCTTGTTTGGCCGATTCGGTGGCTTTGCCCAGCACCTGCTGCGCGCTCTTTTCGACTTGATCACAGCCGCTGATCATCACCAATGAAAGCGCAAGGACGGACGCCGCGCCCAGGGAATTGAGTTTCATCATGTTTTCCTCGTTAGAACCATTGGGTCCAAATAGTGGCCCCTCGATAGCGAGGCATTCTATGCAGCTGAACAGTTCAGTAAAATTCGTATTTTTCTCACGTATACTTCGGTTTTTACGAAGTGTAGACCGCCATGCTCAATTATCGACAATTGCATTACTTCTGGGTGGTGGCCAAGACCGGCAGCATTGTGCGCGCCTGTGAGCAACTGAACCTCACGCCGCAGACCATCAGCGGCCAGATCAGCCTGCTGGAGCAGACCTTTGGTATCGCCCTGTTTCAGCGTGTCGGTCGCCAATTGGAACTCACCGAAGCCGGGCGACGGGCCTTGCCCTATGCCGAGCAGATGTTCCAGACCGGTAACGAGCTGGAAGCCATGTTGCGCGCAGCACCCGACGAACAGCAGATCCTGTTTCGGGTCGGGGTCGCGGATGTGGTGCCAAAATCCATCGTTTATCGGCTGATCGCGCCGACCATGGAGTTGAGCGAGCCGATGCGCATCACCTGCCGCGAAGACAAACTCGAACGGTTATTGGCCGACCTGGCGATCCAGCGCCTGGACCTGGTGATCTCCGACAGCCCTATGCCCACGCATCTGGACATCAAAGGCTACAGTCAGAAACTCGGGGAGTGCGGCATCAGCTTTTTCGCCACCCAGGCATTGGCGGACCAATACGGCGGCGATTTCCCACACTGCCTGCAGGGCGCGCCGTTATTGATTCCGGGTGCGGAGACGGTGGTGCGCAGCCGCTTGCAGCGCTGGTTTGCCGAGCAGCAGATCCAGCCGAAGATCATCGGCGAGTTCGACGACAGCGCGTTGATGCAGGCGTTTGGGCAGTCGGGCAGCGGGATATTTATCGCCCCCAGCGTGATCGCCGATGAGGTGGTGCGCCAATATGGCGTGGCGCTGATCGGCCAGACCGATGCGGTCACCGAGTCGTTCTACGCGATCTCGGTGGAACGCAAGATCAAGCACCCCGGCATCGTGGCGATTACCGAAGGGGCGCGGCGCGAGCTGTTTACCGCCCTGCCCTGACGGCAAGGTGTGGGAGCTGGCTTGCCTGCGATAGCATCACCTCGGTCTTACTGATACACCGAGGTGCCTGCATCGCGGGCAAGCCCGGCTCCCACATAAGCCTGATCCCGTCCCAGCCAGGCTGACTCAGGCGCTGGACGCCATCGGCTGCTCGGCGGTCATCAACCACAGCGCCAGCAGGATCGATACGAGGATAAATCCGGACGCCGCAAACCCCAGGCTGGCAAGGCCAAGGGTGTCGATCACATGCCCACCCACCATTGCCCCCAGGCCAATACCCAAGTTGGCGCCAGCGATATTCAGCGACGCCGCAAACGCCGGGGCGTGGGGCGCGGCTTTCATCAGGCGCACATGGCTGACCAGAAACATCGCCGCTTGGGTCACGCCCCACACTGCCATCGCCGCTGCCAGGCCGAGGGTGGAGTGAATCGCCGGGACCACCGCGACCATGCCGGCGATCATGAACCCGCAAAACACCATGGACGCAATCAGCGGGTGACGATCCACCGCACGCCCGCCGAGGGCGTTGCCGATCAGGCCCACTGCGCCAAAACCCATCAGGCACCAGCCCACCAGCGTGCCGTCGAAGCCGGCCAGGCGCTCAAGGATGTCTGCCAGGTAGGTGTAAGCGGTAAACATGCCGCTGAAGACCAGGATCGACAGCAGGATATGGCCCTGCATCAACGGGTTGCGCAGGAGCTTGAACTGCGAGCGCAGGCTCACCTGATCGTTCTTGGGTGTGGTCACCGGCAGGTAGATAAACAGCAGCAAGGCCTTGGCCAACGCCACCACGGCGAGAATCGCAAACGCTGTGCGCCAGCCGAACATATCGGAGATCAAGGTGCCAACCGGAATGCCGAACACCGTGGCGCAGACAATCCCGAAACCGATCTTTTCAATGGCCCGGCCGGCAAACTCCGGCCCGACGATATCCACCGCTGTTTCACTCGCCAAGGCCCAAAACACTGGCAACCCCAACGCCGGAATCAAGCGCGCCAAGGCCATGACCCAGATGTTCGGCGCCAATGCCGCCACGGTATTAGCCAGCGCAAACATGATCAGGATGCAGATAAACAGGCGCTTGCGCTGGAACCGCGCGAAGTATGCGGTCAGGAACGGCCCGAATGCCGCCACGGTAAACGCGAACAACGTCACCAGCAGCCCGGCCTGGGACACGCTGACGTTCAGGTCGCGGGCGATCGACGGCAGCAGCCCGACAATGATGAATTCTGTGGTCAGCACGGTAAAACCGGCGGCCGACAGCAGCAGGATAGGGAACAACATGAAAACTCCAGAAACGACGACATCAACGACAGCCCGAAGGGCTCGCTGAGGGAGAGGAAAGATGAGAGGCCGCAATCTTAACAGAATAGGCCTTGGCCTGGCCAAACCCTACAGTTGAGGGTGACGGAATGCCGCACCGAAACGGGACGCTTCCTACAGCATGTTAGACTTTGGGCCTGCTTCCTACGTCGCTATGTGCCTGCAATGCTGCGTCCTACTAAAAAAACTAGAGACAACTGTTTATGACTGCTGCCCCTTCCCTGCTGCAACGACTGATGCGCGTCAGCCTGGTCACCCAAATTGTCATCGGCCTGGTGGCCGGTATCTTACTGGCCTTGCTGTTGCCCGAGGCTGCGCGAGCCACTGGTTTTATCGGTAAGGTGTTTGTCACCGCGCTGAAGGCCGTTGCGCCGATTCTGGTGTTTGTCTTGGTCATGGCGTCTATCGCCAACCATAAACATGGCCAGGAAACCCATATCAAGCCAATCCTGTTCCTGTACCTGCTCGGCACCTTTGCCGCTGCCGTCGTCGCAGTGGTTGCCAGCATGCTGTTCCCGTCGCCTTTGGTGCTGGCTACCCATGACGCCACCGTCAGCGCCCCCGGCGGTATCGGCGAAGTGCTGCAAAGCCTGCTGCTGAGCGTGGTGGATAACCCGGTGAGCGCGCTGATGAATGCCAACTTTATCGGCATCCTGGCCTGGGCCATCGGCATGGGCATCGCGATTCGCCATGCAGGTGTTACCACTCGCACGGTGCTCGATGACCTGTCCAATGGCGTCACCCTGATCGTGCGCGTCGTCATCCGCTTTGCGCCGCTGGGTATCTTCGGCCTGGTGGCCTCGACCCTGGCCACCTCCGGTTTCGGCGCCCTGCTCGGCTATGCCCACCTGCTGGTGGTGCTGATCGGCTGCATGCTGTTTGTCGCGCTGGTGATCAACCCCGCCATCGTGTTCTGGAAACTGCGCCGCAACCCTTATCCGCTGGTGCTGATGTGCTTGCGCGAAAGCGGCATCACCGCGTTCTTCACGCGCAGTTCGGCGGCGAATATTCCGGTGAACCTGGCGCTGAGCAAACGCCTGGGCCTGCATGAAGACACTTACTCGGTGTCGATCCCGCTGGGCGCCACCATCAATATGGCCGGCGCGGCGATTACCATCACCGTGTTGACCCTGGCCGCCGTGCACACGCTCGGTATTGCCGTGGACCTGCCAACCGCCGTGCTGCTCAGCGTGGTCGCGGCGGTATGTGCCTGCGGCGCGTCGGGTGTGGCCGGTGGCTCGTTGCTGCTGATTCCCCTGGCGTGCAGCCTGTTCGGCATTCCCAGCGAGATCGCCATGCAGGTGGTGGCCGTAGGCTTCATCATCGGTGTGCTGCAGGACTCGGCGGAAACCGCGCTCAACTCGTCCACCGATGTGCTGTTCACGGCAGCCGCCTGCCTGGGCAAGGAAGAGCAAACGGCTTAACTATCCAGGCGTAAAAAAGCCCGGGGCGTTCGACAGCAACGATCCCGGGCTTTTTTGTATCTGGATGCTTAGAAAGCGCCCATGTAATCGCGCTTGCCCACTTCCACACCGTTGTGACGCAGCAAAGCGTAAGCGGTGGTGACGTGGAAGAAGAACTGCGGCAGGCCATAGGTCAGTAGGTAAGACTGACCGCTGAAGCGCTTCTCTTTCGGTGTGCCTGGACGGGTGATGATCTCGATGCCTTCCTTGCCGTCGATTTGCTCAGGCTTGATGGTGTCGACAAATGCCAGCACCTTGGCGATCAGTGCTTGCAGATCGGCGAAGGTCACTTCGCTGTCTTCGTACTTCGGCACTTCGATCTCGGCCAGGCGCGCGGAAACGCCCTTGGCGAAGTCGACGGCGATCTGCACCTGGCGCACCAGCGGGAACATGTCCGGGAACAGACGCGCTTGCAGCAAGGCATTGGGTTCGATGTTCTTGGCGGTGGCGTGGGCTTCGGCTTTGTTCAGCACGTCGCTCAGCGCGTTGAGCATTTGCTTGAAGACCGGGATGGAGGCGGCGTACAGGGAAATAGTCATGACAGTCTCACGGTGATGGCAGGGTTTGGAACCAGCGGCGATTATAGCCATGCCTGCGGCTTGTCTTTTATTTTTTCAGGATTAGGCTAGTGAGCTTCACTGCATAGGGAAAGCGCGATGACCGCCGAGCACGACACCGACACCCCTGAGCCGCGCCTGAACAGCACGGAAATCCGCATCCTGGGCTGCCTGATCGAAAAACAGGCGACCAACCCGGAGACCTACCCGCTCACACTCAATGCGCTGGTGTTGGCCTGCAACCAGAAGACCAGCCGGGAACCGGTGACCAACTTGAGCCAGGGCCAGGTCGGCCAGAGCCTGCGGGTGCTCGAGGGCCAAGGCTTTACCCGCCTGGTGATGGGCAGCCGCGCCGACCGCTGGGAGCATCGGGTGGACAAGGCACTGGAGCTGGTGCCGGCCCAGGTAATCCTGATCGGGCTGCTGTTTCTGCGCGGGCCGCAGACCGTCAACGAACTGCTGACCCGCAGCGGGCGCATGCATGACTTTGAAGATGCCGAACAGGTCGTGCACCAGCTTGAACGCCTGATTGCGCGCGGGCTGGCAGTATTGGTGCCGCGCCAGGCAGGGCAACGGGAAGATCGTTATACCCATGCGTTGGGGGATCCGGCGGATATTGAGGCGATCATCGCGGCACGCGGGAGCCCGGTGGAGCGCTCGGCGGGTGGGGTTTCGGTGGAGCGAATCGAAGAACTTGAAGCCAGGATTGCAGCGCTGGAAGAGCGTTTGGCCCAACTGGAACAGGCTTAACTCGATTAAAAATGTGGGAGCAACTGTCTTAACCCACCGTCCGTCAGCGCCATTCTGTACCGTCTCGCAGCATGGCATTTAGTCTGATCAGCAGTATCCGCATGCAGGCGATGAGCGCGACTTTCGCGCTCTTGCC